>NZ_JBGCUN010000001.1:1603202-1923842 GCF_041103235.1 Yoonia sp. R2331 | reverse complement strand
CCCACGAGGTGGCAAGCGAGGGTTCGATGGACATGTCCTGCCCGCGACGGACCAGACCTTCGTAGATGTTGTTGAGGAACGACAGCACAGGCGCCGAGTTGACGGCGTGCGGGTCCATCGTTTGCGGGTCCGTATTGGAGGCCCATTTGAAGCTTTCGGCGGTAGCAGCGCTGGTGGAGGCAAGGAGCACCCCGCCTGCGAGCCCCAGAATGTGTGATCTGTTCATGTATCAGTCTCCCCAAGTTGCGTGATCGCAGCCTGAAGGTAATGCGCGAAAGGTCAAGGGCACAAACGTGAACGTCATCTGGTGAGGCAGGTTGGTTCTGTATAAGCTGGAAAGGTCAGAATGGAGAGACCGATGGCAGCCAGCACACCACCCGTTTGTGATTTCAACTGGCCCGCGCCTGCGTTTGCACTGCAGGCGACTGACGGCACAACCTATGGTCTGGACCAGATTGCGGGGCCCAAGGGGGCCTTGATCATGTTCATCTGCAACCTTTGCCCGTTTGTGTTGGCGATCCTTGATCGGATGATTGCGGACGCCAAGGCCTTGCAAGCGGCCGGGATTGGCGTTGCCGCGATATGTTCAAACGATCCGATTGCTTATCCGCAGGACAATTTCGAGAACATGACGCGCATGGCAAAGGAACAACAATTTCCGTTTCCCTACCTGCATGACGCGGATCAGTCGGTTGCCCGCGCCTATGCTGCGGTGTGCACACCAGATTTCTTTGGGTTCAATGCAGAATTGGGTTTGCAATATCGAGGCCGGTTGGATGCCGGTCGCACAGGGCCCGTGCCGGCCGATACACCGCGCGACCTGCGCGACGCGATGCTGGAGGTGGCCGTCACAGGGCGCGGACCTGCGGCGCAGGTGCCATCAATGGGCTGTTCGATCAAATGGGCCAGCTGAGCCATTTGTGGGAGGTCATCACGCGACCGAAAAAATCACAAAATCAGTCTGGACGGCCCTGAGTCGCGTTGCTATAGACCGCGCGAGTGTTCCGACGTAGCTCAGCGGTAGAGCAGTTGACTGTTAATCAATTGGTCGTAGGTTCGATCCCTACCGTCGGAGCCAATTTCCCCTACTATTTTGTCAAATCGGCCTTTGCCGGTTGCAATGCTGTTGGTTCGGGCGTTGGCGATAGAACGCTGCAAAAGTTGTCGTGCTTAGTCGTCGCGACCAGGCTCGTCTGGGTTGCTTGAGAACAAGGCAATTTTATTCCCCTGAGGGTCGCGCAGATAGCCGACATAAAACCGTGGTCCATATGCGGCACGAAATCCGGGCTGGCCTTCGTCGGAACCACCGGCGGCCAGTGCGGCTGCGTGCAGGTCGCGGACCTGTTCTTGGGTCTGCGCCTCAAAGGCCACCATCGCACCATTCCCAGCCGAAGCAGGGCGGCCATCAAAGGTTGGTTTGACGTAGTAATCAGGTAACAATGATGTTTGACCTGCCCGAATGGGCAGCGCGCAGCTGAGACCTTCGGCGCTTTCGGTGAGGTCGTAGCCAAGGGCTGGCAGGAAGGCCGCATAGAACCGCTTGGCCTTGGCCATATCGTCGGCGCCAACTGTGACATAGGCGATCATTGTATGGAGTCCTTTGGTCTATTGCGTGGTGCGATTGTATTGTTGGCAGGCGAAAGCGCAATTGGTCTGATCAATGGCATTGCCTGATGGGTGGGATCATGTCTTTCGCCCCGATGACGGCCAACGTGTTGAGAAAGTGTGGTCAGCAGAGCGCGAATGTGGAGTTTTGCGACAATGGCCCGTTCGGTTGCACACGGTCTTTGCCGGTCAGATCGACAAGATGGGCAAAGACGTTGCGCGCGGCGGCGGGATGCATTGCTTTGGGCACATCGGTATAGATCAAAGACGTCAGAGCTACAGGTGTCATCGGTCCCGTTTGCAGTGCCGCGACGATCTGCTCAGAGCGGGCATTACGATGATCAATGAGCCATTGCAGGCGTGCTTTGGGGTCCAGAACCGGATCGCCGTGGCCGGGGTGGTATGTCGTCTCTGGGCGTTGCAGCATAAGGTGGCAAGAGGCCATGAAATCGGTCAGATCGCCATCTGGCGGTGAGACAAGTGAGCTGGCCCAACCCATCACGAGATCGCCGGTAAAGGCCACGTCGCGCCACGCAATGGCAATGTGATTGCCCATGTGCCCCGGCGTATGCAGCACGCTAAAGCCACCAGGAAGCGTGTCACCGTTAGCGACGGTCTTGTCGGGGGCAAAGTCGGGGTCAACCCCTTCGCCGCCACCGGCCAGACCGCTGGCCGCAAGGGTCTGCATCACAGCACTGCGGCCTGCGTCACTGGGTCCAAAAGCCACAACTGGACACTGCAGCACATCGGCCAGGGGACGGGCAAGAGGGGCATGGTCGAGGTGACTGTGGGTGACGATGATCTGAGTAACGTTGCGTCCCGCGACGGCTGAGAGCAGCGCGTCCTGATGGTCGGGCAGCATCGGGCCGGGGTCGATGATGGTCAAGGCATCCCCGGTTGCGACGACATAGCTGTTGGTGCCGGTGTAAGTCATCGGAGACGGGTTGCCCGCCCTGATCCGCAGCACACCGGGCGACACCGTCACCGGTTGGCCAATCTCATCCGACATATCGCGCTTTCCGATCCTGAACTGCCCCGCTAGGTTTGGTCTATGTTCTTTAGCTGGCTCAAACAATACATGCCACGTGGGCTATATGGGCGGGCTTTGCTCATCCTGATCCTGCCTGTTGTCACGCTCCAGCTTTTGGTGTCGGTGGTTTTTATCCAGCGACATTTTGAAGGTGTCACCCGTCAGATGACGCGGGCTGTGGCGATTGATCTGAGCTTTGTCATTGAAACGGCTAACGCAGCCGCGACCTTTGCCGAAGCCCGGCAAGCCGTGGATGCAATTGCGGGGCCCTTGCAGATGGTGGCCGATTGGCCAGAAGCGATCCCGGAGGAGGGCTTGCAGAACCCTTGGACCGATTTCACCGGCCCTAGTGTGAACCGTTATCTGCGTGCGCAGGTTCCCGCGATCGAGATGGTTTCTTTGGCGGATCGGCGGCGGGTTGCGGTGGGGGTGCAATCCGCGCATGGGCCGCTGACGCTGGATTTTGCGCGTTCGCGTGTGTCTGCGTCAAACCCGCACCAGCTTTTGGTGATTATGGTGGTGCTTGGCGGGCTGATGACGGCGATTGCCTATCTGTTTTTGCGCAACCAGTTACGCCCGATCAAGCGGATGGCGGCGGCCGCTGCGGCCTATGGCAAGGGCCGGATCACCAATTACAGCCCCTCGGGCGCGGTCGAGGTGCGCGCGGCAGGCATGGCGTTTCTGGATATGCGCAACCGGCTGGAACGCCAGACCCAATCGCGTACCATGATGTTGTCGGGCGTGAGCCACGACCTGCGCACGCCGCTGACCCGGTTGCGGCTGGGGCTGTCGCTGCTTGAAGAGGACGATGCGGCCCCGCTGGTGCGCGACGTGGAAGACATGCAGCATCTGTTGGATGCGTTTCTTGATTTCGCGCGCGCAGATGCAGGCGATGATCTGGTGCCCACCGTGCCGCGTGCCTGCGTCGAAGAGGTGTTGGAAGATGCGGCACGGATGGGGCAGGCAGTGCGCCTCTCAGAGGCAACTGGGTCTGATGATCCCGTGCCGCTGCGCCCGCTGGCGATCCGTCGGGCGCTTGCCAATCTGGTCGGAAATGCGTTGCGCTATGGCAACCAAGCTGAGATTGGTGTGCATGTCACCGACCGCGCGGTGCGCTTTGTGGTTGAAGACGACGGCCCCGGCATCCCGCCCGCACGGCGCGAAGAGGCGCTGCAACCTTTTACCAGGCTGGATACCGCCCGCAATCAGGACAAGGGATCAGGTGTGGGCCTTGGCCTTGCCATCGTCGCCGACATCGCGCGAAGCCATGGCGGTGTGCTGCGCCTAGGCGACAGTGAAGCGCTGGGCGGCTTGAAGGCTGAAGTGGTCTTGGCGCGATAGTTGGGCGGTGAGACCAAGGGATCGGCTTGATTGTGCGTAGGAAGGATTGGTGGGTCAGCAGTCAGTTTGGATGGCTGCTTTTGCTGTGACACATCGAGACGCCCTTCATGTTTACACGCCAACAACGGTTGTTGTTTCCCTGCCTATAATATCTGTATTTTGTTGTCAGGTTGGGCAAACCGGCACCGTATTGAATAATTTCTAAGACGGGGTACTCATGATCTCTGAAGGTGAACATGAACCCAGACGTTTTCAAGCCAATTGAAATTCCAGCGGACTTGGCGCCGTATTTCAGGCGGGCAATGGTCGCGTTTTCGGACGTCCCGGTGGACCTGGAGTTTGTGGTGCGTGGTACGGGATATTGTTACCTGGGCTGGACACCAAACGGCCGATGGAGCGGCCGCGTCAACGGTATCCCTGTCATCGACACCGACATGGACGGATCGCTTCATTTATCTGGTCAGGTGTTCGATGGCGAGGTGATCTGTCGATCATCGGGTCTGTTGCAACAGATTTTTTGCGAGTTCACAGCTTTGGGGCAATTCGCGTTGCTCGGGATCCCTGGGCGTGAAACTTTTGAACGTGCAATAAATCCTGTCGGATTGGTTCCGCTACTTGGCGCGGTGCAAGAGGCACTTGATACCTCTTTGCCGTTAAAAAGTGCGGAATGCTTGTCAGAAGCCATGTTTGGAGCGCTATCCACGTTGCCCGCAGCGATGACGGTACCCCAATACCTTAAGGCGATGGTTGGTGACATCGAGAGAACGCACGGCAATATCAAGGTTACAGATCTCCTCGCAAATGTGCCGGTTTCGGAACGCAAAGCGAGGGATGAGTTTGGCCACCTTGTTGGTCTATCTCCGAAGCGTTTCGCCAAACTTCTCCAGATCAATCATGCCTTTGGGGCAATGCTTGAATTGGGCAGCCAGAGGCTGGCCGAACTTGCTATTGAATGCGGGTTTTCGGATCAAGCACATATGACGCGGGCATTTGCCGACTTCTTGGGCAATAGCCCGGTTAGGTTTTCGGAGGACATCGAGCCAACGCTCAAGCAGTTCGTTGGATATTCACGGCAACTGAAGTCAGATCGCTAGCCACGTCAGGTTTCGCGGTTGGTGTCCAATATTTCAACCCAGTCCATCAATGCGTTCAACCGATTTTCCAACGTATAGAGATTCAAATCCTGGATTTCGATGAAGGCAAACCGCTCTGTCAGCCCCAACATTGATCCGGTTCTCATGTGCCATTTCTCACTCTTTCGGTAAAAGAGGTGAGGAGCATCCAAGAGCGACGACTGGACTTTTTCTGAAATGGCGTCCTGAGCGCCGGTAAGGCCCCGAACAGTATAGGTGTCCGAAAACGGCTTTGGCATACCGACTTTGGGAAAGTGAGGTGCTGTCCGTTTCTTAACAGTGGCAAGGGCAGAGGCATCGATGTCCAAAAGTCCATCCAACATATTGGATTTCAGATGAATGAATAATGGTGGAAAAATAGGTGTCTTGGACAGTTTGGTGAAGATGTGAACAGAACCGCTGCCCGGGTCACGTGTTCTTGTCTTCTGTTTGCCGTGAGCGACAAGGAGAAAGTCGCGCCCTCTAATTTCCCCTTTGATCGTCAACCAAACTCTAAAAGAATAGTAATCCGACGGATTTCCGATGTTGTGCAAGGTTTCACCGGACAGTTGGGATGGCAGGACGTCACGTGGGGTGCGGTCGATTTCCCATCCGTTGTCCCTGGCGAGCTTGGTTATCAGGCGTGCATGGCGACGTTTGCGAAAAAGCAGCTTGGGCACGCCATAAAGAAACAGCACTAGAAGCAGGATTATGAAGAACGCGTGGAGGTATATCATTCTTGTTGCTTCCACATAGATTTCGCCGGGCCGAAGAGGTTAGCAGCAGTTCAGATTGATTACGAATGTCTGCGGATCTTCTCCGGTGGATTTAGGGCGTGTTTCAGCCCTGTAGCTTAAGGTCTGCCCATTGATCGGATCACCAAGAGTGTTTGCAAATTTCACAAATTCCAGTGCTTTGAAGTTGTCACTCACACCAGCTGCGCCCATTGCTGCTTCGTCTTCTGACAACCCTTGCGCTTGCAGATTTTTCATCTGCTGCTGAAATACATTTGCCTGCTTTATGCCTTTCGGAAACTGTTTGATTATCTCTTCGGGCGTACTCGATTGCCGCATCATGACGACGGCTTGGTCGATCTCATCTTGGGGCATCATTTGAGCGAATGCCGATGGGGAGAAGAGGCAGGTGAGAGAAATCGTTTCACTAACATGATGAAATAAATCGCTTTTGCTGAGTATTGTAGACACTTTGGCTTAGTCCGCTGATGGATACTCAATCGTGATCAAAGTGCCGGAGACCAGAAATTCATCACTGGTGGGCAATTGGTCGTATTTGAGCGACACGCGGACATCGCCACTCAATTTGTCGATGTAAGTACCGCGCAATTCTCCGACCTTTGATCCTGCAAAGTGACGATGCTCCAATCCCTCTACCGCCGAGCGGCTGAGCCCAAGTGAGCGCAAATAGTCTGCGTTCATGATCACTTCTGCGGTGTAGAATTCGGTAAATTCAGGTGATTCAAGTGGTCGCAAGGTGCACTGTTCGCCACCTTCAAGTGCTGCAATAAAATACCGCTCTTCTTTCTTCTCATAACCCTGGCCCGTGACATTGCACATGTCTTCGGTGCAATCGGCAGAGGGAAGGGCCTTTACGCCTTCTGCGCGCTCTAAGGCTTCGCGCGCAAACAGGTCGCAAGGTTCGAATTTTGGGACTTGAGCTTTCACGATATACCGCGTGATTGGACCTTCCACAGATATTTGTGGGTCTTCACGGCACGCGGCGAGAAGAAGCACTATGGCAGGCAATTTCAGCCACAAGAGCCGACAAGACGACATTTTCGACTGGAACCGCGCATCGCACGTTTGGCCTGCCTTTTCGGGTCGATCTTCGAGAGGGATATTTGCGTTGTTCAACATGAAACCGTCACATCGACTGTGTACGTTGTTCCATCACCTCTGCGAACCTCGTCAGCGGCTTCGAACCCCAATTCTGAAAATGAAACGGCGCTGAGGCCGAATTTGTATTCGTCGTCGGCGGCGTGAAAAACGACCGCAACTGTGTCTGCAAAGCCGGTGGCCTTGAAGAAGAAACCGTCACCATCCGTGTCTTTTTCAGAAAAACCCGGATCGGCGGTTCGAACGTTCAACATGCCATTGGACAGAAGCTCGCAAGAAACTTCCAACTCTGTCGCGTGACCTTCGACGTCCAAGGTTGCCGTTCCCGCATGACCAACCGACGTGAACAACACGCCCGACACCAAACTTCCGCAAAATAGCCGTCTCAATCATCTCTCCTTTTTCCCAAGACTATTCGGTGCCCCCGGTTGAGAGATTGAATATTTCGGCAAAGTTGAATGTGACGCTGGGCTTTCCAGATTTCCTGTGCAGCAGAGCATGTTCATGTGTCGGCCAATCGGCTCGTCACTTGCGACGCAAGACCTCCACCTGGCTGGGGGGTTTGCGTGCCACCTTTGTGTCAGCCGAGGAAGACCTTGCCTTCCGGATAACCGACTTTGGGTTTGCTTTGAGTGGCAAGAAGAAACGCGAGCGTGAGTGGTCCAAGACGACCGACAAACATTATCAAGATAATCATGGCGCGCCCGAATTCATCGAGCTCTCCGGTGGCACCTCTCGATAGGCCGACTGTGCCGAACGCAGAGCAGACCTCGAACAGCAGGTCAAGAAAATCGCCCTTGTAGGTTATTGACGCCAGGAAAAGACCGATTGCCACCAAAAAGATCGAAAGCGCGGTCAAGGCCAGCACTTTCATGGTTTCCGACATGCCAAGGCTGCGGCCAAAGATTTGAAGCCGTTCCTGTCTGCGGAAGAATGCCAGCGTCGCCAGACCCAGTACAATCAGTGTGGTCACTTTGATGCCGCCAGCTGTGGACGATGGCCCGCCGCCAACCAGCATCAGCGCAAGCGTCATCACGGTCGTGCTGTTTTCCATTTCGGCATAGTCAAGTGTGTTGAACCCTGCCGTGCGCGGTGTCACCGCCTGAAACCAGCTGGCCAGAACGCGCGCGCCGTCGCTGTCCAGCACGCCGAGTGTGGCAGGGTTATTCCATTCCAGGAGCGCGAACATGATCCAGGCAAATAAGATCAATGCCAGCGTGCCCGACAGCATCAGCTTGCTATGAAGCGTCAGTTTGCGCCAACTGCGCTGCTTGTTCAAATCTGCGAGAACGACAAAGCCTAGCCCGCTCAGGATGAAAAGCGCCGTGATTGTGATATTCACCACCGGGTCCGCCACATAGCCTGACAGACTATCCGAAAACAACGAGAAACCGGCATTGTTAAACGCAGATATGGCGTGGAAGAGCGCCTGCCAAAACCCGAGTGCCCAGCCAAACTCAGGCACAAATACAAACATCAGAATTGCTGTCGCGATGGCTTCGGCCGCGAAAGCCACCAAAATCACCGCCTTCACCAAAACGAACAGCTCGCTTACCCCAGCCTGGCCCAGTTCGTCACGCAGTACCAGCCGCTGAGGCATCCCAATGGTCAGCCCAAGCATCATCAACAGAAGGGCTGCGAATGTCATCAGACCCAACCCGCCGATCTGGATGAGCACCGCAATGATGATCTGACCAATCAGCGTGAAGCCGGAACCGGTGTCCACGACGACCAGACCCGTGACCGTGACGGCCGATGCGGCTGTAAAAAGGGCATCACTGAAGCTGACATCGCCTGAATTGCTGAAGGGCAATCGCAACGCAACCGCTCCGGCGAGGATGAAGGCGGCGTAGATGCTTGCAAGGATTGCAGGCGGACTAAGGCGCTTTTGACGGATTGTAAGCTGAAGGCGGGACATCCGGTGCCTCATAACCCGCGCGCAAATTCGCGAAGGTCCTGACGTCCGCCCAGCAGAAGCAAGAGATCGCCTTTTTCAAGAGTACAGCTATCGGCATCGCAACCAATGAAATCGGTCCCGCGCAAAACGCCGATGCAGCGGAGGCTGTGGTCCTGGCGGTAGCTGAGTTCAGACAGGGACTTGCCCTCCAAGCTTTCCGGGACCCGGAAATTGACAACATGTTGCCCGTTTCCGAGGCTCACGTAATCCCGCACCAAAGGGTTGTTCAGGACCTGTGCGATATGTTGGCCGACTTCACGCTCTGGGTGGATGACTCGGTCAACGCCCAGTTTTGAGAGAATGCGATGATGATTCTTCGATGTGGCCTTTGCCCAAATCGAGTCCACACCCAAGGTCTTGAGGTTCATCGTCGTCAGTACGCTTGCCTCGATTTTGGTCCCAATCGCGACAATGCCGACATCGACCGTATCGACCCCCGCCTCTCTGAGTGCCGCGTCGTCCCGAGCGTCGAGGATCAGGGCTTGCGACAAATGCTCAGCATGCGCGTTGACAAGGCGTTCGTTCTTGTCGATGCCGATGACGTCATTCCCAAAGCGTTGCAAATCGCGGGCGAGGGTCGCCCCGAAAGTTCCCAAACCAATGACTGCAAAGGACCTGCGCTTGACCGACATATGACACCTTATGAGTGCGTGCTTTGTGATGAATGTATTCCGGAACGACGCTTTGCCAAGCCGTTGAGCGCGTTGAGATAATTTTCTGCCGAGTCGACGCATGACCATTCAGCGGCAATTGGTGGGCGTGGTCAGACTCGTGCTAATCGCTACTTCAGCGCAAATTTTCTGGGGGAAACAGACCTTTTGAAGGCCTCGCTTTACGGCTCGAACCTCCGAAGAACGGCACAGGATGCCGCCGAAAACAGGACAAAGCGACGGAAAGCGCGATTTATTCAAAAGGGTGGCCATGTGGCGGAGAGACAGGGATTCGAACCCTGGGTAGGCTTGCACCCACAACGGTTTTCGAGACCGCCCCGTTCGACCACTCCGGCACCTCTCCGCGAAGGGTCAACGGAGTGCCGTTTAATCGGGCCGCGCGGCCTTCGCAAGCCCGATCTGACTGCAGTGCTGACAATCCCGTGGGGCGGCCTTGGAAAACGGGCGCGCGGGGCATATCACTGAGTGAGAGCAGCAAAGGACTGTCCGATATGATCCACTTTCGAATGATTGCACCGCTGGCGCTGGCGGTGTCGGTCACGACCGCGCAGGCGCAGACGGTTGAGCCAGCAAAGGTCGAGGCCCTGTTTGATGCGTTGGGCCTGCCCGAGATGATGCAGATCATGCGTGAGGAGGGGGTCAATTATGGTGCCGAGATTGGTGAGGACCTGTTTGACGGTCGCGCCTCGGTCGAGTGGACCAATATTGTGTCGGGTATTTATGACGCGGATGCCATGCAAACAGTTGTGCTAGAGGGGCTGACAACTGCGCTGGAAGGTGACGATGTCGACGCGATGATCGCGTTTTTCAGTGGCGAGCCGGGGCAGACCATCATCGGTCTGGAGCTGTCAGCACGGCGGGCGTTGCTGGATGAGACCGTGGAAGAAGCGGCCAAGGAGGTCGCGACAGAGGCGATGCTGGACAACACAGATCGCTACCAAAAGGTCAGATCCTTTATTGAAATCAATGACCTGGTCGAGACCAATGTTGTTGGTGCGATGAATTCGAATTATGCATTTTACACAGGTTTGATGGACGGTGGTGCCTTGCCGCAAGAGCTGACCGAGGATCAGGTTCTAAACGACGTCTGGAGCCAAGAGCCAGAAATTCGCGTGAACACGACTGAGTGGGTCTATTCGTTTTTGATGTTGGCCTATCAGCCGCTGTCAGACGCGGATCTGGATGCCTATATCGCGTTTTCCGAGACTGAAGCCGGTCAGGACCTGAATGCGGCGATGTTCGCGGCATTTGACGGGATGTTTGAAGATATCAGCCGTGCCTTGGGTCTGGGATCGGCGCAGTTCATGACCGGGCAGGACATCTAGGCTGGCCTGCGCCTATTGCACGACAACCACGTTCTGCGCATGGGTCTGGAAGGACCCCAGAACCAGATCAAAGCCACGCAAATAGCTGGTTGAAACGGCGTCTGCCAATGGGCCCAGTATTGCCTCGGCCCCGTGGATCAGCTCGACCCGGCAGCCTGTGTCAGTTGCGGTGAAAGCGACAGTCACGATGGTCGCGGCCTGAGGAAATTCCGCCGGGTGCCAGGAAAAGGCGAGGTAGCCGTGGGGATCGAAGGCTATGATTGTCCCGCGAGTGATGGGCTTCCCATCTTTGTCTACTTCGGTGATCTTGCCACCCTTACGTGGATCAAGCCGCAGCTGCGGGCCCGCTTTGGGCCACCATGTGGCAAGGCCGTTGGTAAATAGCGCAAACGCCTCTGCCACGGTCAGTGGGACATCAATGGTCTTGCGGGTCAGCACATCGGGCAGATCGGTCATTTGCGAGGCTCTTTCTGTTGGGCATTGCGGCGGGCGAGGGCTTCGGCCTCGCGCTGGAACGCGGCAAGCGCATCGTCCCAGAGGCTATCAAGATAGGTGCGCAGGCTGTCGATGCCAGTGGGGGCAAGGCTGTAAAGCCGACGGTTGCCTTGAGGCGTGACCGTCACCAAACCCGCATCAGATAACACGCGCAGGTGTTGGCTGACCGCCGGGCGGGATACCGGCAGGCCCTCTGCCACGGTTCCAACGTGGCAGGGTCCGGCACGCAGGCGTTCCACAATCGCGCGGCGGGTGGGATCGGCCAGTGCGGTTATTGCATCTTCGTAAGTCATGGCTTACGTAAAGCATCGGGCCATCGTTCTGTCAACGGTTTACCGTTTCGCAAGGCAACGCGCGGTGCTGCCCTTGAAGCCCCTGACGGGTGTGAATAAGACTCTGTCAGGAAAATGAGAGTATGGACAAAATTGTCCCCGAAATTGAGGCGAGCCCTGATGCACGATCCTGTTGAGACCTACATGAACCTTGTGCCGATGGTGGTCGAACAGACCGCACGCGGCGAACGCGCCTATGATATTTTCAGCCGCCTGCTGAAAGAGCGGATTATCTTCCTCAACGGTCCCGTGCATGACGGGATGAGCCAGCTGGTTGTCGCCCAGTTGCTGCACCTTGAAGCTGAGAATCCCAAGAAAGAAATCAGCATGTACATCAACAGCCCCGGCGGCGTGGTGACATCAGGCCTGAGCATTTACGATACGATGCAATATATCCGCCCCAAGGTTAGCACATTGGTGATCGGGCAGGCGGCGTCCATGGGATCGCTGCTGCTGACGGCAGGTGAGGCGGGCATGCGGTTTTCATTGCCAAACAGCCGCGTGATGGTTCACCAGCCCAGCGGCGGGTATCAAGGGCAGGCGACGGATATCATGATCCATGCCCAGGAAACCCAAAAGCTGAAAGACCGGTTGAACCAGATCTATGTCCAGCACACCGGCCAGACATTGAAAAAGGTTGAGGCGGCGCTGGAACGTGACAATTTCATGAGCCCCGAAGAGGCCAAGGACTGGGGTTTGATCGACGAAATCGTCGCCAACCGCGAGAAGTTGGAAGACTAGGTCACGATGACCTGACGTGCGCCATTTTGGCGTTGTGGACATGCGCGCGCTGGCCTAGTCTTTGGATAAAGGCCAGCGCGCAAAGATTTTTCCGGGTCCAATGGGCCCATGCCAAAGGACCGAATGATGGCGACGACATCCGGGAACGACAGCAAAAATACGCTCTATTGCAGCTTTTGCGGCAAGAGCCAGCACGAGGTTCGCAAGCTGATTGCGGGGCCAACGGTGTTCATCTGTGATGAATGTGTTGAGCTGTGCATGGACATCATTCGCGAAGAGACAAAAACAGCCGGGCTGAAAGCCGGTGAAGGTGTGCCGACACCAACAGAGATTTGTGGCGTTCTGGACGATTATGTGATTGGCCAGATGCATGCCAAGCGCGTGCTGTCTGTGGCGGTACACAATCACTACAAACGTCTGAACCACGCGGATAAATCCGACATCGAACTGGCGAAATCCAACATCATGCTGATTGGTCCAACGGGCTGCGGCAAGACTTTGCTGGCCCAGACATTGGCTCGCATTCTGGATGTGCCTTTCACCATGGCCGATGCGACCACGCTGACCGAAGCCGGTTATGTGGGCGAGGATGTTGAAAATATCATCCTGAAACTGCTGCAGGCCAGCGAATACAACGTCGAACGCGCACAGCGTGGCATCGTCTATATCGACGAGGTCGACAAGATCACGCGCAAGTCTGACAATCCTTCGATCACTCGTGATGTGTCGGGCGAGGGTGTGCAGCAAGCCTTGCTGAAGATCATGGAAGGCACGGTTGCCTCTGTTCCGCCCCAGGGCGGGCGCAAGCATCCGCAACAGGAATTCCTGCAAGTGGATACCACGAACATTCTGTTCATCTGTGGTGGTGCTTTTGCGGGACTCGACAAGATTATCGCGCAGCGTGGCAAAGGCTCTGCCATGGGTTTTGGTGCAGACGTCAAGGATGTGGATGACCGCGGTGTGGGCGAAGTCTTTATGGATCTCGAGCCGGAAGATTTGTTGAAATATGGCCTGATCCCAGAATTTGTCGGGCGTCTGCCGGTGATTGCGACCTTGCAGGACCTGGACGAGGACGCGTTGATCACCATTTTGACCGCGCCCAAGAATGCCTTGGTCAAGCAGTATCAGCGGTTGTTCGAGCTGGAAGACACCAAGCTGACATTCACTGAGGACGCACTGCAAGCGATTGCCAAGCGCGCGATTGAGCGTAAGACAGGCGCGCGAGGATTGCGGTCGATCATGGAAGACATCTTGTTGGACACAATGTTCGATCTGCCAGGTCAGGACACCGTGGCCGAGGTTGTGGTGAACGAAGAGGCGGTCAATTCAGATGCTGCCCCGCTGATGATCCACGACGACAAGAAGAAGAAAGAAACCGCGAGCGCCTGAGATGGGTAAAGGGGCGGCACATGTCGGACCCTTTACACCAATTCTGCGCATCTTTGATGAAGCCAAGGCGCGTGCTTTCTATGTCGAATGGCTTGGCTTTGAGGTTCTGTTCACCCATCGATTCGGGCCTGAAATGCCGCTTTACCTTGGGGTCATCCGCGATGGTGCAGAGCTTCACCTAAGCGAGCACCATGGCGACACCACACCGGGGACGCGGGTCAGGTGCAAAGTTAAGGATATTGACGCGCTTACGGCAGAGCTGGCCAACCGACCATATCCTTATCTGAACCCCGGCGCGCCGCAGACTCAGGATTGGGGCGAACGCGATTTGACACTGACAGATCCGTTCGGGAACAAGATCACATTTTATCAGGATGCAGGTTGATGGTCCGCCATATCTCTACCGGTTCACCCTTTGAAGAGCAGATTGGCTACAGCCGGGCAGTTGTAACCGATGGCTGGGTTTTTGTAGCGGGAACAACAGGTTACAACTATTCCTCGATGGCGATGCCGCCCGATGTTACGGACCAGTGCCGCAATGCCATCGCTACGATTGCCGCGGCATTGCAGGAGGCGGGCAGCGGTTTGGATCACGTTGTGCGCGTCAACTATATTCTGCCAAATGCGGCCGATTGGCCTGCATGCTGGCCGGTTGTTTCGACAGCCTTTGCCAAGGCACGCCCCGCAGCAACGATGATTTCGGCATCCTTGCAAAATCCCGAGATGAAAATTGAAATTGAAGTGACCGCCCGTGTCCCGTGAAGAGGGCTGATTGATGCAATTGCCGCAACAATGAATGCTGCATTGAAACATTAACTTCTTTTGGTTGCGAGGATGGCTGTATTTTCGCCAAATTCCCACCAATCGTTTGCCTTTATTGGGATTTTCAGGAATAACGGCGTTGGGACGAAGACGAGTGAATTGACAATGTACCTCAAGAATATTTTGGCGATGCTGACCGTGGCCTGCGCTGGTCAAATGGCGTCTGCCGCGACAGTGTCTGTTTTCAGTGGTTCGGCCACTGAATTGTCCGGCGTGACAGACGCAGCTGATGACGCGCTGAAGGCCGATGGCATCCAGTATTTCACTGAAGTCGAAAACTTCGTCTTGCCGGTGACGCAGGTCGTCAACTACGTCGTTGGCGTCCCGATCCCAAAAGGGACCGAAGTGAACGTTTACATGGTGTTCCTGAATTCCCTATCCAGCGGGTTCAACCGTGCGACAGCCGGGTTGGAGTTTGAGGGCGACATTCTGGGTCTCATCTATCACTCTGGTGGCCTCAACAAGTTTAATCCACGGTATGGCGGCGCAGGTTACGGTCAGCTAAGCGGGATTGAAACCGGTCGTGGTGATACTGTTGGTGTCGCGGGCAACCGTTTGGTTGTGGACCTCAACAACCGTGGCGGAACGGGGGACTGGGTACGCGTTCTGACATCGTCCACACCGAGCACCGGGCAAGACAATCCGCAGCCGGGCGGATTTGGGGATAATGTTGCGTCGATCCCTCTGCCGGCCAGCGGCTTTTTGTTTGGGTTTGGGGTCGCAGGATTTGCTGCGATGCGCCGGATCAAGCGCAAGCGTTAGGTTGCACACAACCGACGTCGGACAAGCCCGGGCGAATTCGCGCCGGGCTTTTTCTTGCTCTGGACCTTTCAGGCGTGATCGGGCATCAAAGCGGCAACGATCGGAGAGCTACCATGGGCCTTTTTTCTGGCATCAAACGCATCTTTACCTGGTGGGACGGGCAGACCTACGGCACGCAATTGTGGACGTGGCGCAAGGGCCAGCGCGTGGGTGAAGACGCACAGGGCAACGTGTTTTATCGCAATGCCGATGACAGCCGCCGTTGGGTGATTTTCAATGGTGAGGCAGAGGCGAGCAAGGTGTCCCCGGACTGGCATGGCTGGTTGCACCGTACATGGGATGAGCCGCCGACCGACAAACCGCTGGTTCGCAAGGATTGGGAACAGCCGCATCAGGAAAATCTGACCGGTACGGCACTGGCATATGCGCCCGAAGGGTCGATCCGGCGTGCAACACCGGCGCCGCGTCGGGACTACGAGGCATGGACACCTGAATAATGCGCGCGTGCGTTGCGATCTTGTTAGGGTTGGCGCTTGCAGGTCCAGTTGCGGCGCAGAACGCAGCCTCTGCCAGTGGCGGGGAAATCCGGGTTCTGGATAAGCTGAACGGTGTCACCACTGATGTAAGCCTGCAAAACGGAGTGCCGCAACAGGTTGGCCTGTTGCTGATCCGCATGAACGATTGTCGCTATCCAGCGCGCAATCCGTCGGGCGATGCTTATGCTGCGCTGACTGTGACTTACCGAAACGAGACCACGCCCGCATTTGACGGTTGGATGATTGCATCGTCACCAGCGTTGAATGCCATGGACCACCCACGCTATGACGTTTGGGTGCTGCGCTGTTCCACCTAAGGCACCGGCAAAGGGCCGGGTGGCCCGATCTCGACATTCAGATCCAGTGCAATATCCAGCAGCGCGTGATAGCGCGCGCGTGGAATTTCGAGCGCGCCGAGGCTGCGTAAGTGCGGTGTCATGAATTGTGTATCAAAAAGTGTAAAGCCACGCCCGTGCAAGTGGTGGGTCAACGCGGCCAGCGCGGTTTTTGAGGCATCGGTCGCTGTGGAGAACATGCTTTCGCCAAAGAATGCGCCGCCGATGGCAACACCATAGACCCCACCGACCAGCGTGCCATCCTGCCAGACCTCAGCCGCATGGGCGTTGCCGCGCATATGCAGCGACATATAAAGATCAAAGATGGTGTCATTGATCCACGTTTCAGGTCGGGCAGCGCATCCTTGCAAAACGCCACGGAAATCCGCGTTTAGCGTGACGGAAAAACGATGTGAGTTCAGTGTCTTACGCAGGCTGCGCGAGATGTGGAACCCCGGCAAAGGCAGGATGCCACGCTGGCGCGGGTCAACCCAGAAGACATCCGGGTTGTCGCGCGATTCCGACATTGGAAAGACGCCCACCCGGTACGCCTGCAACAATAGCTCTGGCGAGAGGGGGGGATCGTCACGCATAGCTAAAGGTTCTGGTCGAGCCAGTGTTCCAGCCAATGGATATTGTAGTCACCGGTCTGCACGGCCTCTTCCTGCAGGAGAGCGTGGAAAAGCGGGATTGTGGTATCGACGCCGTCGACGATCAATTCTCCCAATGCGCGGGCAAGGCGGGCCAAAGCCTCTGGCCGGTCCCGGCCTTTGACGATGAGCTTGCCAATCAGGCTGTCGTAGTAGGGCGGAATCGAATAACCGTCATACAGAGCGCTGTCCATGCGGACCCCGAGGCCGCCGGGTGCGTGGTACTGTGTGATCCGACCCGGGCAAGGGCGGAAGTCCGGCAGCTTTTCCGCGTTAATCCGCACCTCGATGCTGTGGCCGTCGATGTGCAGATCGTCTTGGCTGAAGGACATCGGGAGGCCCGATGCGACGCGGATCTGTTCGCGCACGAGGTCAACGTTAAAGATGTTTTCGGTGACAGGGTGTTCGACCTGAAGACGGGTGTTCATTTCGATGAAATAGAATTCATCATTCTCGAACAGGAATTCAATGGTGCCAGCGCCGATGTAATTGATCTTGGCCACTGCGTCCGCGCAAACCTTGCCAATGCGGGCGCGCAATTCGGGGGTGATCGCGGGGCCGGGCGCCTCTTCAAACACCTTCTGGTGGCGGCGCTGGAGCGAGCAATCACGTTCACCCAGATGCACAGCGTTGCCCTTACCATCGCCAAAGACCTGAATTTCGATATGGCGCGGCGTGGTCAGGTATTTTTCGATGTAGACTTCGTCATTGCCAAAGGCGGCTTTGCCTTCTTGGCGGGCGCCAAGGTAAGCCTTTTCCATATCGGCGGGTGTTTCTGCAACTTTCATACCGCGACCGCCGCCTCCGGCTGTCGCCTTGATGATAACGGGGTAGCCGATCTCGGCGCCGATTTTCTTAGCGTCCTCAAGTGATGCCACACCACCATCAGAACCGGGCACGCATGGGACACCAAGTGCCTTCATCGTGTCCTTGGCGGTGATCTTGTCACCCATGATGCGGATGTGTTCGGCCGTTGGGCCAATGAACGTCAGGTCATGGTCTTCAACCACCTGAACAAAAGCAGCGTTCTCGGACAGGAAGCCATAGCCAGGGTGGATGGCTTGCGCGCCCGTGATCTCACATGCCGAGATGATGGCCGGGAAAGACAGGTAGCTTTGCGCCGATGAAGGTGGGCCGATGCAAATCGCCTCGTCCGCCATGCGCACATGCATCGCGTCACTGTCGGCAGTGGAATGCACGGCCACGGATTTAATGCCCATTTCGCGTGCTGCGCGCACGACGCGGAGCGCGATTTCACCACGGTTTGCGATCAGAATTTTGTCGAACATTGGCCGCGCCCCTATTCGATGATCATCAAGGGTGCGCCAAATTCAACTGGCCCGCCGTCTTCAACCAGGATGCGCTTGACGGTGCCAGCGCGGGGGGCGGGGATGTGGTTCATCGTTTTCATGGCTTCGATGATCAGCAGCGTTTCGCCTTCCTTAACTGTCTTTCCAACGGACGAGAAAGGGGCGGCGCCGGGTTCTGCGGCCATGTAGACAGTGCCGACCATCGGCGATGTCACCGCGCCGGGATGCGATGCCGGGTCTGCCACGGGTTCAGCGGCAGGTGCGGCTTCCGTCACGGCGGCTGCAGGAGCTGGCGCCGCTGGGGCCGCCGCAGGAACAGCCATCGCCACAGGGGCCTGCGCCGTTTGCCGGCTGACCCTTACATTGAGGCTGTCGTTTTCACCGTAGTCGCGTTTGACCTGCAATTCGGTCAGATCGTTCTGCCGCAGCAGTTCGGCCAACGCCTGAATGAAACTGACGTCGCTGTCATGAGAAGTCTTGTTGCTCATCTGTCTTTGCCCATTGCCCGTTTGCTGCGTTAGAGCAGCCATTCCTGCCGCTTATAGTTGAAGCAAAGCAAGGTGGAAAGGCACGACAGAGCCAAATCGCGATCAGGCTTCTTCGGTGTTATCAACCTCTGACGTTGCGGCATTGGCGGCATCCACTGAGGATGCGTCGTCTGCCTCTGGTGCGCTGGTGTCGGTTGGACCCTCTGGCAGCATAGCGACCCCGTATGGTTTCAGCACACGTTCTGGCGCGCGGGAGGCTGTAGGGCCAGCCTGTCCGTCACTGTCTGACAAGCTGGATTTCGTCACGGCACCTTGTTGCGCAAGGCTGGACGGTGTTGGGGCAGGCGTGTCGGGGCGCACGGCAAGCACGCCGCCCGTTTCAACCACCCGAGATTGATCGGGGCGCAAAACGGCAGCCGGTGTCGGTTGGCTGGGTGAATTGATTGATGGCACAGCATCCATGTTTAGCCTCCTTTCATGCATTCATGGCTGGTCGATTGAAAGGAGTGTCTCTTGGTGTGCTTACCATTTCGTAAACACACATAGTTTTCTGAAGTTGTGGTTAATGCCTGGTTCGCCGCGTCAGATCGCCAGATATTTGGCGCGAAGCGCCTCGTCTTCCAGGACTTCCTTGGCGGAACCATCATAGACGACTGTGCCGGTATCCAGGATCACAGCGCGGTCAGCGAGTTTGAGTGCCGCAACCGCATTCTGTTCCACGATGACGGTCGTAATCCCTTGATCGCGAATGATATTCAGTGTTTTTGCGATTTCCTGCACGATCACAGGTGCAAGACCTTCGTAGGGTTCATCAAGCAGCAGGACTTTGATGTCGCGGGCAAGCGCGCGGGCAATGGCGAGCATTTGTTGTTCGCCACCCGACAGGGTTACGCCCTCTTGCTTGCGACGTTCGCCCAGTCGCGGGAAAAGTTCATAGATACGTTCGAGCGACCAGCCTTTGGGCGGCGCAATCTGAGCGAGTTGCAGGTTCTCTTCGACTGTCAGCCCCGCAATGATACGGCGGTCTTCGGGGACAAGAGCGATGCCTTCGCCTGCGGCTTGGTGGCTTTTCATTTCGTGAAGGGGCTTATGGTCGAGCCAGATTTCACCGTGCTTCAAGGCCGGGTCGTCAAGCCGGGCAATGGTGCGCAAGGTCGAGGTTTTACCCGCACCATTGCGGCCCAGCAGGGCCAGAATTTCGCCTTCGTGGATGTTAAAGCTGACATTCTGGACGATGTAGCTTTCGCCGTAGTAGGCCTCAATCTCCCATACGGACAGAAAGGCGGGGGTGGTGGCGGCGTTGTTGACGCGTTTGTCAAAGGGTGCGTTCATTTCTTCTCTCCGAGGCAAACTTTTTCAAAAAAGTTTGGGGCAAATCCTCGTAGAGGATTTGGAGCCAATTTATTTGCAATAAATTGCACGATTAAACCTGCGCTTCGCCAAGGTAGGCTTCGCGGACTTTCGGATGGCCTTTGATCTTCTCGGGCACATCTTCGACCAGTGGCGTTCCTTGGGCCAGTACGGTGATCCGTTCGGCCAAGCTGAACACCACATTCATGTCGTGTTCAATGATCGCCATTGTGATGCCGCGTTTGGTGCGGATGTCCTTTAACAGCTGGATGGTGTTTTCGGTGTCGGCCCGCGCCATGCCTGCGGTGGGTTCGTCCAGCAGCAGCAGGCGCGGGTCCTGCACGAGGCACATCGCCATTTCAAGCCGGCGCTTGTCGCCGCGCGACATGGACGAGGCGATCATATCGCGTTTGTCGGCCATGTTGACGTCTTCGAGAATGGCCATGGCCTGTTCGGCGATGTCCTTTTCGTGGTGGGTGCTTTCGATGGCGTGCATCCGAAAGGCCCCGTCACGCTTGGCAAAGCAGGGGATCATGACATTTTCAAACACGCTGAGGTCGGCAAAGATCTCTGGTGTCTGGAACACCCGAGAAATACCCATCTGGTTGATCTCATGCGGTTTCCGGCCCAGTACGGATTGCCCGTCAAACATCACGGATCCGCTGTCTGGGATTAGCTTGCCGACCAACACATTCAGCAGCGTCGATTTGCCAGCCCCATTGGGCCCGATAATCGCGTGCACTGTGTTTTCCGTCACTGACAGATTGACGTCGCCCAGTGCCTGCAAACCGCCGAAGCGCTTGTTGATGCCTTTGACTTCAAGGATACCCATTGGTCGCTCTCCTATTCGGCAGGTTTGGTGGCGCCGGACTTGGCGTCGTCGGATTTCTTTTTGCGGCCGAAGAGGGCGGCAATTTTCTCTCCCAATTGCATCAAGCCACCGGGCAGGAAGATGACAACCGCCATGAAGAGCACCCCAAGCGTCAAATGCCAGCCTTTGCCGATGAAGGGATGGATGATGGTGACCAGCAGGTTATCAAGCCAGTCGGGCATAAAAGCGAACCAGTTGTGCAGGATCGTGTCGTTGATCTTAGAAACGATGTTTTCCAGATACTTGATCACACCCGCACCCAGCACTGGCCCCACAAGTGTGCCGACGCCACCGAGGATGGCCATGACCACAATCTCGCCCGATGCGGTCCAGAACATCCGCTCTGCCCCCGTAAGCGGGTCCATCGCTGCCAAGAGGCCACCGGCCAGACCAGCGTACATGCCAGAGATCACGAAGGCTGCCAGCATATAGGGTTTCGTGTCGAGGCCAGTATAGCTCATCCGGGTCTGGTTTGATTTGATCGCACGCAACATCATGCCAAAGGGCGAACGGAAGATGCGGATCGACAAGTAAAAGCCCAGGATCATGAAGATCGCAGAAAGGTAATAGCCGTTCTGGAACACAAACTCCCAGCCGCCGACCTCCCATGTAAATGCCGCGTTCATCTCAAGACCGAAAAGATGCGGCACCGTCGGTGATCCCTCGCTCATCAGGATTTGCGGGTCATCGTTATAGACCTGAAGGCCGGTTTCGCCGTTCGTGATGATGGTGCCGAAGAGTTTGCCGACCAGATCGGAAAACGCGATCGAATACATCATCTGCGCAAATGCCAGCGTCAGGATCGAAAAGTAGATGCCAGAGCGGCGCAGAGCCACATAGCCGATCACCACCGAGAAGAGCCCGGCGACGATCACAGAGAGGATGATCGCAGGCACCACGTTGTAGCTGAGCAGCTTGAACATCCAGACGGCGGCAAACGAACCGACACCCAGAAAGGCTGCGTGGCCAAAGGACAGGTAGCCTGTCAGGCCAAAGAGGATGTTGAAGCCAATCACCAGCAGCCCAAAGATCACGAAGCGCTGCATCAGGGCCGGATAGCCTGCATTAAAGCTTTCGCCCAGCGAACTGGCGACGGGGAAGGGGTTCAGCAGGATCGGTGCGAAGAGGCATAATGCGCAAACGATCAGGAAGAGGCGGAAATCGCGGGAGTTGAGGCCAAGCATGTTCTTATTCCTCCATCACACCCTTGCGACCCATCAGCCCGCGCGGCCTGGTCAGCAAGATGATGATTGCAACGAGATAGATGATGATTTGGTCGATGCCGGGGATGATCGCCTTGACCTCATTCATGGACGACAGGCTTTGCACGATGCCCAACACGAACCCGGCCAGAACGGCGCCAGGCAAAGAGCCCATGCCGCCGACAACGACCACAACGAAGCTGAGCACAAGGAAGTCCATGCCAAGGTTGTAGTGGGGTGAGAGGATCGGCGCGTACATCATACCAGCGAGGCCGGCGACGCAGGCAGCAATGCCAAACATCACGGTAAAGCGTTTGTCGATGTCGATCCCCAGCATGCCCACCGTTTCACGGTCAGCCATGCCTGCACGCACGACCATCCCGAATGTGGTGAATTGCAGGAAGGCGAAGACACCCGCGATAATCAGGGCTGCAAAGAAGAAATAGACGATCCGCCAGACCGAATAGATGATCGTGTTGGGTTCAAATCCAATTGCGACACCCAGATCGACAGAGCCGGTCAGCGCCGCGGGCGAGGGGGTCTGGATCGGGTTTGCGCCATAGAAAGCCTTGATAATTTCACCAATCACAATGGCCAGACCGAATGTCACAAGGATCTGGTCGGCATGGGGGCGCTTGTAGAAGTGCTTGATCAACCCGCGCTCCATCACCCAGGCCACCAGCAACATCACAGGAATGACAAGCAGGATCGAGATTGGCACGGCCCAGTCTTGGATCGCTGCACCTGTCGCCTCTCCGAACCAGCTTTGGACATATGGGACCTCAACCTTGAGCGGGTTGCCCAGAAAATCCTTCTGCGTTTCATCTACGATAGTCGAAGACAGGCTGAGGATGCGTTGCATGGTAACGGCGCAGAACGCGCCGATCATGAAAAGCGCGCCGTGGGCGAAGTTCACCACACCCAGCGTTCCGAAGATAAGTGTCAGGCCCAAGGCGATCAGCGCATAGGCCGCCCCTTTGTCCATGCCATTGAGTAGTTGAAGGATGAGTGCGTCCATTTGACCGCTCCTGCCCCCTGGGGCGCGATTGGGTTCTTGTCAGGTCCCGGATCAACGCCGGGGTGGGGTTGGACAGGCGCGAGGCGCCTGTCCGGATTTCAAACCGCTGCGCTTAAGCGCCGGGGTTGCACTCTCCCAGGTCGCCACCGGCGAACATGGGGTGGTCGGGGTCGTACTCGACCTGTGCACGTGGTGTGACCTCGACGATCTCCAGTGTGTCGTACTGGTTGGTCGGGTTTTCGGTGCCCTTCATAACCAGCACGTCTTTGAAGCACTGGTGATCCGCGCCACGGTATGTGGTTGGACCGTTGCCCATGCCGTCGAAGTCGAAGTCTTCGAGCGCTTCGACAACGCCACATGGGTTGAAGGTACCTGCACGTGTCACGGCATCTGCATAAAGCAGCGTCTGTACATAGCAGGTGTGCGCCGAACCGGATGGCGGGAAGCCATACTTTTCGCCGAACGACTTCACGAATGCGGCGGTGCCTGCATCCTGCAGCTGCCAGTTCCAGTTCATCGAGCCGAAGACGCCTTCGATGTTGGAGCCCGCACCAGCGGCCATCAGTTCCGAGTAGAGTGGAACGATGATCTTGAAGTCTTTGCCGTTGACCTGCTTGTCCTTGAGGCCGAACTGCGTGACGGCCTGCGTCAGCGAGTTCACCATGTCCCCACCGTAGTGGTTCAGGACGAGTGTATCGGCACCAGAGTTGATGACGGGTGTCAGGTAGGACGCAAAGTCGCCCGCACCAACAGGTGTCAGCACGTTCTGGACAGTTTCCCAGCCGATCGCCTCGGTCGACGCCTGCATGGATTCCTGCTGTGTCCAGCCCCATGTGTAGTCAGCGGTCAGGTGATAAGCGCGACGCTCGTTGCCGTACTCGTTTTCGAGCACCGGACCCAGAGCCGCCCCCGACATGTAGCCGTTAAAGAAGTGACGGAAGCCATTGGCTTTCTTATCTTTACCGGTCGTGTCATTGGAGTGGGTCAGACCGGCCATGAAGATGATGCCAGCCTCTTGGCAGAGGCCCTGCACAGCAATCGCCACACCGGACGAAGAGCCACCGTTGACCATGATGACGCCGTCTTTCTGGATCATCGACTGTGCGGATGCACGGGCCACGTCGGATTTTGTCTGCGTGTCGCCTGTGACGAACTCGACCTTTTTGCCAAGGATGCCTGTGCCGTCGAGGTTCTTTTCAGAGAACGTGTTCAGCATGCCGCCGTCACCCATACCGTTGAGGTGCTCAACAGCGAGTTCCTGCGCGCGCAATTCGTCAAGGCCCTCTTCGGCGTAGGGGCCGGTTTGCGGTACGTTGAAACCGATTTTCACGGTGTCGCCGGTTGGCGCATTGGTAAAGCCCGAATGGGCATCAGCGCGCAGATAGGTGGGCAGCATCAGACCGCCGGCGGTGACCGCCCCGGTCTTCAGTACGCCACGGCGCGAGAAGTTGGATTTGGACATTGATATCCTCCCTGTGGATTTTTATCGCCCTGCGCGGCCTCCATTCCCCGCACGGCAGACGCTTTACAGCGCTGACCAGAGGATCGTCGGGAGGAGGCTCATAAGATAGCAGGGTGTTCTGAATGCTGGACTTTTTTGTAAATATCTGAACAGAGTGCGGTCAAGTTCTGTAAATGTGTTTTCGCGCAAGTGCAGAAAGGTGATGAAAAGGCTCAAAGAATTGGCAAAGCAAAGCAGCACGCGAACGGGGGCGCGCATCCGGGCTAGACGGCTTGATTTGGGGCTGCGGCAGTCTGATCTGGCGGAGCGGGCCGGGATTTCGGCGTCTTATCTGAACCTGATCGAACACGATAAACGCAGAATCGCCGGCAAGCTGCTGACCGAGATTGCGGCCGCACTCGACATCGCGCCGGGGCTATTGACCGATGGCGCAGAGCGCGGGGTTCTCGACGCGATGCGGGAAGCAGCCAGCGCATGGGATGGTGGTTCGGTCGAGGCGGCGCGCGCAGATGAATTGGCGGCGCGCTACCCCGGCTGGGCAGGTTTGATCGTTGCACAGGCCGCAAGGATCACAGCGGTCGAGGCACGCGCACAGATGTTGGCCGACAGGATCACCTATGACCCCGACTTGGCGACAGCGCTGCATGGGGTCATTTCAGCGGCAACAGCGATCCGGTCAACGGCGGCGATCCTGACAAGTGATGAGGCGATCGATGCCGAATGGCAAAGCCGCTTTCACCGCAATATCCATGACGATGCCGTGCGCCTTGCTGCGGAAAGCGATGCGCTTGTGACCTATTTTGATCCGCCTGATCATGGTGAGGCCGTGCCAAACTCACCATTACAAGAGGTCGAGGCATTCCTAGACACCCTGAATTGGCAATTTGACCCGTCAGAAGGCGGTGGGACGCCAGACACAGCTCAACTTCGCAAGCCTGCGCGTGAGATTTTCGACAATTGGGCTGCGGTCTGTCTCGAAGACCAAAAGGCGTTGCCGCGAAGCGCATTGGATCAGGCGATTGCCGCACATAGGGGCGATGTCTGGTCGATTGTTGAAGCCAGCGGACAACCCGTTTCGCGTGTTTTGCGCCAGCTTGCCTTTGGAGGACCTCTATCTGGGTTACCCCCGCTAGGTTTGGTGATCTGTGATGCGGGTGGTTTTCCGACCTTGCTGAAAGAGGTTGCGGGCTTTGCCTTTCCGCGCGGGACTGCCTGTCCGCTTTGGCCGGTCTACACTGCGTTGGGTCAGGTTGGACGTCCGTTAGAAGCCGATGTTGTTCTGCCCGGTCAGCCAGAAACGCGGTTGCGATGTTGGTCCATTGCCGAACAGGTTGGACCGATGCTGCCGGATCGCCCGCCGCAAGTGCAGGCCACCATGTTGGTGATGCCTGACCCGACACCGGGCCCGTCGACACCGATCCCGGTGGGCGTGTCCTGCCGCATTTGCCCGCGTGACGGCTGCAAGGCGCGGCGCGAACCCTCGGCCCTGGGGGCGTCACAAAGCGATCGACTTTGACAGTGCCCGCCTGACGAAGGATAGTTGCCAGGCAGTGCGACGGGAGACGCCTGCACGGGAGGACAGGGGGGACAGCACATGGGCAAACGTGTCTTGCTGATTGAGGATGAGCCGAACATCATCGAGGCGATCAGTTTTATTTTGTCGCGCGACGGGTTCACTGTGCATACGCATGAAGACGGCACCACAGCGATGGAGAAGCTGGTACGGCAAACGCCTGACATGATCATACTTGACGTTATGCTACCGGGTCGGTCTGGTTATGACATTCTGCGCGACGTGCGCGCCACCGCGGAAACCAAAGACCTTCCAGTGATGATGCTGACCGCACGCGGCCAGACCAAGGATCGTGAGTTGGCAGAGCGGTTGGGTGCGACGTTGTTCCTGACCAAGCCCTTTTCGAATGCCGAAGTTCTGTCCCATGTGCGTCATCTGATCGGGTCATGAGCGGGAAATCTGAAAGATCGGTCTTTCTCGCGCGCGAGACTTATCGCCAGCGCCGTTTGCGTGACGTACTGCGCATGGTTCCGGTTTTGGGTGTTGTCTTGTGGCTGCTTCCGCTGCTTTGGCCGGGGCAGGATGCCACAGGCGACGCATTGCAGTACGTATTCGGGGTCTGGATCGTGCTGATCGTTTTGGCAGCCCTGCTGTCGCGGCGGTTGCGGCCTGATGCCGTCAGCGAAAGCCCCGAGGACCGCGACTGATGGTGTCCTTTAACCTTCTGATCTTTGTGGCACTTGGGTATGTGGCGTTGTTGTTTATCGTGGCCTTTGCCGCAGAACGGCGCGCGAAGGCTGGGCGCGGCGGCTGGCTTCGGTCACCGCTCATCTACACGCTGTCCCTGTCCATCTATTGTACCGCCTGGACGTTCTATGGCGCAGTTGGGTATGCCGCGCGGTCGGGGTTGGAGTTCGTTACGATTTATCTTGGACCAACGTTGGTCATGGTCGGTTGGTGGCTCATACTCAGGCGGTTGGTGCGGATTGGACGGGCGCAACGGATCACGTCCATCGCTGACCTGATCTCCTCCAGGTTCGGCAAATCGACCCAATTGGGAATGATCGCCACGTTGATCGCCGTGGTCGCCGCAACGCCATACATTGCACTGCAATTGCAGTCGGTCACACTGTCGTTTGCCGTTTTTGCCGAAGCTGGCGGACAGGGCTGGGGCGGCGCAGAATTGAACCGGGCCGCAGTGTGGGTGGCAGTGGGGCTGGCGATCTTTACCGTTCTCTTCGGCACGCGGAACCTTGATGCCAACGAACGCCACCACGGTATTGTCATGGCCATCGCAGTTGAGGCTGTAGTCAAGTTGGTGGCTTTGCTGGCGGTTGGGATTTTTGTGGTCTGGGGCATTGGTGGCGGCCCGGCTGCGGTTCTGAACCAGATTGACGCGTCGCCTATCGCGACGTGGGATCAGAACAGCGGCCGCTGGGCTGGCCTGATTTTTCTGTCGGCGGCGGCCTTCATCTGTTTGCCGCGGATGTTTCAGGTGCTTGTGGTCGAGAATGCGGATGAGGCGCATCTGCAGACCGCAAGCTGGGCCTTTCCGCTTTATCTGATGTTGATGAGCCTCTTCGTGATCCCTATCGCGGTTGTCGGGCTGAACATCATGCCCGAAGGCGCCAACCCGGACCTGTTTGTACTGACTGTGCCGCTTGCGACGGGGCAGGATGGCCTGGCCATGCTGTCATTCCTAGGAGGGTTTTCTTCGGCCACATCTATGGTGATCGTTTCGACGATTGCGCTGGCGACAATGGTCAGCAATCATATTGTGCTGCCATTATGGTTGAACGCCGGACGCGGTGATGGGGCGAGCATTTCAGGTGATGTGCGGCGGTTGATCGTGACGTCGCGGCGGTTGTCGATCGCCGGTGTTCTGGCGCTGGGGTATCTCTACTACCGCGTGTCAGGCGGTGGCACGGCATTGGCGGCAATTGGCTTGGTTTCGTTTTCGGGGGCTGTCCAGGTTTTGCCGGTTCTTTTGGGGGGCATTTTCTGGCGGGGGGCCACGCGCGTTGGTGCCGTTCTCGGATTGGTGACAGGGCTGACGGTCTGGATGTGGACGCAGTTTCTGCCAAGCTTTGGCGATGCAGTGCTAAGCGCGCAGGTGCTTGCCAACGGGCCGTTTGGTTTGTCTTGGTTTCGGCCAGAAGCATTGTTCGGGATCACCGGTCTTGATCCGCTGGTGCACGGCATTTTGTGGTCCATGTTGCTGAACACGGCGATGTTTTTCCTGGGTTCGGTCCTAAGTTTTCCGACCCCGCTGGAACGATTGCAGGGGGCGCAGTTTGTCAATGTCTTTGCAAATACCGCCGGCGCGCGCGCGTGGTCACGCAGTGGTGCAGGGGCTGAGGATTTGTTGATTATGGCGCAGCGCATTATCGGCGGAAGCGAGGCACAGGCGCTGTTTCAACGCGCGGCAGAGCGGCAGGGCAAGGATGGTTATCTGCCTGATGTGACCCCCGATTTTATTGAGCGTTTGGAGCGTGAACTTGCCGGTTCGGTAGGCGCAGCAACGGCGCACGCGATGATCGGGCAGCTCACCGAAGGGGCAAGCGTGTCGGTCGAGGACTTGATTGCAGTGGCCGATGAAGCCGCCCAGATCATGGAGTATTCCAATCAGCTCGAGGCGAAATCAGCCGAGCAGGATCGCACTGCACGCGCCTTGCGGGCGGCGAATGAAAAGTTGACGGCATTGTCGGTGCAGAAAGACGCATTTCTTAGCCAGATCAGTCACGAGTTACGGACGCCGATGACTTCGATCCGGTCATTTTCCGAAATCGTGCGAGATATGGAGATGAATCCGGACGAAAAGACCCGGTACGCAGGCATCATCCATGACGAGGCGGTGCGGTTGACCCGCTTGCTGGATGATCTTTTGGACCTTTCGGTATTGGAGAACGGTCAGGTGACCTTGAATCGGGAGATTGGTGATTTGTCCGCGCTGATTACACGCGCGGTGGATGCGGCAGGGGCCAAGGGGCAGCGCATTCGGATTTTGCGAAAACCTGCGCGTGAGAACGTTACGCTGGAAACTGATCTGGACAGATTGGTGCAAGTGTTCATCAACCTGATCGCCAATGCGGCCAAGTATTGCGATGCCGAAGAGCCGGAACTGAAAATCATCGTGCGTACCAATGATGGGCGGACAACGGTTGACTTTGTGGACAACGGCAGCGGGATTGCCGACAAAGATCAGACAATGATCTTTGAAAAATTCGCGCGGCTCGCGGATGAGCAACGCGCGGGCGGGGCGGGCCTTGGCCTTGCGATCTGCCGCGAGATCATGGAGCGGCTGGACGGCCGCATTGCCTATATGCCGGGGCAGGGAGGCGCGGCTTTTCGTGTGACCCTGCCCAAGACCCAAGCGATGGCTGCTGCCTGAGTTCTGTTCACCGGCTGTAAACCAATTTGCGGTTAACAGAGAACACGACGAACCGTGGGCCAGGCAGGTGACATGAACGACAACGCCCCGCAAACAGTGCTGGAAAAGATGACACATCGGGTCGCGACAGCGGTGCCGGATGTGCCTTTGACGGCCACACGTGCGGTCACATTGGCCGTGACGCGTGCAGCGCAGAATAGTGTTGCACTGACGTTGAACGTGGCGCGCGTCAGTGAAGACCTGGTCGAACTGGACGACCTACTTTCAGAACTCTCACTGGATGTGCTGATCCGTGGCTTGGGCACAGGCAATGCGGTTCGCGGGGTGATCGCATGTGATGCGGCGATGTGCAGTGCTGCAGTAGAGGTTCAGACAACGGGGCGGGTTGCGTCCCGCGACAATGAACAGCGACCCGTGACCCGCACCGACGCCGCCTTGATTGAACCCTTTTTGAAGAATTTGGTTCAGGAACTGGACAACACGACAGCGCAGACGGCGTTGGACGGTTGGGTGGCTGGGGCTGGGCTGATGTCGCGGTTGGGTGGACCACGGGCCACGGGGTTTGTCCTTCCCGATCAGGTCTATCGCTTGATCCGGATCTCAGTTGAAATGCTGGACGGTGCCCGCAAGGCAGAGGTGCTGCTGGCCCTGCCACCGCAAACCGCGATCCCGCTGCCTAAGAAAACCGAACACCGACCACAAAACGACTGGGCGACCGCATTTCCCGAGGCCGTGCTGGCGGCACCGGCGCGTCTGGACGCAGTGCTGCATCAATTCAAGGTGCCATTGTTGACCGCTACGCAACTGGAAGTCGGGCAATTGCTCCCCTTAAGCGGGTGTACCGTTGATACCGTGCGATTGCTTGCCCCTGACGGGCGATTAGTCGCAAAAGCGCGGCTGGGTCAGGTTGCCGGGCAAATCGCGGTGCGCGTGGAAGACGGACCAAAACTTGATCTGCGTGCGCTGCCGCCACAATCTGCTGCCGTGCCGGATGTTGCTGAGGTTGCGCCGGCGATGGCTGGAAATGCCGTATAGCCAGCTTTATCGGCGCAGGTCTAGAGGACTTGAAAGGATGGGATGCTGGTGCCTTTGGTAGCTTGCTGAGCGTGTCGAACTTGCCGGAATTCGGCCATTACCGAAGTGCGTCAAGCTGACGGCGCATCCCGCCAATATCATAGCCTTGTTCTGCCGCGGCGGCCAGAATATCGTCGGTCGACATTCGCTCTGCCTGACCCAAAGCCCAGACGATGGTGCAACGTGTGCCCGAGGCGCAATAGGCAAAGACCGGACCATCGGCGGCGTCCATGACATCACGTTGGGCTGTCACCATTTCCATATTGAGCCCTTGATGGGTTACGGGGTTGTCGACAAATCCCAACCCTGCCTCTTCGGCAAGCGCGCGCATCGCAGCACTTTGGTGACTGGGCGGGATTTCTGCATCGGGCCGGTTATTGATGATGGTGACATAGCCCGCAGCTTTGATCGCTGGAATGTCAGCGGGGTCAATTTGCGGAGAGACTGTGTAGGTCGGTGTGATCGGGCGAATTTCCATGTCGTTACCTAGCCCGCCGCAGCCACAGCGTCCAGACGGTTCCGCAGTGCAGGGGCCGCTAACATACCAAGGATCATCGCCACAAAGAACACAGCGCCGCCAAAACCGCCAAAGCCGAGTGAGGCAGCAGCGGGTCCCGGACAAAGACCGGACAGACCCCAACCGACACCAAACAGCACCGAGCCGACAATCAAGTTGCGGCCGAGCGCGGGGGAAGGGGGTGCGGGGAAGCTACCGCCCATGATCGGCGCGCGTCCGGGCACAAACCGCCAGGCCAGTGCCATCGGTACGATCGCGCCACCCATCACAAAAGCCAGCGTCGGATCCCAGTCGCCAAAGAGATCAAGCCAGCCACGCACCTTGCGCGTGTCGGTCATACCTGAGAGCAGCAGCCCCGTGCCAAAAAGGCCGCCCACAAGAAATGCAAAGATATTGCGCATCAGACGACCCCAAGTAGGTTCTTGAGGAGCGCCACGGTGACGGCGCCGGCACCAATATAGAACAGCGTAGCGACGATGCCGCGTCGCGAGAGGCGACTGATACCACAGACCCCGTGGCCTGAGGTGCAGCCGTTTGCAATCCGCGTGCCGACACCGACGAGCAGGCCGCTGGAGATCACCAAAAGCAGGTTAGGCGTCAGGTGCGTCTCCGCACCTCCGATCAAGAGCGCCAGGACGAAAGGCACACCGATCAGACCCGCCAGCAAAGACAGCCGTTCACGCGCAGTATCACGACCGGATCCATCGACCAGTCCGCCAAGAATGCCGGATGCGCCCATGATCCGGCCGTTCACTAAAAGAAAGATGGCCGCAGCCGTTCCAATCAGGCCCCCGCCGAGGAGCCCCCAAATCCAGTCTGTTGGCATGTTAATTCCTAGAGCGTGTTGATCGGAACTTTGAAGTACCGTGTGCCGTTGTCATCCGGTTCCGGCATATGTCCCGCGCGCATGTTGGTTTGCAGGCTTGGCAGGATAAGCCGAGGCATGCCCAACTTGGCGTCGCGTTCAGTGCGCATGGCGACAAAATCCGCGAGCGGTTTGCCTGCGCCCACGTGAACGTTCATCGCCTTTTGTTCGCCAACTGTGGTTTCCCAAGCGAACTCTTCACGGCCCGGTGCTTTGTAGTCGTGGCCGACAAAGATGCGAGTCTCATCCGGCAGGGAAAGTATGCGCTGGATCGAGTGATAGAGGTCATCAGCAGAGCCGCCGGGAAAGTCGCAGCGCGCCGTGCCGAAATCGGGCATGAAAAGCGTATCACCGACAAAGGCCGCGTCGCCGATAACATAGGTCAGGCATGCGGGCGTGTGTCCGGGCGTGTGCATCACATCACAGCGCATTTGCCCGATATGGATACTGTCACCGTCGGCGAACAATCCGTCAAACTGTGACCCGTCACGCTGAAACTGCGTGCCTTCGTTGAAGATTTTGCCAAAGGTGTCCTGCACGACGGTGATCTGGTTGCCGATCCCAATTTTGCCGCCCAAAGCGTCTTGCAGGTAAGGCGCTGCCGAAAGATGGTCGGCATGCACGTGGCTTTCCAGGATCCAAGCCACTGTTAGATCATTGTCTTTAATATGAGCGATCATTTTGTCAGCTGAACTGGTGTCCGTGCGCCCGGCAGCCTGATCGTAGTCAAGAACTGAGTCGACGATCGCACATTGTGTGCCATTGGGTTCTTTGACGACGTAAGATACTGTATTTGTGGCAGAATCAAAGAAGGCGGTTACATCGGGTGTCATGGCGATCTCCGGTTTTCAATGGGTTCAGGATAGGGCAAATCAGAAACATTGCAATATTGAAATGTATCGCTTCAGTCGTTAGCTTCGTGACATGACCATGGACATTAAAGTTAGCGTTGATCCAATGACCGCTGCTGCTGATGAAGCCGCAGAGCTGATGAAATCTCTTTCCAATCCCGCGCGGTTGCGATTGCTGTGCGCGCTTGTCCCGCAGGACAGAGGGGTGAGTGAATTGGTCGCGCTGCTTGGCGCCAGCCAGTCCTATGTTTCGGGGCAATTGCTGCGATTGCGTGCCGAAGGACTGGTCACCTGCCATAAGAATGGGCGCAGCGTGCGCTATCAGCTTTCTGATCCGCGGGTCCGCCCCGTGCTTGAGCGCTTGTACGAGGTGTTTTGCCCGGCCGATTAGGTCAGAAGCACACCCAGCACCACCATCATCAATCCGATGACGGACAAGAACAGGGCGCCCAAGTTCAGCGGCAAGACGCGGTTCAGCTTTGCCCGCAGCGCGTCATCATCCAACTCTGCCCGCCGCGCGCGGATGACCAGCACAACGCTCAGGACGATCCCGACAAGACCAAGAACCGAAACCATTGCGCCTATCCAGACCAGCCATTCCATCCGCGCGCTCCTTTTTTGCGACGCGCAGTCGCTACTACCTGCGTGAACGGCTTGCAAGGCCCTGACCACCAAGCTAGTCAGGGGGCCGGCCAATACAGGAGAGCGCATCATGACCGATACCACCGCGACCACAGAGAGTGATACAGTCACATCTGTTGCAGGCCAGGAGTTGCGCCAGTTCATCGAACGGTTTGAGCGACTGGAGGCCGAAAAGAAGGACATCGCAGATGCCCAGAAGGAAGTTATGGCAGAGGCGAAGGGCCGGGGCTATGACACCAAGGTCATGCGCAAGGTCATCGCGATCCGAAAGCGTGACGCCAATGATCTGGCAGAAGAAGAGGCCGTGCTGGATATGTATAAATCCGCGTTGGGCATGTAGCTTTGGCCTGACCGCTGTGGCTTGGGACCTAGGGCGCGATGAAGGTGACGTCAGTCATATCAGCGATCAGGTTCACATCGGCGTCGTATGCGGCTGACAAGGCATCTACGATTTCAGCGTCGAGGCCCGGAAGGTCGATGACCTCTTCCAGCGCGTCGGGTAGCGCGTATTTGTCGAGGAACGCCATGACGATTTTGCGTTCCTGGGCTGGTGACTTGGGCGGATGTTTCTGCAGATAGGCGGTTAGCCGCGACATCCCGTCGGGTGTCATGATCGTTGCCAAAAGGTCAAGCGCCCCGTCAACCGGGTCGTCGGCGGCCAGCCCACAAATCCGGCGCATCACCTCGCCCCAAATCAGCGGCGTATCTTCATTGCACCAAACTGTCAGCTTTGCGGACGGGGCCGTATCGCGGATGCGGCGGATCACATCTGACCACCGAATATCCCCAAGCGGTGTGTCTTGAAGGAAATCGGCCAGCGTGTCGGACTTCGCTTCTGCAAAGGTTGCGGGCAGAAAGGTGGCGGGATCACGCAGGCCAAGGAAAAGCTCAATCTCATCATCTGGAAACAGGCTGATAAGCCCGCGCAATTTGAAAGCGATTTGCTCGTAAAAGACGCCGTGATCAAAGATGCGGTTGGGAACGCAGATGAAATTTGCATTGCTCATCACAAGGCGTTTCGCATCCTCGGCGTCGACAATTGCATCCAAAAGGACTTGTCGTGCGTCCGGATCGGGTGTGGCGCCATCGAGCTGTTGGATCGTTTCACGGATCAAGGCACGATATCTACCGGGGCCGGGAGCTTTGATTCCCCGTTCTGACAATTGCGCGTTGTTCTTGAGGATCGATTTGAGCAGCCGGTCTTCGTCCGTGCAATTTGCACCCATGTGATATGCGATCTGCATGCCTGCCACTTTCGTTCTTGTTGCCGGCACTCTAGCGGTAAATGTGGCCGGATGGAACGCTGTTGCGGGGTAGGGGTGATGCGTGTTTTGTCGTCATCAAGCACCGAGCATCGCATGGACGACTGGCGTTCTAAGGGGCACCGGTTTCATTGTTGCGATCATTGCAAAGCAAAGGCTTGTCACCGGCAAAAAGGGACGCTAAAGACCGACGCAGTGCCCCTATAGCTCAGCTGGTAGAGCAACTGATTTGTAATCAGTAGGTCCGCGGTTCGAGTCCGTGTGGGGGCACCACAAGAACACCGATCTTCTTTTCAGACCAAAATGACAATCGGCGATTGCCAATGCGATACGCGTCGCAAATCTTGAGCCATTCGCCGGTCAAACAGGCGGTCTTGATCCTGGCGCAATGCGGGGAATAAGGGGCCCCACGCCTCGCGGCGGGGGGCCAAAAAGATCATGCGGGTCAGGCAACCGCCAAGGGATCTGGCGTAAACAATGTCAGTCCGACCAAAAGCGGATCGTGGTCAGATGCTGCAAACACATCGTCACCATTGTAGAATGACGGATCATTGAACTGGCTGTTGTAGTTCAAAAGATCAGGTTCCTGTGCATTGATGTGCCATTCGGCGACGCCGGTGATCTGATTGGTAAGTGAGTCAGACGACAAGGCATGATCCAGCGCGCCTTGCTGCCCATCAAAGATAAAGCTGAAGGCATCTTCGGCGCCGACGAAGTCTTCCAGCAGGTTGTCGTAGCCTGCGGCTTCGATCGCTTGAACCGGGTCCTCCTGCAGATAGGCATTCAGGTCACCGATGATCAGAACGTCAGGGTCCGTTGTGCCAGTCGGCCCGGTTTCAAGCCATGCTGTCAGTTGCTCTGCCGCTGCCGTGCGCACCGCATTGAAGTTGCCCTGACCATCGCCCTGATCGGCGTCATCGCCGCTGCCGCTCCCACCTTTGGACTTGAAGTGATTGACGGCGACGGTGACCTCTTCTCCGTTTTCGTCGACGAAGGTAGCGGCCACAGCCGGGCGGTTGCGTTGTTGGCCGCCATCGTCAAATACCAAGAAATCAGAACCCGTCACGTCAACACTGTCGAGCTTGTAGATGAACCCTGTCGTGATCGCGTCAGTGCCGAGCATCCCGCCAACACCGCCGGTGGGATCCACGTAGCCATAGACCTCGCTTCCCAATTCGCTATTCAGCGCCGCGACCAGGGTGGCAATGGCGCTGTCATCGTCAAAGCCGTTGTTTTCGATTTCTTGCAGGCCAACGATATCGCCGTCCAATGCAATCAATGCGTTCACCAGCTTTTCGGTCTGGCGGGCAAGATCTTCGGGTGTGGCTGCGCCGCGTGGATCATAGCCGTAGAGGGCTACTTTCTCTGCGGTCGAAAGGGCCGGGTCATCCAGCGAGGTGAAGTAGTTGAGCGCGTTGAAGCTGACCACTTTCAAGTCACCACCGACATCGGGCGGTGTTTCTTCGCGCGCACCTTCATTGGTGGTGGGGTCAATTGACAGCGTCTCTGTCGGGATGATCTTGTATTCCCCAAAGTTGAAGGACAGCACACCGTTGACCGGTGCATCCAGTTCGGCCCCAAGCCGCAGGGTGGGGCCGTCAGCTGTAAAGACATCACCCGCGCTCAGAATTCCATCACCATTGTCGCCTGCCGACGTGTTCGCGATATAGGCAAATGAATCAGGATTTTGTCCGCCTGCGCCATCGTCAATGGTTATCCGGTTCGCCGCATTTTGTTCCTGCAATGCGGTGATTTCGGTCAATTGGGTCTGGGCATCATAAATCTGGGTTGGCTGGATCTGTGCGCCTTCGCTTACGACAATTTCGCCAAAGCGATCAAAGTTGAACGTTTCTATGATTGTCAACGGCGCGCCGTCCGAAGCAAGGCTGACTTGCATACCCTCAGAACTTTCAAGGCTGCTGATGCTGTCCGGCAGGGTCAATGTCGCGGCGGTCGGCAAAGTGGCGGTGCCGATGTTGGACACGGTGGCATTGGTCAATTGCGTGAAGTCAAAGAATTCATCAACCGTGCCCGTGACATAGACAACATCGGTCATAGTCACACCCGGTGTGTCGCCGGTGAAGACAAAGATCCCTTCGGACGTCGCAGCGTCAGCATCGGCGTCTGCGTCTTCCTCTTGCAAATAGAACCCATTGGACATCACAGCGGTCACAACCGCCTCGACGTTCACAACTTGCCCATCAAGTGTAGAGGCATTGCCGCTGCCCTGCACGGTCGAAATCAACGTTGTGCCGGTTGGCGGCGGCGGTGGGGGCGGTGGGCCGTCGTCGTTTGCCGCATCACGCGTGCTGGCGGCAGGTCCTTGCCAGTTGCCATCGCTGTCCTTTTGCAGACTGTCGCCTATGGCGGTGCTGCTGGTCTCTGATACGCCGATGTCGAGCGCTGTCATCCCAGCCGCAGGGCCGTCAGTTGCGGTCAGGTCGCCTTCGTAGGCAATGAATTCCGCAATGGTTCCATCTGGCGCGACAAGTGCGATGCCATCAGGTGCACCGTTCTGGATGCCGGGGACATCGACAGAGGCATAGCCGTCAGCGTTCAACGTGCCGGTCAGGGCCACCGTATTGTAGACCGCCCCGCCATTGCCGTTGTAAAGCGCGATGGTCCAGCCAGTCAGATCACCACCCGGAGTGCCAGACACCTCGACGAATTCGCCAACGTCGCCGCCAGCGTTGTCATAGTGGAATTCTGACAGGATGACGTCATTTGCCGGGGGTGTTACCGGCTCGGTATTGGCGCCCCCCTTGGTGTTGGCTTTTGGGCCGTCCCATGTGCCGTCTTCGAGACGCTGCAAGCTGTCACCGATGGCGGTGCTGCCGGATTCAGAAACGCCAATGTCGGTTGAGGTCATGCCATCGGCAGGGCCGCCAACGGCATCAAACGTGCCTTCGTAGGACAGAAATTCGACAACCTCGCCTTGGTCATTCACCAGTGCGATCCCGTCCGGGCCGCCGTTCTGCAGCCCGTTGCTGGGCAGGTCGGTGACGTCAAAACCGATGCCGTTCGCGGTGTCCGCCAAGACACCATCCAGTGCGATGGTATTGTAAGGCGTGCCGTTGGAGCCATTGTAGAGCACCAGCGACCAACCGCTTAGGTCTGTGCCCGCGTCACCGGCGACTTCGATAAATTCACCGACATCGCCACCGGCGTTGTCATAGTGGAATTCGTTGATGAAGACGTTGGGCGGCACATCACCCAACGTCTGGCCGTCATTGGTTGCACCAGTTGTGTTGGTATCCGTGACCGTCCAGGTGAATTCATCCTCGATGCCGCTGCGCTGGATCGACCCACCAATTGGCTGGCCGCTGGTTTCAGCCACGCCCACATCCTGAGAGGTCAGGCCAGTGGCTGGCCCGTCAGCGGCCGTCATGGCCCCTTCGTAAGAGATGAATTCGACCACTGCACCTGTATCATCAACCAGTGCGATGCCATCGGGCGCGCCGTTTTGCAGGCCGTTGCTGGGTAGGTTGGTGACATTGAACCCAAAACCGCCAGCGGTGTCGTCTAGTGCATCAGCAAGCGCAATGGTGTTATAGGCCGTGCCGTTTGACCCGTTATAAAGCACAAGGCTCCACCCATTGAGGTTGACGCCTGCGGTTCCTGCCACTTCGATAAATTCACCGACATCGCCCCCGGCGTTGTCATAATGGAATTCGTTGATCCAGACCTTTGGGGCAGGGCCCTCGTCCACGTCAGTGACGGTGACGGCGATATCGGCGCTGTCGGACAATGTGCCATCGGACGCGATCACTGTGACATCATAGACGTTGTCACCATCCGCGTCTGCCGGGGCTTCAAAATCCGGGGCGTCCTTGAAGGTCAGCACACCGTTTGCGTCGATATCAAATAGCACCGCATCATTCCCTGACAGGGAGTAGGTGATCGTATCTCCATCGACATCAAAGGCACTGGCTGCTGCCACAGCGGTCGTATTTTCTGCGACTTCGGCAGTGTCGGCCAGCGTTAGTTCGGGCGCGTCATTCTCGCCAGTGATTGTGATAGTAACAGTTGCGGTGTCAGTGGCGCCGTTGCCGTCACTTACAGTGTAGGTCAGCGTGGTCTGCGCCGTCTCACCTTCTTTGAGCGCGTCAAATGCCCCGTCGGTCGTATAGCTGATCGTGCCGTCATCGTTCAGCGTTGCCGATCCGGTCAGCCCGGTCGTATCAATGTCGATGATGGTCAGCGCGTCCCCGTCAAAGTCAAAGTCATTGCCGGTCAGGCCGGAAATCGTGGCACCAGTGGCGTCTGCATCTGCTGCGTCATCGCGGGCGAGAACGGCGTTGTTCCGGCCATCCAGAAAGGCGGTGTAATCATCACTTGCAAAATAGAGTGCCTCGACACTGTTCAGGCGGTCCGTGTCACCACTTGCGTCTGTGACCTTTGCCTTGATCGGCCCGCGTCCATTGGCGCGGACACTGTGAACGGTGTAGTCGTCCACGCCACCTTCGAAGACGGCGGTGTCAAAACCGAAGCCACCAAAAAGCTTGTCAGCCCCGGCACCCCCGATCAGTGTGTCATCGCCAAAGCCGCCAAACAAATGGTCGCGACCCGCGCCGCCGTCCAACGTGTCGTTGCCCCATAGCCCGAACAACAAATCCTTACGGGCATCGCCCACAAGCGTATCAGGCCCAAATCCACCAAACTGAATACCAATCTTGAAGCGTCCAAACATCCGATAGTCCCCCATAAATAATGACACTGATGGTGGCGATTTGACGTCATTTTGCAAAGGTTAGATGACAACCACAGCGTGTTCCGTGGCGGAACCTTGCCGATCTGCCTGACTTTTGTTCAGTGAAAGTCCCGGCTTTTGGGAATGATGCGCACGTCGCGTGGATGGCGGCTGCTGGGGGCGGGCAGGGGCTTACGCACCTCATCAGCATGCGCCAGTGGCGGTGCAAGATCATCCGGTGCTAACCTTTGCAGCGCTTCGGATTTGTCGGTCAGCGACTGGGCGATCACATGGATGATCTCCACGTCGCGCTGTACGTAGCCTTCGATCTGCAACAACCGGGATTGCATCACGGTCTTGCGGAACTGTTCCATCACCTTGGGCCAGACCACGATGTTGGCAACGCCAACCTCATCCTCAATCGTGATAAAGCAGACCCCCTTGGCGGTGCCGGGTTTTTGCCGGATCAGCACCAGACCGGCCATCTTGACTTTTTGCCAGGGGCGGCTGTCTTTCAACTGAGCTGTGTCTATAAATCCTTGTTTGCGCATGGATTTCCGCATGAACACCATCGGGTGCGCTTTCAGTGACAGACGCATCGTCTGGTAATCCGACACCACTTGTTCGCAGACCGGCATCACCGGCAAAGGCACTGTGCGCTCGACACCTTCGTCCGTGCCACCTTGAAACAATGGCAGATCAGGGGCATCGCGCAGGCCCTTAGCCTCCCACAGGGCCTGCCTGCGATCAACAAACATGGACCGCATGGCATCCGCTTCTGCCAGCCTGCGGATATGAGCCGCCCCGATGCCAGTACGTGCCTTGAGGTCTGCAATATCCTGATATGGCGCGTCACGCGCGTCCATGATCCGGGCCGCGATATCCTCGCGCAGGCCAGTGATCTGGCGCATCCCCAGCCGCACCGCAAAACCGCCCTGACCCAAAGGTTCCAGCGTGCTGTCCCAGTCCGAGTAATTCACATCCGCAGGCAGTACCGTTTCCCCATGTTCCTGCGCATCGCGCACCAGTTGTGCGGGGGCATAAAACCCCATCGGCTGCGAATTCAGCAGGGCAGCACAAAAGGCACCGGGGAAGTGGCACTTCAACCAACTTGAGACATAGACAAGCTGGGCAAAGCTGGCGGCATGACTTTCAGGAAAGCCATATTCGCCAAAGCCCTTGATCTGGTCAAAGCACCGGGTGGCAAAATCAGGATCATAACCGCGTTCGACCATGCGCCCGACCATCTTTTCCTCAAGCAGCTCGATATTGCCCTTGCTGCGGAACGTCGCCATCGCCTTGCGCAGCTGGTTCGCCTCTTTGGACGAAAACTTGGCCGCATCAATCGCGATCTTCATCGCCTGTTCCTGAAAGATCGGCACGCCCAATGTGCGGCCCAGAATGTTCTTGAGCTCGGAAGGGTCATGCGGTGCTGCAGGGGCAGGGTATTCCACCGGTTCCTGCCCAGAGCGGCGGCGCAGATAGGGATGCACCATGTCGCCCTGAATGGGCCCGGGCCGCACAATTGCCACCTCGATCACCAGATCATAAAAGGTGCGCGGCCGCAGCCGTGGCAGCATGTTGATCTGTGCGCGGCTTTCGACCTGAAAAACACCGATACTGTCCCCCTTGCACAGCATGTCATAGACACGCGTGTCCTCTTTGGGCACGGTCGCGAGCGTCCAAGTCTCGCCGTGGTGGGCTGCGATCAGGTCAAAGCACTTGCGGATGCAGGTCAGCATCCCCAAGGCCAGAATGTCGACCTTGAAGATGCCAAGCGCTTCGATGTCGTCCTTGTCCCATTCGATGAATGTCCGGTCCGGCATCGCGCCATTACCGATGGGCACGGTATGGGTCAGCGCGTCTTCAGTGAGGATAAACCCGCCCACGTGCTGTCCCAGATGGCGCGGCATGCCGATCATCTGTTGCGCCACGATCAAGGTGCGCCGCATCAGCGGGTCGGTTAAGTCAACACCCGCCTCATCGGCATGGCCTTCAGCGATATCCTTGCCCCAACTGCCCCAGACCGTCTTGGCCAGCGCACCGGTCACATCCTCGGATAGCCCCATGACCTTGCCGACCTCGCGGATGGCTGAGCGGGGACGGTAATGGATCACCGTCGCACACAGTCCTGCGCGGTGGCGGCCATAGGTATCATAGATGTGCTGGATCACCTCTTCGCGCCGCTCATGTTCAAAATCCACGTCGATATCGGGCGGTTCAACCCGATCTTCGCTGATGAAGCGTTCAAACAGCAAATCATGCTGCGCGGGGTCCACGGCGGTGATGCCAAGGCAATAGCATACGGCAGAATTCGCCGCCGACCCGCGCCCCTGACACAGGATGTCTTTGGAACGTGCGAATTTCACGATGCTTTCAATCGTCAGAATGTAATTGGCGATCTCCTTGTCTGCGATCATCGCCAATTCCTTGTCGAGGGCCGCTTGCACCGGTAACGGCACACCGCCGGGGTAACGTGTGGCGGCCCCCGCGGCGGTATTGATACGCAGTTGGGCGATCGCGCTGCGCCCCTTTGGTAAAATCTCATGTGGGTATGCGTATTTCAGCTCTGACAGGCTGAACTGGCAGCGTTTGGCGATGGCAAGGCTGGCCTGAATGGCATGGGGCCATTGGGCAAACAGGCGCTGCATCTCAGAGGCGGATTTCAGATGCCGTTCGGCATTGGGTTCCAGCAGGTGCCCGGCTTTTTGGATCGTGGTCTTTTCGCGGATGCAGGTCATCACATCCTGCAAGGCCCGCCGCGCCGGCGCGTGATAAAGTACATCGTTTGTGGCCAGCAGCCCCAGCCTGTGCTGGCCGGCGAGCCGGTCCAGCTGATTGATCCGCGCCACGTCGTCAGAGCGATAGCGATAGCTGGCCGCGATGTGGGTCAGGCCGGGCAATCGGCGGGCCAGTTGCGGCAAGCGGCGAGCAAAGCCACGCAGATCATCCGGGGGCAGGGCAATCAGAATAACCTCGGGACCCAGCGGGTCCAGATCATCCAGTGCAATCTCGCAGATACCCTTGTCCTGCCACGCCCCGTCAGGGCGGCGGTTCTTGCCCTTGGACAGCAGCGCACAAAGCCGCCCATAGGCCGCGCGATCTGTAGGATAGGCCAAGAATGCCTCTCCGGTTGTCAGGATGATCCGCGCGCCGATGATCGGGTGCAGACCGGTCTTTTGGGCCTCTGTATGAATACGCACCACCCCAGCCATCGAGTTCCAGTCGGCCACACCGATCTGATCATAGCCCAGTGACCAGGCGGTGGTGACCAGATCGACAGCATCCGAGGCGCCGCGCAGAAACGAAAAGCAGGTGGCAAGCCCCAGTTCCACAAACGGCGCAGGCGGATTTGGCGGGAACGCTCCGTCCTCGGGGATCGTCCGGCGGGGATGGGCATGATCGTTTTCAGGCATTGCCGCCCCCAGAGGCGGTGATGCCAAAATCGTGGGTGGGTCTTCTTCTGGCTAAAAATATCCCGGGGGGGCAGGCCTTTGGCCTGCGGGGGCAGCGCCCCCAAACCCAATAAAAAGGCGTGCGCCGCAGGCGCGCATTTGGGTCACAGCGGGTCACGCGAATACCCCGTGGATAAACCAGCGCGGCGTCTCTCCCCGGCCATCATCCAGAACACCATCACGGTAAAGCCAGATGCGGCGGCCGCGATCATCCTCAATCCGGTAATAGTCGCGCAGTCGGGTGCCGGGCATATCGCGCCACCATTCGGGCGCGATCCGTTCCGGTCCGGCGAAACGGACCGCGCGGTGGGTCTGTTTGCGCCAGACGAATTGTGCCGGTGGCCCTTCAGGCACGGCATAAAGTACACGCACCTCTTCGGGGTGATCGAACAGGCGCAAGGGGCGATCAGGCAGCGGCTGTGGCGGGCGTGGCGGGCCGGCCAGGGCCGGGCGCCAGTCTTCGGCCCGTTCGGGCACGTGGCTTGCCACCGGACTGGGGCAGCGCACAGTACCCGGGCCCAGCCGGGCGGAGAGGCGGTCCACCAGGCGGGCCAGTTCTGCCCCGTTGTCGGCCTGGCCATCCAGCCGGGTTTGCTGCGCGCTCAATGCCTCGATCTGGGCCGCACCCAGTGTGATCAGATCAAAACCAAAGCCGGGATCGATCCGGTCCAGCTTGTCATCAAACAGCCTTTGGATGTGGTCGGCATCACGTGTGGCATGGGCGGTGGTAACGGTGATGTCGCGCACCTCACCATCGGTGCGAAAGACCGTGACCGTGACCCGCCGCGCGCCAAAACCTGCCGCATCAAGCCCGTCACAAAGCTCGGCGCAAAGCGCGGGCAGATGTGGGGTGGGATCCTGCACCGGTTCCGCCAGCCGCGCCTGCACGGCGAACCGGGGGGGATCTTCGGGCGCGTTCACCGGCTCGGCCAGTCGCCCCATCATCTGGTCCAGCCGTAACAACGGGTTTTGCGGTAACGCAGCCCGGTTGAAACGGCGCGCGAGGCTCAGCCGGGGGACAGCGGCCAGATCGCCCACGCTTTTCAGGCCCAGTCGCTTCAGCAGTAATTGTGTATCAGCATCCAGCCGCAGGGCGCGGGCGGGCAATTGTGCGATGTCTTGCGCCAGCCGGTCTGCTGTCACAACCTGCCTGACCCGGCCCAGCCGTGCCAGCGCCCAGGCGGCACCATGGGTGGGCGCGCAGGCAAGGTTGGCGGAAAAACCGATCAGGCTCAGCTTTTCCTCGATCTCGCGCAGCATCGCGGCCTCACCCCCCCAGAGGTGATCCGACCCGGTGGTGTCCAGCACCAGACCATCGGCACCATCGGTGGCGGTCCAGGGGCACCAGCGCCGCGCCCAGAGCGCCAGCCGCGCGAGAGCGGCCGCATCGCCGCCGGTATCGGCATAGGCCACCTGCGCCTCGGGGCAGAGCGCGCGCATGTCCACGACCCGCGCGCCGACATGGATGCCTGCCAGGCAGGCGGCACGGGTGCAGGCATGCACGATCGGGCCATGCGGCCCTTCGGTTGCAAGGATCACGGGCAGATCATCGGGCGGTGCCTCATTTCGGGCCGCGGCCCACCGCAGCCAGCGTTCCATTGCAAAATCAGGCAAGTGGATGCTGGTGATACGGCGTGTGAGCGGGTCACGGTCGGTGTCCAGTCCGGTCGGGGCGACTGCGTCTGCGACGACACCCGCCCGCCCGGCCCCCTGATCTGTCGCACGGGGGCCTGCGCGCCAGCATGGTGCACCGACGGTGCCAAAGCTGTCGGTCTGTGGTGGCGCAGGATCGGGTGCTGGGGTGTGCGGTTGCCAGGTCTCGGCCTCGCGCAGCGCCTTGAGCGCGTGCGCCAGATCGTCAGGCGGGGCCTGCACGGGGTCCTTGGCAGCAGGGGGGGTGGGAAACGCAAGGACGGGCAGCTGGTCCATGCGTTTCATCGCGGCAGGCGTCCGGGGGGTGGCTGCGGCGGGAGCCTCCGGCGGGGATATTTTTGGCCAGAAGAAGACATCAGGTCATGCCATGGCTTGCAACGCGGGCGTTGTTGCAGGCCGGGCATGGTCAAGCGTCAGCCCATCGTCACCATGATGCGCGACCCATGCACCGGGTGTGCGCCAGCGGGCGCGAAACAGCTCTGCCCGCCACAGGGGCCGTCCGGGCGCACGGATATCATCCGGGGCAGGTGCAGAGGGCAGGCTGCTGACGCGCCAGCGCAGGCGCGCGGCAGACAGGTTCGGGCTGGCTGCCCTGCGCAGCAGAATCGCGGGACGCGCCTGCGCCTCGGCGCGCAGGGCCAGCCGTTTGGTGGCGGTGAAATCCAGCACCGCGGGATCGCCCCAGACCTCGCCCAGTACCGCGGACAGGCCATTGCATTGCAGGCCCTGTTCCATCGCCCAAAGCACATCAACAGGTTTTGAGACATCCACATGGATGATCCGCAAAGGCACCGGCAGACCGGCCAGGCAGGGCCTGCCGGTTTCGCGCCGCGAGATGCGGTCCTGAACCCACAACACGGGCCGGTCCACATCCGTCAGCTGCGCACAGACAAAGCCGGTGACGGCCCCGTCGATCACGGTGTCGGCAAACACCTCTGACAGGGTGGGCAGGTCACTGCGGTCAGGCGCGTTGCGGTCGCGCAAAAGGGCGGCGGGACGGCGAAGATCGTGTGTCATGAAGTAACCAGCTAAATGTTCCTATTTTGTTCTATTCGCTTTCATGCCGCAGGTCAAACCCAGGATCGCCGTTGCAGCCCCAGTCACAATAGGTCACCTTGGCCCGGCAAAGGGGGGACACACATGCGCAAGACGGCAATCGGGATCATGGTATTCTTGGCACAGCCTGCACTGGCAAACCCCGTGCCGGAGCCCGTCACGGATGCCGCCTATGCCCCGATCAACATGGATGAAGCGCTGCTGGGGCAACTGCTGTTCTACGATCCTATTTTGTCTGGAAATCAAGAGGTTGCTTGCGCAACCTGCCATCACCCCAAACATGGCACGGCAGACGGGCTATCGCTAGGTCTCGGTGATGGTGGCATCGGTCTGGGACCTGACCGGATCGCAGACCCTGACAATATGCCCGAACAACGGATCCCCCGAAACGCACCGGGGCTGTTCAATCTTGGCGCGCATGAATTCACCGTGCTTTTTCATGATGGGCGGATTGCGGTCGACCCAACGAAACCCGGCGGGCTGAGAACGCCGTTGGATGCGGATATGGCAGAGGGATTTGCCAGCTTGCTGTCCGCCCAAACGATGTTCCCGGTGTTGAGCCCGGACGAAATGGCGGGGCACTATACCGAAAATGACGTCTCAACCGCCGTGCGGCAGGGGGTGATCACCGGACCGGGTGGTGCATGGGATATCATTGCGCGCCGGGTCGCCGGAATTCCTGAATATGCTGCTGATTTCATTGAGGTCTATCCTGACGTCACAACGCCTGATGACATCGCGTTCACACATATCTCTGACGCGATTGCAATGTTCATGACAGTCGAGTGGCGCTCAGATACGTCCCCCTTTGATGCCGCCCTGCGTGGGGAACGCGCGCTACCAGAAGCGGCGCAACGGGGGCAGGATTTGTTTTACGGATCAGCGGGTTGCGCGGATTGTCATAGCGGGCCGTTCCAGACCGATCATCAGTTCCACGCGATGGCAGTGCCTCAGATTGGGCCGGGAAAGGCTGCGCGTTTTGAAACCCACGCACGGGATGAGGGGCGGTTTCGGGTGACGGGTAATCCGGCCGACCTCTATGCCTTTCGCACACCATCGCTGAGAAATGTAAGCGTGACAGGGCCTTACGGGCATGCAGGGGCGCATGCGACCCTACAGGGGTTTCTGCGAGACCATGTTGATCCTGTTGCGGCGCTGCAAAACTATGATCCCGCGCAGGCAATCTTGCCAGAGTTGAGCGTTGAAGACACCCAGATCATGGATCAACCGCTTGAAATAGAAGCGATTTCTGACGCGGCTGAAAGCTACGCCGTGGCCTTGTCAGAAGAAGAGATCATGGCGCTAGTGGCCTTTCTCGATGCACTGACCGATCCGGCGGCGATCACCGGGCGATTGGGTATCCCAGAGTCGGTGCCAAGTGGCCTCAAGATCGACCGATAAGTCATTGTTTTTAAGGCTTTTTGACCGTTATGAATTGGTTGACATCCACCTGCCTAATTGTCGTTTGTCCGTCAGGCCAGGTGATTGAAATGGTGGCGCTTTTTGCCTGCCCGAGACCGAAGTGCAGTGGGGTCGCCTGACCGCTTGCATGGCCGCCGCCAATCCGGGCGTATTGGATTTGTCCATTGACTGTAATCTGGCTGCCAACCGCCGCGGGATTGCCGCCATCCTGCTGTAATTGCAATGAAATCCAGTTTCCGGACGTGGTTTCATTTCGATAGAGGCGCATGGGGGCGCGGCGGTTGACGACGATCAAGTCGAGGCGGCCATCAAGGTCAAAATCCGCGAGAGCAGCGCCGCGAGAGCGGGCGCTGTCGGCAACGCCTGCGGTGGCGGCAAATTCGTCGAAGGAATTTTTATCGTTTTGAATCAAGAGGTTATTGGGATCATTCATCGCGTTTCCGGGCATCTGATCGACGTTTCCTTTGGCGATGAAGAGATCAGGGCGGGTGTCGTTGTTGATATCGCCGAACTGCGCGTGCCAGCCTGTTGAGGGACGGCCATCGTCGCCGATGTGGGGGCGGTGCGCGTAGGTTCCGATCTCGTAAGGTGCTGAAATATAGGCACCTTCTGGGGTGGGGAGTTGCAATAGCTGATCGCCCATCGAGGTAAGCATCACTTCATCAACGCCGTCGCCAGTCAGATCGGTGCTGGCGATGCCCATGCCCCAAAGCGAAACGCGGGGCCAGCCTTCTTCTTCAGTCATAAAACGCTTTTGTTCAATGTTCCAAAGCTGTTCTGCGCCGTTCCTGACGTAGTAGTGCCGGTCGTTCGAAAGTCTTAACGCCAGATCGCCGCGGGCGTCAGGGCCTGCCAGAATTGACAAGGCGCAATATCCGGGTGCGAGCGCCTCGGCAACGTAACCTGTTGATGTGGGACGCAAAATCGTGTTGGTGTCACAGGCCTCAAACGGGCCGTCAGGATTGCTGCGGTCAACATAATTGCCCACGGCCATAACCGGGCGATCATCGTCTTCCCACCATGCGGAGAAAGCAGTGGACCACTGATCGGTTTGTGGGATGCCCCAGTCTGCTGTGGCATCGATAAAGCTGCAATCAGGGCCGCCACGCAGCGCGATATTGGGGCCGACGCGCAGCACAAAAAGGTCCATCCATGCGTCGCCGTCAATATTGATGGGATAGGCGCCCGTGACGCCAAGAATGGCATCTAAATCCATGTTACTGAATGAAAAGTTACCATCGTTGCGCAACAGGATCGCCGGGTTTTCACCACCCGCGGCAAAGATATCTGGCAAGTTGTCAGCGTTACAATCAAAGACCGCCACACCACCGCCGACAAAATGTTCCCAACCACCGTCATAGACGTGTTCAGGCAGGCGATCAGTCATGTCAGCGAACCGGATTTCGGCAGCGAGCGGTGAGGCACCGAACGCCATCAAGGTTAACGGCAACATGCCATGCACAAAGTATGCACATTGCATACGCATCACTTTCCTAATTTTCGGTAACACATTGATCATGGGGCCGCGGCCCCAATCATGTCGGCGGTAATGGCAGAGAGGGCAAGCGCGGTCGCGCCACGTGCCCAGACCAGATCGCCCCAAGCGTGCTGGGCCACCTCGCATCGCGGGCGGCCGGTGTCGAGGGTGAGGCGGTGCATCTCTTTGAGGACGTCATCAGCATAAAGGTAATCATATCGCATCCGTTCGCCCGCCAAGATGATCAAGGCCGGGTCAAATAGCTGGATCACATTGGCAAGGCCGAGCGAAAGATATTTTCCCGCACGGTGAAAGATCGTGCGCGCGGCCTGATTGCCGGCCTTTGCTTCGGCGAACAGTGATTCGAGTGCGGCAGCAGCCGTTTGGGTGCCGACCTGATCAAGCGCGGTCGCGGCCTCGCGGGCGAGGGCGTAGTCGGCCAGATAAGCCTCGAGGCATCCGCGCTGGCCGCAACGACACAGCGCGCCATCCAATTGCACCTTAATGTGGCCCAGTTCGAGTCCCATGCCGCGCGCGCCGCGAAACAATCGGTTCCCGAGCACAAGCCCCATGCCAACACCATGTTCGACGGTGACCACTGCAAAGTCAGTCATCGTGCGGCCACGGCCAAACCAAAGCTCTGCCAGTGTCAGGATGTTGGCGTCATTGTCGACGAAGACCCGGCAGCCAAGACGTTCGGCAAAAAGACGCCCCAGATCGGCATCGGGTTCGGTCAGCAAGGGCGACCACGGCACGGCCCCGGTTTGATGATCAACGATGCCCGAGATGCCGACGCCAATGGCGCTGACGGCGGTGATGTCCATGTCCGTCTGAGACATGAGCGTGTCGATGAGCGGGCTGACCTCTTCCAGCAGGGCCGCAACGGATTTGCGGGGCAGGGTGGTTGAAAGAGTGGCGTCTGCCACGGTGTTCCCGGCGAAATCGGTCAACACGGCTGAATGGCGTTCATCGCTGAGCTTGATGCCAATCACGTGACCCGCGCCGGAAACCACGCTAAGGGCAACTGGCGGGCGGCCGCGTCCGGTTTCGCGCGGCTTTTCCACGACCTCTTGCAGGAAACCGGCGGTGATCAGTTCCGCAGTCAGCGCGGTCACAGAGCCTGCGCTGATCCCCAGTGCGCGCGCGATATCGGTGCGGGCCACCTGGCCCATTGCACGAATGTGTTCAAAGACCTGTTGACGCAAGGGGCTTGTGTCGTGATCCTGTGTTGGCAGCACGGGTCCACACCCCGGCAACAGCGGATCATCGGCATTCGACTGGCGCAAGACGTCATACATAATTCAATTGCTGAAATATAAGGGCCCAACCGCACGGGTCATTCCGGTTATTTCATCCTCCCATCCCAATAGAAGGGGCAATTTCTAAATTATTGCAAGTAATTTAGTTCAGGGGCTAAATTTAATTTGACACCTAAACATTGATCGGCTTGTTTAGATGCATCGGGTCAAAGCCCGAATCCCCCTTGTCGGGGGTTCATATCTGGGAGGATACAATGAAGAAGATGATTACAGCCGCCGTTATTGCGACGGTGGGTTTTAGCTCTGCTGCGCTGGCAGAGGGCAAGCTGATCGGTGTCTCTTGGGGCAGCTTTCAGGAAGAGCGTTGGAAGATTGACGAAGCCGCTGTGGTGGCCGCGATCGAGGCCGACGGCAACAGCTATACTTCGGCCGACGCGGAATCGTCTTCGGCAAAGCAGCTGACCGACATTGAAGCGCTGATTTCGCAGGGTGTTGATGTCCTGATCATCAACGCTTGGGACAAAGATGCGATTGGCCCGGCGATTGAATCGGCTGCCAACGAAGGCATTCCAGTGATCGGCTATGACCGCCTGATCGAAGATGACCGCACGTTCTATCTGACGTTTGACAACGTTGGCGTGGGCCGGATCATCGCCGAAAACGTCAAGGCCGCGCAGCCCGAAGGCAACTATGCCATCATCAAGGGTGACCCCGGTGATCCCAATGCAGGGTTCCTGTTGCAAGGCATGATGGAAGTAATCGGTGACGATGTTGAGGCCGGCACGATCAAGATCGTGGGCGAGGCATCATCGGACGGCTGGAAGCCTGAGAATGCACAGAAAAACATGGAGCAGATCCTGACCGCCAACAACAACGAAGTTGACGCGGTTCTGTCCCAGAACGATGGCATGGCATCGGGCGTTGTCGCCGCACTTGGCGCGCAGGGTCTTGTGATCCCTGTTGGTGGCCAAGACGGCGATCTGGCTGCGATCAACCGCGTGGCACGTGGCACACAGACTGTGTCTGTCTGGAAGGACGCACGTCAGCTGGGCAAGGCCGCAGGCGAGATTGCGGGTCAGTTGGCCGAAGGTGCGTCGCTTGACAGCATCGAAGGTGCGACGATCTTTGACGGCGGCGAGAAGGGCATCGCGATGAACGCGATCCTGCTCGATCCGACACCGATCACACGCGACAACATCGGCGTTGCCATTGACGCGGGCCACATCAGCCAGGAAATGGCCTGTGCTGGCGCCATCGACGGCGTTGACGGCTGCGAATAAGCTGTAACAACGGTCCGGCGCAGGGTTCCCTGATCCTGCGCCGGGTCACATGATGCACATCGCGGATGCGCGATGATCTCCAATAAATTTGGATTGACCCATGACTGATACGTCACAAGACACCGCGTCGGCCGCCGGATCGACGCCGGACACGCGTAGCGGCTTGTCCCGCTTTCTGGCCGAGACCGAGATCGACACACGCCTGCTGGGCATGTTGGGGGCCCTACTGCTGATCTGGGGCGGGTTTCATGTTTACGGCATGGTGTTCAATGGGTTTGGCGCGTTTCTGACGCCCCGGAACTTGTGGAACCTGAGTGTGCAAACCTCGAGCATCGGGATCATGGCCACGGGCATGGTGCTGGTGATCGTGACGCGCAACATCGATTTGTCCGTCGGCTCGATGATCGGGGTGACAGGTATGGCGATGGGCCTGATCCAGGTGAATGTGCTGCCGCCCATGCTGGGGCTGGGTCATCCTTTGATCTGGGTGATCACGGTCATTTGCGGCATTTGTCTGGGCGCGGCGATTGGTGCGCTGCACGGCTGGCTGATTTCTTACCGGGGCATTCCATCGTTCATCGTCACACTCGGCGGGCTGATGGTCTGGCGCGGCATGGCGTTTTTGGCTGCAGGCGGGCGGACGATCTCGCCCGTGGACCCCACATTCGCGCTGCTGGGCGGTGGCCCGCGCGGTGCGGTGGGCGCGATGGGCAGTTGGATCGTGGGCGGGCTGGCCTGCATCGGGGTCCTTTGGCTGATCCGGTCAGGCCGCAAGTCGCGGGTTCAACATGGGTTCAAACTGCGCCCCGTTTGGGCCGAGACGTTTCTGGCTGTGGTGGGTTGTGCCGCGATTGTGGGCGCTGTGCTGTTGGTCAACGCCTATCCAATCCCGAAGGGGATTATCCGTCAGATGGAATTGCCCGAAGGCACAATCATCAGCCACGGCTTTGCTATCCCGGTGCTGATCCTGATCGCGGTCGGAATCGCCATGACCGTCTTGATGACGCGCACACGCTTTGGCCGTTATGTTTTTGCCATTGGTGGCAACCCGGAGGCGGCATCGCTGGCGGGGATCAACACAAAGTGGGTCACGCTTCAGGTCTTTGCACTGATGGGCGCGCTGACGGGGATCGCAGCGGTGATCGCCAGCGCCCGTTTGAACAGTGCGACAAACGCGCTTGGCACGCTTGACGAGCTTTACGTGATCGCCGCCGCTGTGATCGGAGGCACGTCGCTGGCCGGCGGTGTCGGCAAGATTTATGGCGCGATCCTTGGCGCGCTGGTGATGCAGTCACTGCAATCGGGCATGGTGTTGATCGGATTTGATGCGGCCGTCCAACGGATCGTGGTTGGTCTGGTGCTGGTGCTCGCTGTCTATCTCGACAACCTTTACAACAAAACAGTGAAATAGGGGGCGTGGACATGGCAGACCGTGGAACACCCTTAGTCGAACTCAAAGACATTTCCATCGCGTTTGGCGGGATCAAGGCGGTGGACAAGGTGTCCATCGACTTGCATCCGGGCGAAGTCGTGGGCCTGTTGGGGCACAACGGGGCAGGCAAGTCGACGCTGATCAAATGTGTATCGGGCGCCTATAAGGCGGATTCGGGCGAGGTTTACGTGAACGGCCAGAAGGTCGAGATCAACAACCCACGTGATGCGCGCGATCTGAATATCGAGACGATTTATCAGACGCTGGCCCTGGCCGACAATCTGGACGCCGCAAGTAACCTGTTTTTGGGGCGCGAGATCATCGGCCCCGGCGGGATGCTGGACGACAGCAAGATGGAGGCCGAGACCCGCAAGATCATGGCGCGCCTGAACCCGAATTTCAAAAAGTTCAACGTGCCGGTTTCGGCTTTGTCAGGTGGTCAACGGCAATCCGTGGCGATTGCCAGGGCGGTCTATTTCGACGCGAAAATCCTGATCATGGACGAGCCCACCGCGGCGCTTGGCCCACATGAAACGCAGATGGTGGCAGAGCTGATCGAAGAGTTGAAAGCGCAGGGTCTGGGCATCTTCCTGATCGAACATGACGTGCACAACGTCATGAAGCTGTGCGACCGGGCATCGGTGATGAAGAACGGCGAACTTGTCGGCACGGTCAATGTGGACGAGGTCACCGACGATGACATCCTTTCGATGATCATTCTGGGCAAGAACCCAAAGGATGCGGCAGCCTGATGTTCATCGGGCTTGATCTGGGGACATCGTCGCTGAAAGGGATTGTGCTGGATGAGGCGCAAACCGTTGTTGCGGAAGCTGCACTGCCTTTGCAGGTGCAGCGGCCGCATGATGGCTGGTCAGAGCAAAACCCGCGTGACTGGATTGATGCCTGCACCGGCGTGATGCGCGCCCTTGGTGCGCAGGTTGATCTGGGGGCTGTCAAAGGGATTGGACTGTCGGGACATATGCATGGGGCGACCCTGCTGGATGGGTCCGATCAGGTGCTGCGGCCTTGCATCCTTTGGAATGATACGCGGTCAGCTGAAGAGGCGGCGGTGTTGGATGACAACCCGGATTTTCGCAGGCTGACAGGAAATATTGTGTTTCCGGGCTTTACCGCGCCCAAAGTTGCCTGGGTGCGCAACCATGAGCCTGACAACTTTGCAAAGATTGCCAAGGTGCTGTTGCCCAAGGACTATTTGCGGCTTTGGCTGACCGGGGAGCATGTGGCAGAGATGTCGGATGCGGCGGGGACGTCTTGGCTGGATGTGGGCGCGCGCGATTGGTCAAATGACCTGTTGGCCGCGACAGGGCTGGACCGGGATGCCATGCCACGACTGGTCGAAGGGTCAGAGGTTTCGGGTGTGTTGCGGTACGCGCTGGCGCAGGACTGGGGCCTGCCGAAAGATGTCGTTGTGGCGGGTGGCGGCGGCGATAATGCGGCCAGCGCCGTAGGCGTTGGGGTGACGCAACCCGGCGAGGCTTTTGTATCGCTGGGCACCTCAGGGGTGCTGTTTGCAGCCTCTGGCGCGTATCAGCCGGACGCGGCATCAGCTGTCCACACGTTTTGCCACGCTTTGCCGGACACGTGGCACCAGATGGGGGTCATTCTGGCGGCAGCAGATGCGTTGAACTGGTGGGCGGGCATTGCGGGTGAGGATGCCGCGGCGCTGACCGGGCGTTTAGGGGTCTTGCAGGCACCAGGAAAGCCGCTGTTTCTGCCCTATCTGGGGGGCGAGCGGACGCCGCATAATGACGCGCAGGTGCGTGGCCAATTCCTGCATCTGGGGCATGAGAGCAATCGCGAAGCGCTGACGCGTGCGGTGTTGGAGGGGGTGACCCATGCGTTTCGCGACAGCTTTGACGCGCTGACTGGGACCGGTACCAAGATTGAGCGGTTGATTGGTGTGGGTGGTGGCACAAAGTCCGATTATTGGGTGCAGGCGATTGCCACAGCACTGGATATGCCGGTGGAATTGCCCGTCGCCGGGGACTTTGGCGGCGCGTTTGGTGCCGCAAGGTTGGGCATGATGGCGGCCGGTGCGGGGGCTGACGTCGCTGGGACGCCGCAGATCGCCCGCGTGGTCATGCCTGACCCCGCATTGGTCGATGCCTTTGGCGCAGCACACGCGCGCTACAAGGAAGGCTACGCGGCAATCAAGGGCTTGTCGTAACCGGTTTCGGCGGGCTTGATGCGCGGCATGGATAAACGACAACTGGCATTGAAGATATTTGAGGCTGGGGTGGCCGCGGCGGACCCTGCCGTGGCAGTCGCACGACATCTGGACAAAGTTGATCCGCCTACGCTGATCTTGGCCGTGGGCAAGGCTGCTTGCGCGATGGCCGGGCCAGCGGTGACGCGGTTTGCAGGCGTGCCAGCACTGGCAGTGACCAACTATGAAAACGCAAGGCCATTGGACGGGGCCGAGGTGCTGGCGGCGGGACATCCGGTGCCGGACGAAAATGGTTTGGCGGCTGGCGCGCGGGTGCTGGCGGCGTTGCGTGCGGCGACCGGGCCGGTGTTGGTGTTGATGTCGGGTGGCGGCTCGGCGCTGTTGCCCGCGCCGGTGGACGGTGTGTCGCTGGCTGACAAACAGGCGGTGAACGCGGCGCTTTTGGGCGCAGGCCTCGACATTCGGGCGATGAACCTTGTGCGGCAGCAATTGTCGCAGCTGAAGGGTGGCGGGATGCTGCGCGCGTCAGGCGGGCCGGTGACGGCGCTGATCCTGTCGGATGTGGTAGGGGATGACCTTTCCGTCATTGCCAGCGGGCCGACGGTAGGGCCGATCGGCACGGCAGCGGAGGCTGTGACCGTCTTGCGGGGCGCGGGCATTTGGAATGGTTTGCCGGCTTCGGTTCGGGCGCATTCGGAGGCGGGACATGCGGCAACTGCCTTGCCCGAGGCGCGCAATGTTCTGGTGGGGTCAAACGCACTGAGCGTGGCGGCGATGGCCCGTGCCGCAGGGGAATGCCGGGTGCTGGAACCGGTTGAGGGCGATGTAGCGGATGCGGCCCGGGCGATTTGTGATCAGGCGGAACCGGGGGTCACGGTCTGGGGGGGTGAGACAACTGTGGTGCTGAAAGGCACAGGCAAGGGGGGCCGCAATCAGGAGCTGGCCCTGCGGATCGCGCAGGAGGCGCGTGCGCGGGGCTGGGCCGACTGGGTCTGTTTGCAAGGCGGTTCGGATGGGCGCGATGGGCCGACGGATGCGGCAGGCGGCCTTGTCGATCAAGGGACCTTGGGGCGGATTGCGGACGCGGCGGGGCTTTTGGCGAACAATGACAGCTATGCCGCATTGCAAGAGGCGGGTGATCTTTTGATGACGGGTGCGACCGGGACCAATGTTGCTGATTTGGGTGTCTTGATCCGGGGGTGAGGGGCGGTGCCCGCCCACCCACCCTTTTTCGGGGCTTTGCCCCGGACCCCAGGATTATTTTAGCCAGAAGAAGGGCTTAGTCGACTGGCAGACCCGAGGGGACGCTGTCCGGGCGACCAAGAGGGCGGGTTTCCGCAGTTGCGCCGGTGAGCGCGTGCAGGAACGCCTTGAGATCCGAGATCTCGGCATCGGTGACGGTGAAAGGGCGCAGGTCACGCGCGGCGGCGACGCGCGCCATCTCTCTGGTGTCGGAACGGATCGCGAAGTCAGCGGCGGCGAGCCATGGGACGACGGGCAGTTGCGCCATGTCAGGGGTCCAGATGTCCTGGCCTGCGTGGTGGCGGATCATGGCATCCAGCGTCGGGAACGCGCCGTTGTGGCCATAGGGTGCCGTCAGGGCCACGTTGCGCAGGCTGGGGGTGCGGAACCGGTAAGCGTCGTCCAGCAGGTCGGTTTCGCCCATGCGGCCGACGTCGCGGGGCATTGGGTCAAACCGGCGGGTGCGGCCGGGGCCAAAGGCAGGGACGGCGAGGGCGTGAAAGCTCTGATCGGTGAAAAGCGGGCCTGCGTGGCAGGCAGCACAGCGCAATTGGGTAAAGAGCTGCCGCCCGCGTTCAGCGTCGTCGGGCAAGGGCATGCCTGCGAGCCATGCGTCATAAGCGCTGTCTGCACTGCGCCATTCGGTGGTGATGAACGCACCCAGCGCATTGCCGATTTCGACGATCGTTGCCTCGGACGGGTGGTTGATGTGGTCAAAGGCGTCGACAAACATTGCGCCATATTCCGGGATTGTACGGACCCTTTTTGCGATGATTGGCCAGCCGCGATCAATGCGGGTGCGCAGGGCGCCGATCACCTCATTTTCGCCGGGGTTGCCTGCCATCTCGAATTGCGCGGTCAGCGGGAACAGGGCCTGGGCTGCGACGATGTTGTCAAGGCCGGGGGGCAGCCATTCCTCTGCCGGTGAATCAAAGCCGTTGCCGTAGATGTCCGAGACCGAGAGCCGGCCGTCATGAAACAGCACCTTGACCGAGTTATGGCCCAGGTTCCACAGCGCGGGGGCGTTCCGTGGGATACGTTTGCGGATGCGGTCAGCGCCGATCCCCGGCGTGCGGTCGGGACCAACCCCTTCGCCACCTTCGCCGATGCCCAAGGACAGCCCGTCGCCACCGGCGTGGTCATGGTGGTGGCAGGTGCCACAAGCAATATTCCGGTTCCCCGACAGCACCTTGTCGTAGAACAAAAGTTGACCGAGGCGGGCTTGTGCCGGATCAGCCGGGATGTAATCGTCAGGGCTGATTTGGGCCGCGGCAGGGGCCGCAAGGAGACAAAAGAGATGCGCAAGATAGCGGTGGTTTTGTGCCTTTGGGCGAGCGCGGCGCAGGCCAACATGGAAGAAGCGCGCGATTTGATGGAGGCGGGAGCCTTTGAAGAAGCGCGCGAGATGTTCGAGCTTTATGCGCGGTCGGGGAATGCGGACGCCGAGGAGCTGATTGGCGTGATGTACGCCATGGGTCTGGGTGTCCAGCGCGATGACGAGCGGGCGTTTGACTGGTATCTCAGGGCGTCGTTGAAAGGGCATCCGGGAGCGCAATCGGGCTTAGGTTGGTACTATGAAGTGGGACGCGGCTTGCCCGCGCCAGACATGGTCAGAGCCTATCTGTGGTATGCGCTGTCAGCAATAGGCGGCGACCCTGATGCGCTTGATTCACTGGAAGAAATCACCCCGCGACTGACCGCTGAAGAGCGCGCCCGGGCCGAAGTGTTGGTCGATGATTATCGGGTCTGGATGTACCCGTTCAAGTAAGGTGCGCCGGTCGGTCACGCGGCAGTAACGCGCAGCGCCATGTGCTGATTGGAACACAGAGGCGGTTCGGGCTTGTGACCTGAAGATCATGCAAATCCTGAAATGTGGATTGCCGGGTGGGCATCGCGGCGATTAGGCTGGCGGCGTATTTGTTCGGTTTCCTTTTTTCAAATCTCATTTCACAGGAGCGCATGAATGACCGTTTATTTGTGGTGGCCCTATCCCACACCTTTTGGATTTGACGCGCTTAGCGCGCTGACACCTGCCTTTGGCCGACAGGCGAGCGTGCCGACCGCCGGGCAAACGCCGCATGAAAAATTCGGGATCGTCTATGCCGTGACGGTGAATGCGGCGGGGGCCGCAGGTGAGGCGGACACTGTTATCCATGTTGATGACGGGCAGATTGCGCTGAACGATGCGGATAGCGTTTTTATCGTGGGGCATTGTTCTGCGGGTGTGACCAGCCTTGTGGGGGAATATGCCTCACTTCCCGTAGCGCTGCGATTTCAAGGCGGGGGTCCGGCGGCGACTCATTACACGGATTTTGCCGTGCCCGAGGAGATGGACTTTGACGTGTTCCTGCAAAAGCTTGAGGCATTTGCAAAACGAAAGCTGCCGGTTGTCGCGGGGCAGCGTGTTTTCAATACTGACCTGCTGCAAAAGGACCTGAGCCCCGGACCGCCGAACGAAGTTGTGCGGGTCTATGCGCCGAACGAAATTCAACAGACCCATACGTCGATTGCGGCCGGCATCGTAACCATGCCAAACGCCGAACGTCAGCATGTCGCAAAGCAGCACCGCGATAAATTCACCGGCGAGGAGAAGTCACGCAGTGACTTTGAAAAATCAGCACGGGCGCTGGCCTATCTGTTTCGCGAAAAATTTCAGGCAGGCGACACTGCAGCCAAGGTGGTTTTGTGGGCCTGTTACAGCGCGGACAAGGGCGACAACGGCAACAGTCTGGCACATTCCTTTAACGCAGAAGTGTCCAAGGATGGCGGCCCCACGGGGTTGGAGGTCTATGGGTGTTTGGGCAAAGCGTCCTCTTCGGCCAAGCCCTTGCCGGGCAAGACCCAGCCGCGGCTGCGGATCAAGAACGCATTGGATCAATGGGAACAAGCCGTGCGCTACGGCAATCTGGCGAAGATCTATAACGCCTAAAGGCGCCCGGTGCCCTGCAAAACGCCGTGTTCCATCGCATAGCGGGTCAGGCCCGCTGTGGAAGAAATGCCCAACTTGCGCTTGATATTCTGGCGGTGGGTCTCGACGGTGCGGACCGAGATATCAAGCGCGCTTGCGACATCTTTGTTGGATTTGCCTTGTGCGAGTTCCAGCAGGATCGTCTGTTCACGTCCGGTCAAGGGCTCACGACCATCGGCGATGTTGGGGGTCAGGGACTCGCTGGCACCGGTGCACAGATATTGTTTGCCCGACATCACGGTGCGGATGGCGGTGTGAATCTCTTCGGTCGGGACATCTTTCAGAACATAACCCATCGCGCCATGGCGCAGAGCGGTCGAGATATATTCAGGGCTGTCATGCATCGACAGGATCAGCACCCGTGTCTGGGGGCGTTTTTCAAGGATCATTTCGGTTGCGGTAAGACCTGACAGGCCCGGCATGTTGAGATCGAGCAGCATGACATCGGGGGCAAGTGTTTCTACTTGCGCCACCGCGTCCTGACCATTGGTCAGCACACCCACCACGTCGATGTCGTCATAGCTTTCAAGGATGGACTGGATACCTTCGGCGACCATCGGGTGATCATCCACGATCACGATGCGGGTAGGCTCGTTCATGCGGCTTCTTTCCTTGCGTCGTTGGGTGTCAGCATATGGGTCAGTGGCACCTGGGCTGCAATGGTTGTGCCTTCGGTGCTGGACGTGATCTTGAGCGACCCGCCCAATTGTTCGATCCGTTCGGCCATGTTGCGCAGGCCAAGGCCGCGCGCGCCTTTGGGTGGCGGCCACTGCATGCCAGCGCCGTTGTCACGCACGGTCAGCAGCCCGCCCTTGCGATTGCCCTTGAGCGAGACAAAGACCGATGTCGCGCCGGCGTGACGCTCGATATTGGTCAACGCCTCTTGCGCGATCCGGTAAAGGGCGATGCGGGCTTCTTGGTCCAGACGGTTGCGGAACACCACGGTTTCAAAGGTGCAAACGATGCCAGTGCGGCTAGAGAAATCATCCGTTAGCGCCTGTAGGGCAGGGCCAAGGCCCAGATCATCCAACACGCCGGGGCGCAGATCGCGGCTGATGCGGCGCACCTCTTGAATGGCGCCGCCCAGACCGTCGATGCCCTTTTGCAGGGTCTCGCCCGCGGGGTTCTTGGCGAGGTTCAGTTTGCGGCGGGTGAGTTCCAGCGCATAGCGCACCCCCACCAGCATCTGGCTGATCCCATCGTGCAGTTCGCGCGCCACGCGGCTGCGTTCTTCTTCTTGCGTGTCAATGATCCGCTGGGTCAGGTCCTTGAGCTTGGCATCGGCAAGGCGACGTTCGCGGATGTTCAGAACCAGCCCGGACAGGAACACGCCCAAAACGGCGGCCACAGCGATGGCAACGATATAAAGTGAGGTGCGTTCGATCCGCGCTTGCACATCCGCGCGCGACGCGGCAACAGTGGTCAGCACATCGTCAATGAAAATGCCGGTGCCGATGGCCCAACGCCAATCCTGCAATCCGTTCACATAGACAACCATGCGCCCAAGTTCCCCGGTTGAGGGTTTGGGCCAGTCAAAGCTGTGGTAACCGCCACCGGTGCGGGCGATGCGGATCAGCTCGTCTGTGATGGCCACACCGTTACGGTCGGTCAGGCCCGACCAGTCACGCCCGATGAGATAGGTCTGGCGGGGAGCCACAAGATTTGTGCCGTCATAATCAAACACAAAGAAATAGCCGTCTTGCCCATAAAGCATGGCCGACAGTTCCTGTGTCACGAGCAACTTTGCGGCTTCGTCATCCGGGGCTGCACGGCCGTACGTGTTCACGAATGCGGTTCGGGCGATAGAGAGGTAGTTTTTAAGCTCTTCACGTTTGGCCCCGATCAACTGCGCCTCGAGTGCTGCAATCTCGCGCTCTGCCAGCTGTCGCGATTGCGATGTGACAACGACAGCAATCAAAGAGACGGCGAGGATCAAAGGAACCGTCGCCAGAAGGAACACCTTCTGCCCATAAGTCAGATCGAACGCATCGCGCAGGCGGGACCAGAGTTGGTGCATGCATCCGGTTTTGCGGCGAATCGCCAAAGAATCAAAGACCCTCTCTGCGAATCGTGAGCGCTAACGGTGGAAAAAGGGTTGGTGTTTTCGGGCGGATTGGTCCGGAACACATGCCAAATTTGCTGTTTCTACGCAGTTCTGCGTATTCAAGTTGTGACGTCACGTCGCTAGGCTCTGCTCACGAACCGAGCCCGGATTCCGGGCGCCGGCTGACGAAACCTATGGGAGGAATACAATGGATCGTCGTTCATTTCTGAAAAATACAGCACTTGGCGGGACCGCAGCAGCGGCGACGACGCTGGCTGCACCGGCCTATGCGCAGGGCAACCGCACGCTGACGCTGGTCACGACTTGGGGCCGCGGGTTGGCCGGTGTGCATGATGCTGCACAGCGCGCTGCTGACACGATCACCGCGATGTCCGATGGCAGCCTGACGATTGATCTGAAGGCCGCTGGCGAACTGGTTGGCGCATTCGAAGTCTTCGACGCTGTGACCTCTGGTCAGGCGGACATGTACCACGGTGCTGACTACTACTTCATCAACCAGCACCCCGGCTATGCCTTTTACACCTCTGTTCCGTTTGGCATGACGCCGCAGGAATTGGTGAACTGGTACTACCACGGCGACGGCCATGCGCTGCATGACGAACTGGGCCAGATCTTTGGCCTCAAGTCGTTCCTGGCTGGTAACACAGGCCCGCAGGCTGGTGGTTGGTTTGCCAAGGAAATCGCAGGCCCCGAAGACTTCCAGGGTCTGAAATTCCGTATGCCGGGTCTGGGCGGTGAAGCGCTGGGCAAAATGGGCGCATCGGTACAGAACTTGCCAGGTGCAGAAGTGTATCAGGCGCTGGCATCCGGCGCGATTGACGGCACTGAGTGGATCGGTCCATGGGCCGACGAAAAGGCCGGTTTCCAGGAAATCACCAAGTTCTACTACACCGCTGGCATGCACGAGCCGGGTGCGGGTCTGTCGCTTGCGACGAACCGCGACGTGTTCGACAGCCTGTCACCTGCGCACCAGAAGATCATCGAGATCGCAGCCGGTGAAGCGCACCAGTGGAACTTGGGCCAGTTTATGGGCAACAACGGTGCGGCGCTGCAGCGTCTGCAGGCCGGTGGCGTCAAGGTTCTGGAATTCCCTGACAGCGTCTGGGATGCCATGGGTACAGCCGCAACCGAAACGCTTGACCAGTACAACGGTGACGACATCTATGACCGCATCCGCGCGTCCTACAACACGTCGATGGCCGCGTCTTCTGGTTGGATCCAGCGTTCCGAAGGTGCCTATCGCGCACAACGCGACCGCGTGATGGGCTAAGCCATATAAATCAATCGCTTGGGCGGCGTTCTTGCGGTTGATTTGTATCAAAGTTTGGGCCGGTTGTAGGTGCTATGACCGGCCCAGATCATCGCCGCATTTGAACAGGTGCGGTGACCTGACGACATAGGGGGGATGACCATGGGATTGGTCGAAAGCTGGGGCGGAAATGCCTTGGGATGGTTCTTCGCACATTTGATCGAGGCACCTTACAACCTGATCTACGCCATCTTTAACCCGCAGCTTTGGCTGGCGTGGTTGCCGCATATGTCGTTCAATTCAAAGATATCGGACCTTGAGGCTGCGGAATCGCTGCTTCGGTTCATCTACTACGGCGCCAGTTGGGAGCTGTTTTTCGTCTTTCTTTTCATCTTTCTGGTCGTCACAGCTGTGGGACTGGTGCGCAACGCCTTCATGTGGTCCTGCGTGAAAGGCCTTGAAGGGTTTGCCAATGTTGTAGGTCGCACGGCGGCCTTTGCGGGCCTGCTGATGGTTCTGCAGCAGATTATCATCATCTTCATGCAGCGGGTCTTTGCGGTCTCGGAGATTTCGCTGGGCTTTGGTGTGGCGTTCAGCAAGGACGTCAGCTGGTGGTCAGAAGAGTTGAAGTTCTACAACGCCATTATCGTGTGCATGTGCGTGAGCTATACCTTTGTGCAAGGCGGGCATGTGCGGGTCGATCTGGTCTATTCCGCGATCAGCCACCGCGCAAAGCGGATGATCGACATGATCGGGTCGATGGTCTTTATGGTGCCTGCTGCTGTGTTGACCTATTTCTACGGCTGGTTCTTCCTGTGGCGGCATCTGGTGACGCCAAAGATGTCGGCATCCGACGCAGCTAAGGATCTGGACAAGCTGCTGCCCAAGGCGCGTGCGCTCAAGTTCAATGTCGAAACCATCGGGTTCAGCCCAAATGGGTTCAACGGCTATTTCCTGTTCAAAGTGCTGTTGGTTGCTTTCACGCTGCTGGTGGTCTTGCAGGCCGTCGCATTCTTCTTCCGCTCTTACCTTGAGTGGAAAGAAGGCCCCGAGAGCGCGGGCAAGAACCTAGACAAAGACCAGTTGGGCGATCCGGTCGCCGAAACTGTCGCAGAAATTCACTAGGGGGCCGGGATCATGCTTTTTGGATTAGATGGCGTCGAAGTCGGCCTGATCATCGTGTTCCTGACCTTGTTCGGGGCCATTCTGTCGGGGTTCCCGGTCGCCTTTGCGATCTCGGGTGCGGCGGTGATATCTTTTATCATTATTGCGTTGCTGGATGGTGGTGGATTGCTGATCCACATGGCTGTCGACAAGAGCAGTGAAGAGTTCAGGGCTCTGGTCGATACCGGGCTCAGGCCTGACAATATATCGGTGTTCAGTAATCCCGAGTTGCCAAGAATTGCCGAACCATTGTTCCCCGGTGGTTGGGAAATGGCACTGGACCGCAATGTGTCCTTTGTCGTGAACCGGATGAACGAGCGGGTTTTGGCGGGCCAGTCGATTGAAACGCTGTTGGCGGTGCTGATGTTCGTGATGATGGGCATCGTGCTGGAGCGCAGCCGGATCGCTGATGAGCTTTTGACCACAATGGCGCGGGTCTTTGGACCATTGCCCGGTGGTCTGGCTGTGTCGATCGTGATCGTGGGGGCCTTTCTGGCCGCTTCGACCGGGATTGTGGGTGCGACGGTGGTGACGATGGGATTGTTGGCGCTGCCGACAATGTTGAAGAACGGCTATTCGCCAGAGCTGTCGACCGGTGTCATCGCGGCTTCGGGCACCTTGGGTCAGATCATTCCGCCGTCGATCGTCATCGTGCTGTTGGGCACGTTGGCCGGTGACCTCTATTCTGCGGCGCAAGAAGAGCGCGCACGCGACGCGGGCTGTTCGGATGCACTGACCTTTCTGGGCGAGCCTGCAGTGGTTTCCGTCGGGACGCTGTTTCAGGCGGCTTTGCTGCCGGGGATCATGCTGGCGCTGCTTTATGCGCTTTACGCCTTTGGCTTTGCGCTGGTGAACCCAAAGAAAGCACCACCTGTTCAGATGGACGGTGCGGGCAACGGAGAGATCATCACCCGCAATGAGGCGCTGACTTGGTTCCTTGGTGTGCCGGTTGCTTTGCTAGTGCTGGTCATTGGTGCAGGGCAGGTGGGTGTCATGGGCAGCCAGTCGGTCATCGTTGATAGCTTTACTGACGCAGGCCAAACCGCAAGTCTGCGGACCAATGTGGGTGAAGAATGTGCCGCCTCGATGCTTGAACTGCATGGGCAAGAGGCGTGGAATACCGCACTTGCCGAACAGGCCGCCATTGACGAAGCCGGCGGTGTTGAACAGGCCCGCGAATTGACACCTGAAGAGCGTGAATCGCTGGTGATCGAACGTGTAGCCGATGCGCCGACACTGGGCACCGGCCTGACCGTTGCCGCCCTGCTGATGGGTTTGGTGCTGGTGATTGCGCGGGGTGTGGCACCCTCTGCTGATACACGTCCGCTTATCATCGGTGCGGTTGGTATCTTGCTGATGTTGCTCGCGGATGTGGCGCTGATTGGGCCGCTGACATCGCCCGGGGCCACAACGCTGATCATTGCGATCCCGCTGATCATTGCCTTCTACGGATTGCGGTATGCTGCTTTGTTGGCGTTCAGCAATGACATTCTGCGCGTGGTCTTCCCGCCGCTGGTGCTGATCGTTGCGGTTTTGGGGTCGATCCTTGGCGGGATCACCAACCCGACGCCCGCTGCGGCACTGGGTGCCGGTGGTGCGATCATGCTAGCCGCATTCCGCAAGTTGCAGGACGATGGCCGGTCAGGCCGGATGGTCTTGCTGACAGCGGGTGCTATCGTGGTCATGCTGCTGATCGGGGTCAACTTTGACATGCGGCTGGGGCAAGAGGTGGTGATGTTCGAGAACTACCTGGCTTATGCCGTCGCCTTTGGCTGCTTCCTCTTTGCGATGTTCGGCATTTGCTGGTCATGCTGGGTGCTCTTTGCAGGCGGTGTGCTGTCGCCGGTGGCCCGAGAGACCGCCAAGGTGACTTCGATGGTCTTTACGATCTTGATCGGGTCGCAGCTGTTGAACCTTGTGCTGATCTCATTCGGGGGAGAGCATTATATTCAGGAGTTCCTGAAGTCGTTCGAGAACGAATGGACGGTGTTCCTGATCGTGATGCTGGTACTCTTTGTGCTAGGCTTCGTGCTCGACTTCTTGGAGATCATCTACATCGTGATCCCGATTGTGGGGCCGGTCATCTACGGCGGCACGTTTGACCCCAAGTGGGTGACGATCATGATCGCTGTGAACTTACAGACTTCATTCCTGACGCCGCCCTTTGGCTTTGCGCTGTTCTATCTGCGGGGCGTGGCCCCGAAAGAGATCACGACAGGCCAGATCTATCGCGGTGTGATGCCATTCATCGGCATTCAGGTTGTGGGGCTGGCGCTATTGGCGTTCTTCCCGTGGGTCGTGACGATTGTGCCGAACCTGATCAACTAGGTCGTGTGCGGGCAGGTGGCTCAACTGACAGATGGAAAAGGGCGGTCCGCATGGGCCGCCCTTTCAGCTTTCGCACTACATCTCCATCATCTCAGCCACTTCGACCGAACCAGAGCCATCGACAACCATTGGGTTTTGGGCCGCATGGGCGCAAGCCGCCGCGTAGTTGTCAGCGGTGATAATTGTGTAGCCAGAAACCGGATTGGCGCCGCCGTTCTCGACGTGACCGGATGCAGAGACAGTGTGTGATTGACCGACCGGAGCCCCCGGATCCACCGTCGCCGCGCCCATGGTTTCGTACCACGCGCCCCAGGCAGCCATGGCCTTTTCGCCTTCTTCGGGGGTCTCGGGAATGCCGCCGCCGTGATAGACAAACAGATACTTTGGCATGAAATCCTCCATTGCGTTAAAACCAGATCAGTTTGCGACTGTTTTGGATTTCGATCAAGCGATGGAGGCTTTGGCCGGCGCGGCGGCGATCAGCCCCGTACCCGCGCGAGGCTGGGATCATAAGGGGACGCAGGGATCACCGTGGCGGGGATCATGTGGCCCAACACGTCAATCGCGCAGGTTTCGCCAGGGGCGGCGTGTGCTGCATCCACAAATGCATAAGCAAGGTTCAGACCGGTGCGGTGGCCCCAGTCGCCTGATGTGACAGTCCCGATGACCTGTCCGCCGTGCATCAGGGACGCGCCGCCGTGTGCCGGGGCATCTTTGCTGGCAAGGCTGAGCGTGACCAAGCGTTTGGCCGGCGCGGGACGGGCGGCGAGGGCGGCTTTGCCGATGAAATCAGGTTTGTCCATCTGGACGAACCGATTGAGGCCGGTTTCAAACGGATCAAATTCGGTCAGGATGTCGGCCTTCCAATGCAGATAACCTTTTTCCAAGCGCATGCTGTCGACGGCAAGCGCGCCAAAGAGCTTGAGGCCATGCGCCTCTCCCGCTTGGGTCAGTGCCAGATAGGCGGCGTAGAGTGATGCATTGGGGAGATGGATTTCATAAGCCAATTCACCGGAGAAGCTGACCGCCATGACGGTGGCGGGGGCGTGGCCGATGAAGCATTCGCGCACCGAGAGCCAGGGGAATGCGGCGGCGGACCAATCGGCGCGGCTGACTGTCTGCATGACCGCGCGGGCCTTGGGGCCAGCAAGGACAAGGATCGTTTGGTCATTGGTCAGGCTGCGGATTGTGACGTCTTCGTCTGGACCAATGTGCTGGGCCAACCAATCCATATCGTGAAATTCCGACGCGGCCGCAGACCCAAACCAGATGCGGTTCGAGCCACGGTCAGAGGCGGGCAGGTTGGCGATGGTCGCCTCACCCTTGAGCATCCCATGGTGGTTGAGCAGATAGGCTAGCCCGACGCGACCCGGTGTGCGCGGCAGGCGGCCGCAGATCATGCGGTCTAGGAACGTCTGCGCATCCATGCCTGTGATCTCGAACCGATTGAAGCCGTTGACTTCTGACAGGCCAACGGCGTTTTGCACCGCGGCAACTTCTGCTGAGACGACGTCAAAGCTTTCGTCGAAGCGGAAAGAGGGTGTGACGGTCAGGTCAGGGGCATAAAATTCTGCCCTTTCCCAGCCGTTCACCGTCGTGAAATGTGCGCCTGCCGCCGCAAGCACGGGCGTGAGTGGTGTGGTCTTGGCCATGCGCCCGGCGGGGCGATGTTCGTTTGGAAAGTGAAAGCGGAATTCGTTCTGATAATCCTCAATCGCTTTGAGGGCTGTCAGTTCGACATTGGCGTGGCCGGTAAAGCGGCGTGGATCAAGGCACCACGTGTCATAGCACGCCTCGCCATGCACGATTTGCTGGGCCAGCAGCCAGCCGTGACCGCCGCCTTCGCCAAGGCCCGCGCGCAGGCCGATGATGCAGAATGCGTTGCGCTTGCCGGGGATCGGGCCGACGAGCGGTGCGCCGTCGATGGTATAGGTGATGGGGCCGTTGACGACGTTCTTGATACCGACGTCCATCAGGGCGGGCATCCGGGTGAATGCGCCCTCAAGCACGTCCGTGATCCGGTCGAGGTCGTCAGGGCAGAGGTCATTTGAAAACTTGGGGTCGATCCCATCCATGCCCCACGTGCGGCAGTCCTGTTCGTAGAACCCCAGCAGCAACCCCTGCTTTTCCTGACGGCAGTAATAGTCGCTGATCGGGCAGCGGAGCAGGGGCATCCGGTGGCCGGCGTCGATGATGCCCTGGATGTCTTCGGTCACGAAATATTGGTGTTCCATCGACATAACAGGGTGATGAACGCCCATCATCGCGCCCACCTCGTTCACGCGGTAGCCGCAGGCGTTGACGACGATCTCGGCGCGGATATCGCCCTTGGTCGTGTGGACAGTCCAGCTGTGGTCCTTGTGTTGCGTCAGCGCGGTGACGGGGGTGTTGCGGTAGACCTCGGCCCCGGCTTTACGGGCGCGGCGGGCAAGCGCTTGGCACAGGCTGGCGGGGTCAATGTCACCGTCGTTGCCATCCCATAGACCGCCCACAAGGTTGTCGGTCGAGATCAACGGATGGCGGCGGGCGCATTCAGCAGCGTCGATGACTTCGAATTCCACGTCCATCCCGCGCGCCATGGATGAAAAGTGGCGGTAGCCGTCCATCTGGGCCTGCGTATTGGCCAGCCGGATGCCACCATCGCCGTGATTGTATTGTACGGGGTAATCAGGGTCGTCGCGTAATTCTTTGTAAAGGTTGATGGAATGCGACTTGAGGCCGACCATCGTCTGGTTCATGCCAAAGTTGGTGACCTGGGCGGCGGAATGCCATGTGGTGCCGGATGTCAGCTCATCCCGTTCAACAAGCACGACATCTGACCAACCTTCCTGCGTCAGATGATAAAGGGTCGAGCAACCAGCGATCCCACCACCGATGACGACGACGCGTGCTTGCGATTTCATGATGGCCCCTTGGTTGTTTGCAGGATTTTGCCGGGACGGCGCAGGCGGCGGCAACGGTATTTTCGCGTATTCGAAATAATAGAAACTGCATTTTGACTTTATGAAGGTGTGCCGGAAGTTCTTGCGCCAGGGTCAGACTGCATTTCCAATTGCGCAACGGGTGGACTGCAGATGGCACATGACAAACAAAAACGGGTGCGCAGTGGCCGCAAGGCGCGGGTAGCGCAACGGGCTGCTCCGCCAAAGATCAACCCGGCCCCGCCCGGACAGCCGGGCGGGCGCTATCAGCCGCTGACCGAGGCCGAGATGCGCGCGATTTATGGCACCGCGCTGCAGCTGCTTGAAGAGCTTGGCATGGGCGAGGTGCCGCAACGGTTGTGGGATGATTTGATCGCCGCAGGTGCCGTTGATCTGGGCCAAGGGCGGATCGGGGTGCCTAAAGCGCTGGTTGAACGTAGCATCCAGACTGCGGCCAAAACCTTTCACCTGCATGGGCGCGATCCGGCGAGGTCGATAGAGGTGGGTGGTGACAAGGTGTTCTTTGGCACCGGTGGGGCCGCGGTCAACACGCTTGATATGGACAGTGGGCTTTATCGCCCCTCGACGTTGCGCGATCTACATGACTTTACCCGGTTGCAAGACACGTTGGACAACGTGGCATGGTTCACCCGCTGCTGCATCGCGACGGATGTGCCCGACCCCTATGATCTGGACGTGAACACCGCCTATGCGCTGATCCGCAACACCACAAAGCCCGTGGCGACCGCGTTCACGCTGGCCGAACATGTGGCGCCGATTGTCCGGATGCTGGACATCGCGGCAGGCGGTGAGGGCGCGTTTGCCGCGCGTCCGTTCCTGAAGGCGCATATCAGCCCGGTCATTTCGCCCATGCGGTTTGGTGAAGATGCGGTGGATGTGGTCTATGAATGCATCGCCCACAACATTCCGATGTCCTGCATCACAGCAGCGCAAGCCGGGGCCACTGCGCCTGCGACACTGGCGGGGTTTCTGGCGCAATCCCTCGCTGAGACGATGGCAAGCCTCGTGATGGTCAATGTGATCTCTCCTGGCTTTCCAATGGTATTTTCCAACTGGCCCTTGGTGATTGATTTGCGCAGCGGGGCCTTTGCGGGCGGCGGGGGTGAAACGGTACTGATGAACGCGGCCTCGGCCCAATTGTCGAACTGGCTGGGCCTGCCATCAGGGGTGGCCGCGTCGATGACGGATGCCAAGCCCGTTGATGCACAGTACGGCGTCGAAAAAGGCATGACATCGCTTGCGGCGGCCCTCGCCGGCGGCAATTTGATCTACGAAAGCAGCGGCATGATGGCTGCGCTTTTGGGGGTGAGTTTTGAGGCGTTCATATTGGATGACGAAATGCACACCGCCACCTATCGCGCCCTGCGCGGGGTCGAAGTCACGACGGACAATCTGGGCTTTCAGGCGATATGTGACGCGATCCTTGGTGACGGTCATTTTCTGGGGGCTGATCAGACCTATGCCGCGATGGAGCGAGACTATCACTATCCGCAACTGGCTGACCGCGAACAGCCACGGACATGGCAAGAAGCGGGTGCAACCGATGCATGGGACAGGGCCCGGGTGAAGGCGCGAGAGGTTCTGGAGGGCCATCACCCGCAATATCTGACCGCGGAACAGGACCGCGCAATCCGCGATCAGTTCGACATTCTGGATTAATCGATCAGGCGGTAGCTGTCGCGCAGCCAAGGGTAGGCGGCGACGGCAGGGCAAACCGCATGGGTTGCCAACAGGCTGCGCATGGCCGTGGCGATCCGCAGCGCCACGTCTTGAGTTCGGCTGTTGGCCACGAAAATCGAAACGGTGCGGGCAAAGCCTTTGTTGGGGAAGGGTAGCAGCGCGATCTGCGGCTGAAACCGTTTGGCGCGCATGTAATTGCCCGGTGTTGTGATGGCCCAGCCATCGCCTTGTGCAATCAGCGCCATCAGCGACGCGGTGCTGTCGAGTTCAAAGCTGTGCGGGAGTTTCAGGCGTAGGCGGCGCAACTGTGCTTCCACCATATGGCCGATGATCTGACTGCGATTGTAGCGCAGGAACGGCAGGTCGGTGCGTCCGGCCACCAGATCCTCGGCCAAGGCATTGGACCGGGCGGGGACGGCCAACACAAAGGGATCGCGCAAGAGTGGCAGTTCGGTCAGATCGGCGGGCGGCGTTGTTGGGCATGTTGCCAGCCCCAGATCAAGATCGCCCGCGCGCAAAAGATCGAGGATTTCATGGCTGACGCGTGTCATATGGGTAAAGCGGCAGCCCGGCAGACTGCTTGCCAGCAGACGAGTGATGTCCGGGCCGATGTCATTTTCAAAGTCATCGATCATTGCAAAGCGCAGTTGTTGCAGCCCACCCGGTTGGGCGGTTGTCAGATCAGCGGTGGCGCGGTCGAGTGTTCCAAGCGCCTCTTCCACGGCTGCCAGAAATTGCAAGCCCGCGGTCGTCGGCACCATCGGGCGGCGGTCATGATCGATCAGCGACGTCGCAAGGTGGTCTTCGAGCCGGGCGAGGTGATGCGATACGGTGCTGATGGAAAGTCCCGTTTGGGCAGCGGCGGCCTGCAACGATCCGACACGGGCCACGGCGCAGAACACGCGCAGCCATTTGAGCGAGAGATCGGGGTGTTTCATCAACTGTCCTTGTGGCGGTCGCACAAGGGTAGCACCGGTTTCGAGCAATGCGAAACTGCGATTTCAGGTTGTCGAAACTGCTATTCGCCCGCAGGCTGGCTGCCGGGCAGGTTGATCTTGGCCACTTGTTCGGCGATCGGGTCGGTCGACAGCGGATGCAGGGCGCTGTCATAGTCCTCTGGGTCGCCAAGGTCCTGCCATTGGCCGCCACGAAAGACCTCGATCCCCTTAAAACGCGCCTTGTAGCCCATCTTGCGTGAACCCGGCACCCAGTAGCCAAGGTAGACATATGGCAGGTTCAACTCGCGCGCGATGGCGATGTGATCGAGGATTAAAAAGGTTCCGGGTGAGGCGCGGTCAAGGCTGGGGTCAAAGAAGGAATAGACCATCGACAGCCCGTCATCGAGGATATCGGTCAGGCAGGCGGCCAGCGGGTCGGTGCCTACGGTGTTGAGGTCGGTGTATTCGATCACACGGCTGCGGACCGGTGTTTCCTCGATCATCGCGGCAAATTCGAACATGTCCATGTCAGCCATGCCGCCCTGTGCATGGCGATGGTCAAGGTAATCGCGGAACAAGGCATATTGTTCTTCGGTCGCCCACGGGGATGTCGCGCGGCGCTTGAGGTTGCTGTTGCGCTTGAGGACACGGCGCTGGCTGCGTGACGGGCTAAAATCCGCAACGCGAATCCGCGCGGACATGCAGGCCGAGCATTCGGCGCAAGAGGGGCGGTACAGCACGTTCTGGCTGCGGCGAAAGCCCTGTTTGGACAGCGTGTCGTTCAAAGGGCCAGCGGCGTCCCCTTGCAGGGCCGTGAACAACTTACGCTCCATCCTGCCGTCCAGATAGGGGCAGGGTTGCGGGGCCGTCACGTAGAATTGCGGCGCGATGGGAAGCGTGTGGCGCATACCCATAGAGTGGTGGCAATTGCGGCGCGTGACAACCCCGCCAATCTGGGGAGGTTTGCAAAAGTTGACGGATTGCTTAACGGGCTGGTTTATTGATCGCCGTGGTGCCCAGAACAAGGTCACTGAGGCCTTGGCCGCGTGGGGTCAGAACCATCGCGCCCATCGAGATTAATTGTAGCGGGGCCGTCACAACCGAGATGGTGTAGCCAACCGTGTGAAGGAATGCAGTGCCGGATGTCAGGCGCATCCCTTCGATGTCCCGCAACTCGATCGCCATCAAGCGCATCCCCCAGGTGGCAGAACCGCCTGCGATGGTGAACCAGCGATAGAAAAAGCCCACAAAGAGCATCAGGAACGGGAAAAAGAAGATGCCCGTAAACGCGGTGAACGGCAGGACCAGCAGACACAAAAGTGCAATCAGGACCACATCAACGACCCAGGCCAAGAGGCGCTTGAAAGGGACGCCTTGATAGAATGCGGGGGCCGTTTCGGGGTTGGGTAAGGTCATGGCGGTCGTCATCATCTTTGTCCGTTGCAAAAAAAGGGTGGGGCGGTCCGACCTGCGGACCACCCCGGGGGGGAGATTTAGGCGGCGTCGCGTGTGTCGTCGCCGTTGTCGTCGTCGTTGTGGCCATTGTCGTTAGACTTGGCGCGTTCATCCATGAACTGGTCGAACTCTGCCTTGTCCTTGGCTTCGCGCAGACGCTCCAGGAAGGCCTCAAAGTTGTCTTGCTCTTCTTCCAGGCGGCGCAGGGTTTCTGTCTTGTAGGCGTCAAAGGCCATGTTGCCCGAGCTGCCAGCCATCCGGCGCATGCCGTGGCGCATCCGCTTGGCGCGGCGACCGGTCATCCCGCCATGCTTTTTGAAGAACAGCATGTAGAACAACAGGGCGAGGCCGACGGGCCAGAAGAAGATAAAACCAAGCACGGTGGCACCGATCCATGCGGGCTTACCGCGTTCATCCAGCCAGCCCTCGGTCCGGGCAAACCAGTTCGGGCGATGATACTCGCTATGGTTCGTGGCAGTGTTGATATCAGCGGCGGTCATGTGCGTGTCTCTCCTATGTGGTGGCCGGTGAAGCGGCCGGGGTATGTAAATGCTTTTCACATTACCAAGATGGGCGCGTGACCGGCGCCTCGCAAGGGTCAATGTGAATGTTTTTTACATTTTTCACATAACAGGCTGATTTTGCGCCTTTTTGCTGGCGCTGGAGAAGGGGAAATGGCCGGCTTTATGAGGTGAAATCGGTCACTTGCGCGCCGGACAGGCGGATCAGATCGGTTGGTGCGATGGGAAAAACATGGCGCGGGGTGCCTGCGGCAGCATAGACCATGTCGAAATCCGAAAGGCGTGGGTCGTAAAAGGCGCGGATCGGGTTGAGGTGCCCCACGGGTGCTACCCCGCCAATGGCGAACCCGGTTTGGGCACGGATCAGCGCGGCGTCGGCCTTGCCCAATGGTTCTCCTGCGCAGAGTGCCGCCTTGGACGGGTCAACCTGTTGACCTCCAGCAGTGATGAAAAGGATCGCTTCGCCCGAAGTTTCGCCGCCAAAGATGATCGATTTGGCGATTTGATCCAATGCGCAGCCTACCGCATCAGCGGCCTGCTGCGCCGTCCGGGTCAGGTCCGACATCTCTAGCGGGGTCACGTCCAGCCCTGCCTCTGACAGGGCGCGGGTGACACGTCTGAGGCTCTTGCTCATGCGGGACCTTCTGCCTAGCTTGAGGCATGACGACACACACCCCCGATCCGCTGAAAGACGCCATATTGGCGGCCGAAATGCAAGTCTGGCAGGCGTTGGTTGCGGGGGACGCCGGGGCGGATGCTGCCTTGCTGTGTGACAGCTTTCTAGGCGTTTATGCGGATGGATTTGCAGACAAGGCCGCGCATACCGGGCAATTGGCGGACGGCCCGTCAATCAAGACGTTCGCGTTGCACGACGTTCAGGTGCGCGCGCTGGGGGTGAATCATGCGTTGATCGCTTATCAAGCCGACTTCACGCGGATCAACAGCAAGAGCGCCGAACGCATGTACGTGTCGTCCGTTTGGGAACGCCGGGGCGAGACTTGGATCAATCTATTCAGTCAGGACACAAGTTATGTCGCTGCTTGATCGCTTGACGCGTGTGCCGCGCGCCTTTGATCCCGAACGTGCCGCCGAAGCGCCTGATCTTGGCGCGGATGCCCGCGCGCTGTTGCAAGGCACCGCAGGCTGCAGCCCTTATCTGAGCGGTTTGATGCAGCGCGAGGCGGCTTGGCTGGAGCTTGCTTTGCCTGATCCAGAAGGTGCGGTTGCCGCACTTCTGAACGAGATTGCGGATATTTCACTGCCAGAATTGGCAGTGCATCTGCGGGTCGCCAAGCGTCGGATCGCATTGATTGTGGCGTTGGCTGATCTGGGCGGCGTCTGGCCGCTAGAGGTGGTCACGCAAACCCTGACCGACTTCGCCAATGCCGCGGTTGATCGCTGCCTCAAAGCGCTTGTCGCCGCCGAGATCGCGCGCGGCAAACTGCCGGGGCTGGATGAGGCTGATGCGATCACCGCAGGCGGGCTGTGTGCGCTGGCGATGGGCAAAATGGGCGCGGGCGAGCTGAATTATTCCAGTGACATCGACCTTATCGTGCTGTTCGACGAAACCCGGTTTGCGCCGGACGACTACCATAATGCACGGGCCAGCTTCATTCGAGCGACGCGGCGGATGACAGCCATTCTGTCGGAAGTAACGGGCGAGGGATATGTATTCCGCACCGATCTGCGGCTGCGGCCTGATGCAAGCGTGACACCTGTTTGCTTGTCGATGGAAGCCGCTGAGCGGTATTATGAAAGTGTCGGGCGCACATGGGAAAGGGCGGCCTATATCAAGGCCGCGCCATCCGCTGGCGACATCGCAGCAGGTCAGCGGTTTCTGGACATGCTGCGCCCCTTTGTCTGGCGCAAACATCTGGATTTCGCGGCGATTCAGGACGCCCATGACATGCGGCTGCGTATTCGGGACCACAAAGGACTGGGTGGGGCCTTGGTGCTTGAGGGGCACAATATGAAGCTGGGACGCGGCGGTATCCGCGAGATTGAGTTCTTTACCCAGACGCGGCAGTTAATTGCAGGCGGGCGCGACGCCTCCCTGCGTTTGCGCGGTACGGGCGAGGGGCTGCGCGCGCTTGCGACTGCGGGTTGGGTCAAAGATGACGTGGCAGAGGGCCTTTTGGGCCATTACAGGTCGCATCGTGACATTGAACATCGTATCCAGATGATTGGTGATCAGCAGACCCATGCGCTGCCTACGGACAAAGAGGGATTTGCCCGATTGGCCGCAATGATGGACAGCGATGTGGCTGATTTGCGCAATGATTTGCGCGCGCGGCTGGAAGAGGTGCACGCGTTGACCGAAGGGTTCTTTGCCCCTGATGCGGCACCAGCACCTGATGCCGCCTGGGGGCAAGAGGTGACAGCGCGTTGGCCGACATATCCGGCGCTGCGATCCGACCGGGCGGGCGAGATTTTCAAGCGTTTGTGGCCAGATGTGCAAGCCCGATTGAAGGACGCGGCGCGCCCCGACGAGGCGCTGGCACAGTTTGACAGATTTCTTGCGGGGCTGCCTGCAGGCGTGCAGCTGTTTTCGCTGTTCGAGGCCAACCCGCAACTGAGCCAGTTGATCGTGGATATCTGTGCCACAGCGCCTGCGCTGGCCAGCTATTTGTCGCGGAATGCGGGCGTCTTTGATGCGGTTATTGGCGGCAGCTTCTTTGATCCATGGCCCGGTGTGGCTCAACTGACCAGTCGCTTGGGCAAGGTGCTAGAACAGGCCAGCGATTATGAGGCGCAGTTGAATGCGGCCCGGCTGTGGGCCAAGGAATGGCACTTTGGCGTGGGAGTGCATCATCTGCGTGGGCTGATTGATGCCGACGAAAGCGGTCAGCGATATGCCGATCTGGCCGAGGCGGTTGTGGCCGCGTTGTGGCCGGTTGTCGTGGCCGAATTTGCGCGCAAGCACGGCGATATGCCTGGAAAAGGTGCCGTTGTGCTGGGCATGGGGTCGCTGGGGGCAGGGCAATTGCATGCGCTGTCGGATCTTGATCTGATCATGATCTATGACCCTGACGGTGTTGATGCCTCAGAAGGTAAGCGGCCACTGGCGACGCGGCCCTATTATGCGCGGCTGACACAGGCGCTGGTGACGGCATTGACCGCGCCAATGGGCGAGGGACGGCTTTATGAAGTCGATATGCGCTTACGTCCTTCCGGACGGCAAGGGCCGGTTGCGACTTCGATTGAAGCGTTTGAAGCCTATCAGCGCGATGAGGCCTGGACCTGGGAACATCTGGCGCTGACCCGTGCGCGCGCAGTAGCCGGATCAAAGGTCTTGGGCAGCCGTGTCGAGGCGTTTCGAAAGACATTGCTGAAGGACAAAGGTCAGGCGGCGCGGGTGCTGCCCGATGTGGCCGAAATGCGCGCGCGGCTTGCAGGTGCCAAGCCGGCCGGGTCGGTCTGGGACGCCAAAGATGGTGCGGGGCGTTTGCAAGATATCGCGCTTTTTGCGCAGACGGCTGCCTTGCAGGCCGGTGCATCCGCGCGTGCGACGGTGGCGCAACTGGGGGCAGGTGTCGCGAACGGCTGGCTGAACGCCGCGGAGGGCGCGGCATTGCGCGAGGCCGCGGGCCATTTTTGGCGCGTGCAGGCCGCTGGACGCCTGTTGGCGGGTGGGGTGTTTGACCCTGACGCCGTGGGTGAAGGCGGACGCAGGTTCGTGTTGCGAGAAACGGGGTTCAGTTCCATGAGAGCATTGCAAAAAGCGCTGGCCGCCCAGTCCGAGCAGGTTGCCGCGATCATTGCAAATCGGTTGGAGCAGGACAGATGAAAGGCGATGCACGAGATCCCAAGGCACTGATCCGCGAGGCCTATCGCATCGACGGGATTACGGCATCGGAATGTCGCACGATTTTCCTCGACTGGGCGCTGGGGCTGCCGACGGAGCATGACACCAAGGCCGAGGTGCAGGCCTTGCTGGTGCAATACGCGGAGCAGCCCAGCGACCACCCGATGACATTGACCCTTTTGGCGGCATTGCAGGATGTGGGCCCCGCGCGTCGGCGCGGGGGGCGTGCAGGGCGCGGGCTTTAGCGTGGAAGTGCGGCGGCCTCTGCCGCGAGGGCTGTGATCTTGTCCCAGTCACCGGCTGCAACGGCATCTTTGGGCGCGACCCAAGAACCACCCACGCAAAGCGTGTTGGAGAGCGACAGGTAATCATTGGCATACTTAAGGCTGACGCCGCCTGTCGGGCAAAAGCTGACCTGCGGGATCGGTGCGCCAATGGCCTTGAGTGCGGGCGCGCCGCCGTTCGCCTCTGCCGGGAAAAACTTTTGTACGGTGTATCCGCGCTCTAGCAGGCGCATCGCTTCAGAGGCGGTGGCTGCACCGGGCAAAAGCGGCAGGTCGTTGGCCTCGCAAGCGTCAAGCAGGATGTCCGTGGCCCCCGGAGAGACGCCAAATTGCGCGCCTGCAGCTTTGGCGGCTTCGACGTCTTTGGGGGTCAGCAATGTGCCCGCCCCGACCACGCCACCGGGCACGGCAGCCATTTCGCGGATCGCATCAAGTGCGGCGGGTGTGCGCAGCGTGACCTCAAGCGCGGGCAACCCGCCTGCGACCAGGGCCTGTGCAAGACCTGCGGCCTGACCTGCGTCGTCAATAACCAGAACGGGCACAACAGGGGCCATCAAACAGAGAGCGCGGTTTTTGTCAGATGCGGTTTGCGGGGTCATGGTCTTGTCCTTTTTGAGCGAGTGCCGATTATTCGACGAATAATCGTGCCTCCGGCGGGCATATTTGATTTCAAAAGAAATGTCAGACGCAAACACCCGCGCCATCAGCCGCGAGGCCGACATTCTTGCGAAACACCTCGAAAAGTTCGCGACCCACGCCGGTGCCATTGCCGGTCAGGTCGACGGTGGCCACAGGACGGCTGTCCAGATCAACACCGATCACGTCGATGGTCCCTTTGGTGGCATCAAGGCGAACAATGTCGCCATCTGTGATCCTTCCTATCGGGCCGCCGTCCGCGGCCTCTGGGCAGAGGTGAATGGCCGAAGGTACCTTGCCCGACGCGCCAGACATGCGACCGTCAGTGACAAGCGCCACACGTTGACCACGGCCTTGCATCACCGACAGTATCGGTGTCAGCCCGTGCAATTCCGGCATGCCGTTGGATTTGGGCCCTTGAAAGCGCACCACGACAACGACATCGTCCGTCAACTCGCCTGCCTTGAAGGCCTCTTTGACGGCATCCTGAGTATGAAAGACGCGGGCGGGGGCCTCGATGATATGGCGGTCTTCGGACACGGCAGAGGATTTCATCACGCCGCGTCCAAGATTTCCGGCCAGTTGAGTCAGGCCACCGTGATGGCTGAAGGGGTCAGAGACAGGGCGAAGGATCTTGTCATTCAGTGTATCCTTGGTGCCGGGGGCATAGGCAACGCGGTCGCCGTCGAGCTTGGGTTCCTGCGTGTAGCGTTCCAGCCCGTCGCCTGCGACGGTTTTGGTGTCGTCATGCAAGAGACCTGCATTGAGCAACTCGCCAATCATATAGCCGAGGCCACCTGCGGCATGGAAGTGGTTCACGTCGGCAAGCCCGTTGGGGTAGACCTTGGCCATCAACGGCACCACATCGGAAATATCCGAGAAGTCCTGAAGATCCAGAATGACGCCTGCGGCCCGGGCCATAGCGGGCAGGTGGATCACAAGATTGGTCGACCCTCCCGTTGCCATCAACCCCACAAGACCATTCACAAAGGCGCGTTCGTCAAGGATGTCAGACGCAGGTGTATACTGATTGCCAAGTGCCGTGATCTGGGCGGCGCGTTCAACGCCCGCCACGGTCAGCGCTTCGCGCAACGGCGTGCCGGGGTTCACGAAAGACGCGCCAGGCATATGCAGCCCCATGAATTCCATCAGCATCTGGTTGGTATTGGCGGTGCCATAGAAGGTGCAGGTGCCGGGGCCATGGTAGCTGGCCATTTCAGCCTTCATAAGCTCTTCACGGCCGATATTGCCTTTGGCGAATTCCTGCCGCACGGCCTGTTTTTCGTCATTGGGCAGACCAGAGACCATCGGACCGGCGGGCAGGAAGATCGACGGGATATAGCCGAAGGTGGCTGCTGCGATAATTAAGCCCGGAACGATCTTGTCACAGACACCAAGGTAAAGGGCTGCGTCAAATGTGTTGTGGGACAGGCCGACACCTGCGGCCAATGCGATCACGTCGCGCGAAAAAAGCGACAGTTCCATGCCTGTCTGGCCCTGGGTCACGCCATCACACATGGCGGGCACGCCGCCAGCGACCTGCGCTGTCGCGCCTGCCGCCTGTGCGGCCTTGCGAATAAGGTTCGGGTAGGTTTCAAACGGCTGATGGGCCGACAGCATATCGTTATAGGCGGTAATGATCCCCAGATTGGGGGCGGATTCGGCGACCAGCGCGTCCTTTTGTTCGCCCATCGCGGCATAGGCATGGGCCTGATTGCCGCAGGTCAGATGCGCGCGACGCGGGCCAGCGGCGGCTGCCGCGGCCATGCTATCAAGGTATTTCCGGCGCGGCTCCTCGGATCGGGCGCGGATGCGGTCGGTGACTTCGGCAATCTTGGGATGCAGTGCCATAATATCCTCGCAAGGGCTGGTTTCGGGTTCCCATAACACGTCCGGTTAGCGCTAACAATCGTAGAAAAGAACGCATGGAAGAAGCTGCGCTTGGCCCTTCCAAGGCGCGGGCGGGCGGGGTATGGGGCAGTATGACAGAGCCAACTTACCCCATTGTCCGCCTGACACCAAAAGCCGATGCGCGTGCCGTGCGCCACGGGTTCCCTTGGGTCTATGCCAATGAACTTGTGACGGACCGGCGCACCCGCAAATTGCCGGGCGGGTCCCTCGCGGTGCTTGAAGACAGCAACCGCGTGACGATGGGGGTGGTTGCGGTCAATCCGGCCAGCAAGATTATCTGCCGGATGCTTGACCGTGACCCAGCCGCCATCATTGATGAGGCGTGGTTTGCTTCCCGGTTGTCTTCGGCGCTGGCGCATCGCGATAAGCTTTATACTGAACCGTTCTACCGCTTGGTCCATGCAGAAAGCGACGGCCTGCCGGGGGTGATTATTGACCGCTTTGGCGATGTCGCGGTGGTGCAGCCCAACGCGGCATGGGCGGATGCGTTGATTGAACCGCTTGTGGCCGCGCTGCAAAGCGTGACCGGGGTCGGCACGGTTGTGTTGAACGGGACGGGACGGGCGCGCAATCTGGAAGGGCTGGATGATGTCACACGCGTGGCTGCCGGGGCCGCGCCAGAGGCACCGGTCCCGGTGCCGATGAACGGTGCCATCTATATGGCCGACGTGATGGGGGGGCAGAAGACCGGGCTTTTCTATGATCAACGTCCGAACCATGCCTTTGCCGCATCTCTTGCCCACGGTGCGCGGGTGTTGGATGTCTTTTCGCATGTGGGCGGCTTTGGGCTGGCCTGTCTGGCGGGCGGGGCGTCCAAAGTGTTGGCCGTTGACGGGTCTGCCGCCGCACTGGAACTTGCCGATGCGGGGGCCAAGGCCAGCGGCGTGGCGGAGCGCTTTGCCACCCGCAAGGGCGATGCCTTTGACGTGTTGGCCGCGCTGGCCGAAGAAGGTGAAACCTTTGATATGGTGATCTGTGATCCACCCGCCTTTGCGCCTAACCGGCAGGCCTTGGACGCGGGCTTGCGCGCTTATGAACGCGTCGCGCGTCTTGCGGCCGCGCTGGTGGCCGAGGGTGGTTATCTGGGGCTGTGTTCCTGCAGCCATGCCGCTGACCTGACCAAATTTCGCAACGCCAGCGCCCGCGGGATCGGGCGTGGCGGCAGGCGCGGGCAGATTGTGCATACCGGATTTGCCGGGCCGGACCATCCGCTGATGCCGCATCTGGCCGAAAGCGGATACCTCAAGGCGGTGTTCTTCCGCCTATGAGGATGCTGCTGGATGCCTGCGTGCTGTATCCAACTGTCATGCGCGAGGTGTTGATCGGCTGCGCGCGCGCTGGCCTATATGAACCGCGCTGGTCGCCACGCATTCTGGAGGAATGGGCGCGGGCGGCGATGAAGTTGGGACCAGAGGGTGAGGTGATTGCACGGGGCGAGGTCGCAGCCTTGCGCGCTGACTTTCCGCAGGCAGAGATAACGGTGCCAGCGGGCAAGCTGGCGCAGTTCTGGCTTCCGGACCCTGATGACATCCACGTGCTGGCGGCAGCAGTCGTTGGGTCCTGCGACGGGATCGTGACGGCGAATGCCAAAGATTTTCCGGGGAACTTGCTGGCGGAAGAAGGGCTTTTTCGTGCGGACCCTGATGGCTTCTTGATCCGGCTCTATGACGAGGCCCCAGATCAGGTCCGGGGCGTCGGAGGCAGCGTGCTGGCAGAGGCACGGCGGCTATCTGGCGAGGATTGGACCATGCGTGCGCTGATGAAAAAGGCGCGGTTACCGCGACTGGGAAAGCGGCTAGCGGCAGCATAGCGCCAAAGACTTATCTGCTGGCGCGCATCGGCAAGATCAAACCCCATTTCGTCTTTTGAGGCGGCCCGTCTGGCCGAAACCCAAGTTTGGAGTAGGCGGATATGGCGCGTTTATTTTCGGGATGCGGGTCTGTGGCAATGACCGGCGCGCCAGCATCAAAGAGCGCCTGCATGCGCGCACCAATGAATGCGGTTCCGTGCCCGCAGCCGATCAGATCGGGTTCACCGATATACTGATCAATCCCGCGCGCACCGGCGGGCAGATAGGCGAAATGGTGCTCGTCCCAACCGTGGACGGTGTAGTCCTGCATATAGGCAAATGAGCGGTCAGCGATCGAGACGATCCAGCGGGCAACGCGCGGGTCGGCGAGGTCGTCGGCGTCATAAGGCGCATCGGTATCCCACCATGCGGCAACGTGAGGATTGGCTTGCCATCCCATCAGCAGGTCCAGATCATCCAGCGTAGCATTGCGGAAACTGTAAGTCATCGGGCAGGGCCAGTCGGCGCGCTATCGCGGAGCGCGTTCATCCGACCCATTTTGCTTCATTCGCCTCAATCGCGGCGATGCGTTCGGGCGTCTTGGGATGGCTGAGCATCCATGCAGGTGTCGCAGCCCCACGCGCGCCGGTGATGGTTTCCAACTTGCCAAAGAGCGACTTTTGCGGAGCGGTGCCGATCCCTGCCTTGACCAGTAGGGCAGAGGCATAGGCGTCCGCTTCAAATTCATCGACGCGGGACAGACGGGCAGCCAGCAGCGTCATCAATCCGCTCGCAATCAACGCGCCGACGCCGGGCAAGAAACGATTCAACACCATTGCCAGCGCTGTGCGCGCAGCATTCTGGCCGGAGAAGTCGATCATGCGACGGCGGGCGTGGCCAAGTGCCACATGGCCCAATTCGTGCGCGATGACGCTGGCCAGCTCTTCTGCCGAAACGGCGCCGGCACGGTATTTGTTCAAGAACCCACGGGTAATGAAGATCCGCCCATCAGGTGCGGCCAGCCCGTTGATCGGTTCAATCTCGTAGATGTGGACCTTGATGCGCGGCAGCTCCAGCGCCTCGGCCATTTGGTTACACAGCACGCGGAGGACCGGATCGGTTAGCTCTGTTGATTTCTCGTCAAGTTCGCGCCCCAGCCGCCACACGGACAAGCGGTACATCGCAAAGCCATAAAGCACGGCCAGCAAGATAGGGGTCAGCTTTAACATGATGCATATATAGGATGCTTGTTCCCGATTTCACCGGGTCAGCAGTGCGGTATCGTGCCGCGACAGGCGTTCGCAACCATCTGAAGTCACCAAAACCGAATGGCCCAGGGTCATGGCAAGTCCCGCGTGGCTATCCATCAAGATCATATGCAAAAAGAACACCTGATTTTCGCGCATCAGTGTTGGGTTGCCAGCGGTGAACATCGGAAAATCTACCCAGATCGGGTTATAGATTGCGCCCATGCCATATCCGCAGGCCTGTAGCCGGGCGTGGCCGAACCCGGCCCTGTCGAACACGTCGCAATGGGCAGCGTGGACATCGCCCATTGGTGCGCCGGGTTTGATTGCGGCCTCACAGGCCAGAAGCGCCTGTTCCGCCGCGGCATGCATCCGGCGTTGCGCATCGGTCGGAGTGCCGATGATCACCGTGCGCATCATCGCGGCGTGATAACGCGCATAAGTGCCCGACCATTCGAGCGTCAGTTGATCAGAGGCATCCAGATGACGGCGGCCTGAATAGTAGCGACACAGAAGCGCCCCAGGACCAGAGCCGATCACGAACTCATTGCCTGCATAGTCGCCGCCGCCTTTGAACACCGCACCTTGCATGGCGGCCAGAATGTCGCCCTCGAACGCGTCTGCGCGGGTGATGGCAAGAGCTGCATCAAGGGCGTCGTCAGACAAGGCCGCTGCGCGGCGGTGCATCGCGACCTCTGCGGAGGATTTGTCGCGGCGCAGGTCGCGGATCAGGTCTGGCGCTTGCACTAGACCGGGCAGGGCATGCCGCAAAAGCTGGCCGTTGTGGTCCGTCAGCCCGGCGGTCGCGTTTTCAAACCCGATACGGCCAGTGACGCCAAGATCGGCCAACAGACGAGCGAGATCATCAGCCGGATTGCTATCGTGGCTTTCAGACCAGATATGAATGTGACTGTTGGGCAGGGTGCTTGTCAGCTGCGCTTGCCGCAGATCGGGCGTCCGTGTCAGCAAGTGCAGATCGCCCGAGGCCGTCAGCACAAGGCATTGGAACATGGCAAAGCCAAAGGTGTCGTAGCCGCAAATCCAGAAATGGCTTTCAGGCGCGAACATCAAAAGCGCGTCAAAGCCTGCGTCCTGCATGGCAGAAAGGGCGCGCGATTGTCGCGCGGCATATTCGGCGGGATCAAAGTGCAAGGTCATGGCGTGACGCTGCGGTGCAAAAGCACTTGCGTCAATCGCGTTCTGCGTCTTCGCCAAGGTGGTGACGCGCCAGTTCGTGCATCCCGTAATGTGCTGGGATCGTCAGCAAACGCCTAAGATATGCGGCATCCATGTCTTTTTGCGCATATCGCCGCAGGTGATCCACTACGCTGATCCGGTCGCTGTCAATCGGCATGTGCCGCACTGGATCAAATGCACTCACCGCGCCAGATCGTAGCACCCGCGCATAGGCGCCAGGGTGGCCCGACGCCAAAAAACGTTTCACCCCGCCAGGGTCGCCAATGCGGGCGGCAAACGTCACACAGGGCACGCGCGGCGCGGTAATTTGCAAAGTGACCGTGCCCACCTCTAGCCGATCGCCAAGGGCAAGATCGGCGCTATCCAGCGCGTCGATCAGCATGTTTTCCCCCATGAAACCGGCAGGAAGCGGCGTGTTCAATGTAGATTGCCACCAAAGCCGGTCAGCCTCACCCAGCAGATAGATCGCTTGATCCGGGCCGCCGTGGTGGGCGGTGTCGACGATCACATCGCCTTCCGCACCTTTGGGTGTCACATTGACTGCACCGGCTTGTGGCACCTTGAAGTGTCCGGTGCGGCCCGACTTGGCTTTGATCGGCTGGGCGCGCCCGGTGCAGATGGCGGCGAGGCGCATCAGGTCAGGACCTTCATGCCACGCTCAATCCCCGACAGTGTCATTGGCACCATGCGGTCCGCGCCAAAAATATCCTGGATCATCGCGATCGACTGCGTATAGGGCCAATAATGTTCAGGCAACGGATTGATCCACAGATGGTTCGGCCATTGGTCGCGGGCACGGGCCAGCCATGTGCTGCCCGCTTCGGCGTTCATATGTTCATTGGCGCCGCCGGGATAGGCGATTTCATAAGGCGACATCGACGCATCGCCCACAAAGATGCATTTGTAGTCGGCACCATAGGTGCGCAATAGGTCCCAAGTCGGCGTTTGCGCGTTCCAGCGACGGCGATTGTCGCGCCAAACGCCTTCATACAGACAGTTGTGGAAATAGAAGTGCTCAAGGTGCTTGAACTCCACCTTGGCGGCGCTGAACAGCTCTTCCACCACTTTGATGTGCGGATCCATTGACCCGCCAACGTCAAGAAACAAAAGCACTTTTACGGCATTGCGCCGCTCTGGCCGGGTTTGCACATCAAGATAGCCGTGTTCAGCCGTCTTGCGGATCGTGCCCTGCAGATCAAGCTCGTCCGCGGCCCCGTCGCGGGCCCAACGGCGCAGGCGCTTCAGGGCCACCTTGATGTTGCGGGTGCCCAGTTCAACGCTGTCATCCAGGTTGCGAAATTCGCGTTTGTCCCAGACCTTGACCGCCCGCTGGTGGCGGCTGTCATTCTGGCCGATGCGCACACCTTCGGGATTATAGCCATAAGCGCCAAAGGGAGAGGTGCCAGCGGTGCCAACCCATTTTGAGCCGCCCTGATGTCGCCCCTTTTGTTCTTCAAGCCGTTTCTTGAGCGTTTCCATTAGCTTATCGAACCCGCCTAAAGCTTCAATCTCGGCTTTTTCTTCGGCGCTCAGATGTTTTTCGGCCATCTTGGTCAGCCAGTCGGCAGGGACGTCGACGGCGTCCATCACGGCGCTGTCTGGGATGGTTTCCAACCCCTCGAAGGTCGCCGCAAAGGCCTGATCAAAGCGGTCAAGGTGGCGTTCGTCCTTGACCATAATGGTGCGGGCCAGAAAGTAGAAAGCCTCGATGTCGTAGGTGGCAAGGCCGGCCTTCATGCCTTCGAGAAAGGCCAGAAATTCGCGCAAGCTGACTGGGACATTGGCCCGGCGCAGGTTGTCGAAGAAGGGCAGGAACATGTCAGGTGTAGCTGCGTTCGACAAAGACCAGCACAAAAAGCCCGATCAACCCAAAGATCATGGCAAATACAGCCGCCCATTGCAGCAGGTCACGGGTGTTGCCTCCGCGGGCCTTGGCGCGAAATGCGCCAAAAGCTGCACCAAACAGAAGGCCTGCAAGCGGAAAGATCATCGGCGAAGTCCCTTAAAAGGGGCGCAGCGCCGCAATCTCTGCCAGACGGGCCTGCACGTTCAAATCAGAGCCAAAGCCGTAGCGCGCCCAACCCAGACTGTCCAGACGCACGGCTTCCGCCTCGACCGTGTTGCCGGTCATTGCCAATGCCTCTGCCTTGAACATCATCAGCGTGGCCATCAGGGCCGCGTTTTGATGCCTGCGGGCCACAGGGATTGCTTCTTCGGCAAGTGTCAGCGTGGTTTGGGCATCGCCTGCTGCCAGTGCAAAAGCCGCCTTTTGCACTGCGATATGGGCTGTGTGCACGGATGTCACCGGGTCCGCGCGATAGACAGCTTCTGCGGCGTTAAAGGAGGCAAGGGCTGCCGCTGAATCGTGACCCACTTGCAAGCGCCCGTTGGCATAGAGCGCAAATCCCGCGCGCGTGTCGCGCCAGCCAAACGCCTCGCCCAGTTGGATCGCGCGAGCGGCGGCCTGACGGCGGCGGCCCGGTGTGCTGCCAGAGGTCAGCGCGGTTTCCATCGCCGTAATCCAGTCGCGCGACGTGTCGGTCAGCGCAGGCGCGCCCGCGCGTTGCCCACGTGGGTTCAGCCGCGCCAGCAGGGCAGGCAGACGTTCAGCCACGTCCGCCCGGGTCATGCCACTGGATAGCTCTGGCGCATAGAAGGCGCGGAGCACGAGCATGTCAAAGCCGGTCAGGACGGTGTGAATGTTGTCATCATTGAACACGCTGTCGGGCAGGCGATAGAGATCGTTCAGCGGCCCCAATGCCTGCGCGAGTTCTTCGTGCAGACAGTCGCGGATTTCCTGCGGGGCGGCATCGGATGGCACAAAAATCACCGCGCGTTCGCGGCGCGTCAGCGTTGTCCAATCCACCTGACTGGTGTGGCGAGCCAACAGGAATTCATCCCAGCTGGTGATGCGTGGCACGACAAAACAGGCGGCGCGCGGAACGGCGCGTTGTAGCTGGGCCTGCGGGATCGCCTCGACCGTGATGGCCGCTTGGGGTGCGTTTGTGAGTGTAATGTCGATGCCCGCCTCATTGCGCAAGCGGGTCAGCAAGGCATCGAGATCCGTGGTCATGCTGTCGGACGGGGTGCCAGCCATGCGCACAGTGATCGGCCCCTCGAACCGGGACATCACGGGGATTGTGCGCCCGCTCTCCATCCGAAAGCTCAGGTCAAGGAAATCCTGCGCCATTTCGGCGTTGGAGCGCGTGGCGGGAGTGACTGTTTCGGTCACGAAAGCCTTCATCGGGGGAAGGGAGTTGACCAGCGCCACCGCGCGCGATGGCGGTGCATCCGGGATCGGGGCGCAAGACGTCAAAACGCCAAGCGCAAAGGCAGCCAATCGGTTCATGTGTTTGCCCCCGGGTTGGGGCAGGTCGGGTCTGAAACGGTCCGCACGCCAGCAGTGTCCGCCAGGATGGCGGGGCTGAACTGGCATAGGTCGACCGGCATATTTGCCTTGGTCACTCTGCTCTCCTCAATATCGTCAGCCCCGTCTGCCTTGGAACTGCGGCCCCTTCTTGACGCGATTTGGGCAATGCCAAGATCACGCCTGTGGGCCACCCGATTAACTATGGCAGGCCGGGGTTAAGCGACTGATAATTTGAGAAGAGTCCGGGAAAATCGTCTGGCGTTGCGCGAAAGACTCATTTCCCTTGTGGTGCCAGCAAAATGGCCCACAAAATCTTGCGTGTTTCGCGTGACGTAAGGGGACCTAGCGCGCGCCGCGGGCCATGAAGGCGAGCCGTTCGAACAGATGCACATCCTGTTCGTTCTTCAACAGCGCACCATGTAATCTTGGCAAGGCGTTGGCCCCATCCCGCCGCAGATCCTCCGCCGTAAGGTCCTCTGCCAGCAGCAATTTCAGCCAATCCAACACTTCTGAGGTGGAAGGCTTTTTCTTGAGACCTTGAGTCTCGCGCACTTCGTAGAATTGGGTCAGGGCGGCGGTCAGCAACGCATCCTTGATGCCGGGGTGGTGCACGGCGACGATCTTGCGCAGCGTCTCGACCTCGGGGAAGCGAATGTAGTGGAAAAAGCAGCGGCGCAAAAAGGCGTCGGGCAGCTCTTTTTCGTTGTTCGACGTAATAATGACAATTGGACGCACTTTTGCGGCCACCGTCTCTCCTGTCTCGTAGACGTGAAATTCCATCTTATCGAGCTCTTGCAGCAGATCGTTGGGAAACTCGATATCCGCCTTGTCGATCTCATCAATCAACAGCACGACCTTGCCGTCAGCGGCAAAGGCCTGCCACAGCTTGCCGCGCTTGATGTAATTGGCGACATCGTGGACCTTTTCATCGCCCAATTGGCTGTCGCGCAAACGACTAACGGCGTCATATTCATACAGGCCCTGCTGGGCTTTGGTGGTCGACTTGATATGCCATTCGATCATCGGCAGACCCAGTGCGGCGCTGACCTGTCGGGCCAGTTCGGTTTTGCCGGTGCCGGGTTCGCCCTTGACGAGCAACGGACGTTCGAGTGTCACCGCGGCATTCACCGCCATGGTCAGTTCGTCAGTTGCCACATAGGCGTCTGTGCCTTCAAATTTCATGTCTTTTCCCACCTGTTCGCCGCGCAACTTAGCAGCTTCGTCCAACCCTTCAACACATCGTTTTCAAGACGTTTTGGGGGTGACATGCGGCACGCATGGGGCTAAACGAAGCCAAGTTTTGAGGGGAACCGTTGTATGTCAGGACCAGCAGAAGAAATGACAGGCAACACATTGAGAGGGGAAGCAATGAAAGCCGAGGTTTTCTTGCCTGACGATTACCGTCCCGCTGAGGACGAACCATTTATGAACGACCGCCAAACTGAATATTTCCGCCGCAAGTTGCTGGATTGGAAATCAGAGATTATGGATGATAGCCGCGATACCGTGGCGTCCATGAAAGACCAGACGCGCAACATTCCCGATGTGGCAGACCGCGCATCCGAGGAAACCGACCGCGCGTTGGAATTGCGCACCCGCGACCGTGAGCGCAAGCTTGTTGCCAAGATTGATGCGGCCCTGCGCCGGATTGACGAAGGTGAATATGGCTATTGCAGCATCACCGGCGAGCCGATTTCATTGAAGCGTCTGGATGCGCGTCCGATCGCCACAATGAGCCTTGAGGCGCAAGAGCGTCACGAGCGGGGCGAGAAGGTCCATCGCAAAGACTAAGCCTGTGACCCAGGCCCACACGGTGGCCGGCGGCGGGATCGCCGGTCTGGCCGCTGCGGCCGCGTTGGCCCAGAAAAGGGCGAGCGTTACAGTGCACGAACGCGCGCCGGTCTTACGGACCCAAGGTGCGGGTTTGCAGATTTCCCCCAACGGTGGCCGGGTATTGGAGGCGCTGGGTTTGGGGCAGGCACTGGCCGAAAAATCCATAAAATCTCAGGCAGTTGTGCCGCGTGACGGTTTGACAGGTCGTGTTGTCGCACGGTTCGCATTGCCGCAAAGCGTGCCAGGGTTCCGGATGCTGCACCGGGGTGATTTGCTGGCAATGCTGGCCAAGGCTTGTGTTGATGCAGGTGTTGAGGTTGTGACTGGCAGCACGCTAACTCCTGACACGGCACCGGCCAATGGGCGACTGCTGGCGGCAGATGGGCTGCATTCGGCGTTTCGTCCCGTTTTGAACGGGTTGGGCACGCCATTCTTTACCCGTCAGGTCGCGTGGCGCGCCATTGTCGACGGCGACGCGGCACCAGAGGCAACCATTTGGATGCTGCCGGGGCGGCATGTGGTCAGCTATCCTTTGCCGGGTGGCAAGATCAATATTGTCGCGGTGCAAGAACGCGATGCTTGGGCGGAAGAAGGGTGGTCTCATGCAGATGATCCGGCCCATGTAAGGTCTGCGTTCAGTGATGCAGCTTCGCCGTTGAAAGCGTTGTTATCGCAAATAAAAGAGGTCAATCTGTGGGGACTCTTCAGGCACGAGGTGGCGGAGACCTGGGCCGAAGACGAAATTTATCTGTTAGGTGACGCAGCTCATCCAACATTGCCGTTTCTGGCGCAGGGAGCGAACCTTGCACTTGAGGATGCCTGGGTTCTGGCGCGGTGTTTGACGGAAGGTGGCGACTACCAAAAGCTGCGTCAGGCGCGGGTGAAACGGGCGATTGCGGCGGCCAATGCGAATGCGGTGAATTATCACTTGCGCGGAGTGCGGCGGGCGGCATCGCATGGCGTGTTGCGTGGGATCAGTGCCGTGGCACCAAACGCATTTCTATCAAGGTTATCATGGCTTTACGACCATGACGTCACCCGCTAGGCCAGTTTGACCCCGCCTCAGATGTAGCGCGTTCCAGCACCTCCATCGTTTCGAAATCGACGCGGTAGACGTCCTCTTCTATCCGGAAATAGACCCATCCGTCGCGGGCATCGGGCAGGCCGTACCAACGGGCGTTAAGCAGCATGGAATACTTGCCGCGTTCAAGGATTTCGCCGATCTCAACCGGGGGTGGGCCAAGCTCTTTTGTGGTCTTGGGAACGCTGATGATCTTGGCTGTCGCACAGCCCGCGCCGGTGTTGGCGGTCAGGCACTGAGCTTGCAAAATGGAAGGCAGGAAAGCCAATAATATGAATGTGATACGCAACATTCCTCAAGCCGCCAGATCGACCCAGACAGGCACATGATCAGAGGGTTTTTCGCGGCCTCTGACAGCGCTTTCGATCCAGCAGCTTTGCAGCAGGTCGGCGCATTGTGGGGTCAGCAGAAAATGGTCGATGCGGATGCCGTCGTTACGGTCCCAAGCACCGGCCTGATAGTCCCAGAAGGAGTAATGGCCGTCGCCATGGGTGGTGGCGCGAAAAGCCTCTGTGAATCCAAGGTGTTGGATGCGGCGGAAGGCCTCGCGGCTGGGCAAGCGGTGCAGCGCGTCGTTGACCCAAGCCTCTGGCCGTTTGGCGTCTTCGGGTTGCGGGATGATGTTGTAATCACCGGCCATGAGTGCCGGAACCTCATCTGCCATAAGTGTCTGAGCGCGTTTATAAAGTCGCTCCATCCAGTCCATTTTGTAGGCGTATTTGCCGCCCGCAACAGGGCTGCCATCTTGGTTGATTTCGACCGGATTACCGTTGGGCAGATAAAGCCCGCAGATACGTACCGGGGTGTCGCCCATGACGGTTGCTTCGATCCAGCGGGCCTGTTCGTCGGTGTCATCGCCGGGCAAGCCACGGGTCACATCCTCGAGCGGGATTTTGGATAGGATTGCAACACCGTTGAAGCCTTTTTGTCCATGAGTTTCAACGATATAGCCCATATCCTCGAAGTGTTCGCGAGGGAAATTTTCATCGACCGACTTGATCTCTTGCAAAAGCGCGACGTCGGGTTGGCTTTCGTTCAGCCAGTCGGTCAATGCACTGATGCGCGCCTTGATGCCGTTGATGTTAAATGTCGCGATTTTCATGATTTGCCTCACTGCCTGTGGCAATTTTGAACCATGCAGAACCCATACACAACCCGTACACGACCCATGCACAACCTGTATGCACATCGTCCGGACGCCGATCACCCACTACACATCTAAACAGCAAAAAGGGCCGCACCATGTGGTGCGACCCTTTGATCCGTTAACCGACTGGCGTTAGCTGTCGTCGCTTACATCCAGTGTGATCCAAGCATCCGCTTCCATCGGTGTCGTGATGGGGCCCGCATAGAGCACGGCGGCAATATCGGTTGTGTTCGCTGCCGGATCCAGCGGCACGACCAGATCGTCATTTGCGCCTTCCGACACTTCAACGGTGCCCAGCACCTCGCCAAATTCGCCACCGGCGTAGTCATAGATGACCACAAAACCGTCGGCATCTGACGTCACCAGGTTCAGTTCGATGGTGTTGTTGTCTTCGACCAATGTCTGAAAACCAAAGTTGTTTGCGTAGGCGGCGGTTGTGCCCAGTGCAAGCGTTGCGGCAAGGGCGGTTGTTTTCATAAGGGTGTTCATAAGAGCATCCTTTCTGGTTTGCTATGAGCGACGAAGTATGCCGTCGCTTTCTGCTATGGTGTCACAACAGTGGGGGCGCAAATTCGTTTCATGATGCAGGGAAAAAATTTTCGAAAACTCTACAACACATTGAAAATAAACGGATAAAAGTAGTTTTTCGTCGAAATTGTGCCCCTCTGAGTTGGCAACATTCTGTCAGTCACAATCTGTCATGCGCGGCGTTCTGTCGCCTTGTCGCAGACTTGTTTCGTCACATGGAAAACGAGGTGCCGCAGCCGCATGAAGAAGATGCATTGGGATTGTTAATCACAAACCGCGCGCCGATGAGTTCTTCGGTAAAGTCAATTTCGGCATCGGTCAGGAACGGCAGCGAGACAGAGTCGATCACCACCTTTTCGCCGGCGCCTTCAAGGACCAGATCATCGTCTTTCACCTCATCAAGGTCGATCTCATACTGAAAGCCGGAGCAGCCGCCGCCTTCAACCGCGATGCGGAGCGCCTTGCCTTGGTCAGAGGCGCCGATTTCGGCAAGCCGTTCAAAGGCGCGGGTGGTGACTTTGGGGGGAAGGGTCAGCATGAAGGAACCTATCGGTCTGGTGTTGCTTCAGATATAGAGGCGGCAGGCAAAGACGACAAGGCAGGGCAGGGACATGGCAGCCCCATATGCGACCGATCCGGCGAATGCGCGGGGGCGGCTTTATGCAGAGGAAGAGAGCAACTTTCGCTCTCCGTTTCAGCGCGACCGCGACCGGATCATTCATGCAAGCGCGTTTCGCAGGCTGAAACATAAGACGCAGGTGTTTATTGAACATGAGGGCGATTATTTCCGCACCCGGCTGACCCATTCGATTGAGGTGGCACAGGTGGCACGGACGGTGGCGGCGGCACTTGATCTGAACGTGGAGTTGACGGAGGCCGTGGCACTGGCGCACGATCTGGGCCACACGCCCTTTGGCCATACCGGAGAGGAAGCGCTGGACCGGCTGATGCAGCCCTTTGGCGGGTTTGACCATAATGCGCAGGCCTTGCGGATCGTGACCGATCTGGAGCGGCATTATGCAGAGTGGGACGGGCTGAACCTGACATGGGAGACGCTGGAAGGCATTGCCAAGCATAACGGTCCTGTCATAGGTGACATTCCCTGGGCACTGGCCGCGTACAATACGCGCCATGATCTGGAGCTGCACACCCATGCCAGCGCAGAGGCGCAGGTTGCTGCACTTGCCGATGACATTGCCTATAACAATCACGATTTGCATGATGGGTTGCGGGCAGAGCTGTTCAGCACCGATGAGCTTGCAGAATTGCCAGTGCTCAAGGACTGCTTTGCGCGGGTGGATAAGCTGTATCCGGGATTGAATTATTATCGCCGCAGGCACGAAGCCTTGCGCCGGTTCTTTGGTGTGTTGGTCGAGGATGTGATTGTGGTCAGCCGCCGCAATCTGGCAGAGGCCAACCCGGCATCCGTCGCGGATGTGCGCCATGCGGGGCGGATGATGGTGCAATTCACACCTGCGCTGTGGGAGGACCTCAAGGTGATCCGCCGGTTCCTGTTTGAACGCATGTACCGCGCGCCTGCGGTTGTCGAGATGCGGGTGGCGGTGACCAAGATGATTGACGAGCTGTTCCCGTTCTTTCTGTCGAACCCGTCAGAGCTGCCCAAGCAGTGGCGCAAGGATGTGCAAGAGGTAGCGGATATGGAAGGGTTGGCGCGGATCGTGGCAGATTACATTGCGGGTATGACCGACCGCTTTGCTATTCAGGAACACAAGCGTTTGATTGGTGGCACACCGGTGCCAGCGGGGGTGACAGATGGCGACTGAACAGCTTGCAGATGGGGCCATGGCCCCGGTGGTGGCCTTTGCACTGGTCGGGGCCCTCGGTGTCGGCAGCCAGTGGCTGGCGTGGCGGCTGCGGATGCCTGCGATTGTGCTGATGCTGGCGGCGGGCATTCTGGTGGGGCCGGTGTTTGGTGTCTTTGACCCCGCCCGCGACATTGGGCCGTTGATGGGGCCGATGATCAGTATCGCGGTGGCGATTATTCTGTTTGAGGGCGGGCTGACGCTGAATTTTCACCAGTTGCGGGATGCAGCGGTCGGGGTCAAACGGCTGGTCTTTGTGGGCGCGCCCTTGGGCTGGATCACGAGCGCGCTGGCGCTTCACTACGGGGCCGGGCTGTCGTGGCAGACCTCGGCCGTCTTTGGCGGGATCATGATTGTGACCGGCCCGACGGTGATCGCACCTTTGTTGCGCACGGCCCGCCTTTCACGCAGGCCAGCGGCCTTGTTGCAATGGGAGGCCATTGTGAATGACCCCATTGGCGCGTTGGCGGCGGTGCTGGCGTTCGAGGTGGTTGTGGTGCTGAACACAGCCACAGCGGTGGGCGCTGCGGTCAGTGATCTGGTGATCGGGATCGGTATTGCCACCGTTCTGGGGGCAGCGGGCGGATACGGGCTGTCGGCGGCGTTCAAGCGCGGGTTGGTGCCGGAATACATGAAGGTGCCGGTGCTGTTCGCCCTGCTGTTGGCGGTCTTTGGCGTCTCGGACGCGGTGCTGCATGAAAGTGGATTGCTGGCGGTGACGATCATGGGGATCGTGATCGCCAATGCCGACCTGCCGTCTTACGTGGAACTGCGGCGGTTCAAGGAACATGCCACGGTCTTGCTGGTGTCGGGTGTGTTCATCCTGCTGGCGGCGGGGTTGGATTTTGCGGCGTTGCAAGCGTTGGATTGGCGCGCGGCGGTGTTTGTGGCCGCCGTGGTGTTGGTGGCGCGGCCTTTGACGGTCTTTGTGTCATTGGCCGGGTCGGGGCTGCCGTGGCGGGAACAGGCGCTGGTCGCTTTTACCGGGCCGCGCGGCGTGGTGCTGGTTGCGGTGGCGGGGCTCTTTGGTGAGCGGCTGTTGTCGCTGGGGCTGGAGGACGCGGCGTTGATCGCGCCACTGGCCTTTGTGCTGGTGGCATTCACCGTGGTGCTGCACGGGTTCACGCTGGCACCCTTTGCGCGGGCCTTGGGGCTGACCGGGGCGGATACGCCCGGAGTCATCATTATCGGCGGGTCAGAGTGGTCAACAGCGCTGGCTGAAGCATTGACGCGGGCCGAGGTGCCAGTGCTGATGACGGACCCCAACTTTGGACATCTGAGGGGCGCGCGGGCGGCAGGCATTCCGACCTATAGCGGTGACATTCTGTCAGAAGGGGCGGAGCAGCGGTTGGAGCTGGTCAGCTATGCCACCTTGGTCGCCGCGACCGATAACGATGCCTACAACACACTGGTGGCGACCGATCTGGCGCCAGAGTTCGGGCGCGACAACGTGTTTCAGATCGCACGGGCGACGTCCGACAACGCGCGGCATCAGCTGCCCAGCACGCTGGGTGGCAAGGGGATGGGGCTGGACGCCACCTTTGCCGAGATGGAGAGGATGTTCCGCGCAGGCTGGACCTTTCGGACCACGCGGCTGACGGAGGAATTCACGCTGGAAGACTGGCGCGCGGAACGGCCTGATGCGCGGCTGGTTGCGCGGATTTCGGCCAAGGGAGAGATCAAGCTGATCGCTCGTGATGAGGATGTGAAGCCTGCGCCGGATGTGCGGGTGCTGGCGTTCCGTCCGCCCGAGGGTTCTGGTGATGCCCAGCAGCCGCCAGCGGAGTAAGCGGGGGTAGACGTCCCGTGGCGGGACAGCGATCTTTCGTCGAACGATAGCCGTTGTTCCTTGTGCATTTAGGGCGTGGATATCCGAACTCGATCAACCGGTTGCGTCGGGCAATACTGTCTCGAACCTCATGTCTTTCTGACTCTCAACCGGTGGCCGGGTCCTGGTCGGTGGGTAGGACGGACGGAAAGGGTTGCCGTCCGCACTTTGCCTGCGCGACAACAGGACATATACAAGTGGTATGCAATCGCGCCTCGAAGCATTAGACCCGGAACTTGCCAAACAGCTCGACTTTGTGAGTTTTGATGAAGCAAAGAACAGAGTGATGTTGATACTTTCGGACGGACTGGCATCGTTGCCGAAAAAGGTAGTTCGGTACCTTCCAAAGGATTTTGGAGTTCATTCTTACACAGACTTCCAAGATCACGTTGACGCTCTTGATGATCGTTATCTGTCTGCGGAAGTAGCCGGAAATCACGAGGACGCAAGTGCGTATTTTATGGCGGCTCGATTCATGTCTGCAGTGATCTCGTGGCAAGCAGCCAGCAATCATTTTGATCTTTGCGAAGCGGCCTATTAGGCGCACTTCTCCAAAAGCTGATCTTCAACCCAAGTTGTCGAAAGGGCGCTGAGGCAGGACGCCCCCAACGTCACCTGGCGCGCAACAGAACAGCACAGCGCTCCACCGCCCGGCGCAAGTCCGGGCACTGCCCGACCTCCCCCAGGAGGGCAGTTTTGCAACCTTTCAAGCAGAATGACGTCAGACCTATGGTGATGCCCCGCGCCACGGGACCGTTGCGGATGCCCTCCAGGTCGGGCAGTGCCCGGACTTGGCCTGATGTCTTCGAAATGGCGCAAAGCCGTCCTTTGTCGCTTCACGCAGCGGCAGAGGTGTGCCGCTGGGCAGCAGGGCCGCAAGAGCGGTGCGGATCGCTCGCACCAAACGTTAGGGCAGCAGGCCCGCGGGGTCGACGGATTGCAGGCCGCGGCGGGTTTCGAAGTGCAGGAAGCTGGGATCGCCTGCGCGCACTTTGCCGATGGTCTGGCCACGGCTGACGCTATCGCCCTTGGCGACGGTCAGACCGTCGATGTTAGTGTAGACCGTCAGTAGGTTATCGGCGTGTTGGATCACAACAATCGCCATGCCATTGGTGTTGGTGGTCGTCGCCGCGACATTGCCACTGTCGGCGGCTTTGACCGGGGTTCCGGCGGCTGCGCCGATGTCGATGCCTTCGTTGCGGCCCGGGGCGTATTCACGGATGACCGGGCCCTCGATCGGGCGCAAGAGGCGGGCGTTGGTATTGCTGGCCGCAGGCGCGGGCGTGGTCGCCGCCCCGGTGTCCGGGGTCGGCGGTGCGGGCAGCGCCTCTGCCGCGGCGGCAGGTGTTTCGGCAGGCAGCGGGGCAGAGGCGCTTGGCGGCGTCGGCGTTGGGGTGCCGGCACCGGGGTCGGTGACAGGGGCGGGGGCCGCAACTGGTCGGCGGCTGCCGGCTTGCGGGATCAGCAGGAAGGCACCTTCGCGGACAGTCAGATCAGAGCCGAGGCTGTTCCATTCGGCGATGTTGGACACCGGAACGCCATAGAGCCGCGAGATCGAAAACACGGTTTCGCCACGCTGCACCTTGTGGCGGATCGGTTCCGCACCGTTGGTGGCTGGGGCCGGGGCCGAAACCGGGGTTGGCGCGACGGCAGCAGGCTGGTCGCCCACACGGTCCAGCGCCGTTGTTGCAATGGCCGCCACATCCAGCGGCTGACCGGGGGTGGCAGGTGCCGCACCGGTTGCGGGCGAAGGTTCGGCCACGCGGCTGGGCAGGGCCATCAATTCGCCCGCGCGCAGACCGGTGTCAGGGGCGATGCCGTTAAAGCGCGCCAGCTCTCCTGCGTTCAGGCCCAAACGCTGCGCGACAGAGGCCACGGTATCGCCCGTGCGCGCCACGGCGACCTGATAGTTCGGATAAGAGATCACGCCACGATCATCAGGGGCAGGGCGGTCGGGCAGATTTTCAACCGCCGCAGAGGTGTCAAAGCCATTGCCGATGTCGCGCAGGTCAAAATCGGGCAGGCCGCCTTCGCAAGCCGCCAAAAGGGCAATGGCACCCGTGGTCATCATGAACCGATAGGGGTGACGTGTCATGTCTGCTCTCCTGTGGTGCCGCGCCCCTTGTTGTCCGGGGTCGTCGGCGTTCTAATCCTGTCCCAGCCCTTCGAGCAAGGGCACAAAGCGCACCTGGCGCAGCTCGTCATAGTCAAAACCTGTTTCGTTCCGGGTGACCCGGATCAGCGATTGCACCGCGTCTGACTGACCCACGGGCAAGACCATGATACCGCCCACACGCAGTTGCGCCAAGAGGGGGCTGGGGGGGTCTTCTGCCGCCGCCGTCAGCAGAATGCGGTCAAAGGGCGCCTGATCGGGCAAGCCATGGCTGCCGTCTGCGGCAAAGGCGGTGATATTGGTGATGTCCTGGTTGTCAAAGACGCTTTGCGCCTCGGCCACCAGCCGTTTGTGGCGGTCGACCGTATAGACCCGGCGCGCGAGCTGCGAAAGGATCGCCGCCTGATAGCCCGAGCCTGTCCCCACTTCGAGCACCTTGTGACGCGGTTGCACATCCAGCGCCTGCGTCATGATGCCCACGACTGATGGCTGGCTGATGGTCTGGCCGCAGTTGATCGGCAGCGGCATGTCTTCATAGGCGCGGTCGGCAAAGAGCCCTTTGACAAAGGCAGCACGGTCGACCTTTTCCATTGCGGTCAGCACGCGGGCGTCGGTGACACCCTTGGAGCGGAGCGCGTAGAGGAATTGCATTTTGGTCTGGGCGTCGGTCATGCAAAGAGGTCCTGCATGGCCGCAAGGCTGGCATGGTCGGTGAGGTCCGCGCGCATTGGCGTGACAGAGGTATAGCCGTCGAGGTTGGCATGCACATCGGTGCCGGGGGCGGTTGCAACGTGTTGCGGGCCGCCCTTGATCCACAGGTACGTGCGGCCATTGGGGGCGGTGCTGGGTTCCATCCCGAACGCCGCACCGGGACGCAGGCCCTGGGCCACCATCCGTGCGCCTTTGACGTCTGCGGCAGGGATCGGGGGAAAGTTGACGTTATAGAACATCTGGTAGCTGTCGCCGCCCCATTCCGCACGGTCCAGCAGGGTTTGCACCAGATCAGCGCCATGCTGCGCGGCAGCCTCGAACGGGTCTTCAAGACTGGCATTGTCGGGACCGAAGAATTGCGAAAGGGCAATGGCGGGGACGCCTTGCAGGGCGGCTTCCATCGCGGCACCGATGGTGCCTGAATAAAGCGTGTTGTCAGCGGCGTTGTTGCCACGGTTGACGCCCGAGAGGATCAGGTCAGGGCGCGCGTGGGGCATGACGTGATAGAGGGCGGCCAGCACGCAATCTGCGGGTGAGCCTTCGGCGGCAAAGCGGCGGGGGCCGAGTTCAGAGATCATCATCGGCTTGGTGTAGCTGATGCAGTGGCCGACACCTGATTGTTCAAAGGCGGGGGCCACGGTCCAGACCTCGCCATCGGTCCCGGCGAGTGTGCTGGCGATGGTGTGCAGCGTGGCAAGACCCGGAGCGTTGATGCCGTCGTCATTGGTGATGAGAATGCGCATGTGTGCCCTCGGGGTGTGGTTGTGACCGGTTTAGGCGGCATGGCGGGCGAAGGGAAGCGGCGGCGTGGCGGAAGCCTGGCCCTGTGGCGTTGCTGCGTCAGGACGGGGGTGCCGCTGTTGCCCTGCGGGCAAGGCGCCCCACCCGCCGTCCCGGTTCTTCGGGGACGTGCGTGCGCGGGGGTGGTTCATGTCGGAGCCTCCGGCGGGGATATTTTTGGCCAGAAGAATTGAGACCCGCGCGCAGGATCGACCCGTGCGGGTATGCGGTTTTGCAAATCAAAATTGCTGCAGTCACCCGGTGGCAGTTGAGATGTGGTCGATCAGAGTGCAGCACCCGGATGCAGGATCGCGGGCATGAGGCGGGCTGCCTCGGACGCAGGGCTTGCAAGTGCTGCGCGGTCTTCACCTGGATAGAACCGCGCGCGGGTGGCGGTGGCCGTGGGGTTGGGGGTCAGGATGCTGACCTGCGGGCCGATCTTTGCGGTTTCCGCCTGCCAGCTGCGGGCAAGGGCGATGCCCGCACCTTTGGTGGCGCCGTAAGCGCCGAAAAACTGCGCCCCGGCGCGGGGATCGTCGAGGAAGACCGCATGGCCCGCAACACCCAGAAGCGGGGCGACGTAGGCAATCAGGCGTTGTGTGGCAGTCACGTTGACGGCGAGCGATTTGTCCAGGTCCTTGGGGCCGATGTGATCGGCTGGTGCAAGGGGTGCGGCGTGGATCGCGGCATGGACCCAAAGGTCGAGGCTGCCCCAGCGGTCAAAGATGCCGCGGCAGAGCTGCTGCATGGCCGCATCCACGGTGATGTCCATGGGGGCCAGTGTGGCCGCCCCGCCCGCAGACTGAATCTGGTCGTCCAGTTCCTCGAGCGCGCCGGTGGTCTTGGCCACGGCAATGACATGGTGGGTCGGGGCCAGAGCGGCGGCGATGGCGGCACCCAGGCCACGAGAGGCACCGGTGATGAGGGCTGTTTTGGTCATGTGCCCGCTTTAGGACGTGGTGCGCGAATTGGCAATTGCCTTAGCCCGGGATCTGCAGGGTGTGGGTTGTCCCCCGCGCGTCGGCGAGCACGATCTGGCTGTCATCAAGGGCGGTGACGGTGAGGCCAAAGGCGCTGTCGCCGGTGGTGACACGCTCAATCTCGCCTTGGCCGTTGCGCAAGAGAGCCGCACCGCCGGTACTGTCAGAGATCAGCCCGATTAGGGCCACGCCATCTAGGGGCAAGGCATCGGGGATGGCAGCGGCTGCAGCCACGTTTGCAGGGGTTTGGTCGGCGGAGGCCATGAACGCTCTTTCACTTTTGCGCACCAGCTAACGATGTGATGCGCCGGCGATATGGGCGTTGTGGAAGGGGGCTGCAAGGGGGGCGCGCTGCAATGCGGCATTGCACCACGGACATCGGTCAATTTCAGCCGAATAGCAGTGTGCCATCCTCTTTCAAAAGCAGGCCGGTGGGCTGGTTTTCTAACAGCGGCAGCACCGCCTCCGCGGGGCGGCACAGGACGACACCGCGCGGGGTGCACACGATGGGGCGGTTGACGAGGATCGGATCGGCGATCATCGCATCAAGGATCGTGTCGTCGTCTGAATCTGGCAGCCCGCGTGCCTCTGCATCGGTCTTTTGGGTGCGCAGGGTGGTCTGTGGTGTCAGACCAGCGGCGGCAAAGAGCGCCTGCAATTGTGGGCGGGTCCAGCCTGTTTCGAGGTATGCGATGACAATCGGGTCAGTTCCGGTGGCGCGGATCGCGGCCAACACGTTACGCGAGGTGCCGCAGTTGGGGTTGTGATGAATGACGGTTGTCATGGCGCGACGCTGCCTTCTGACGTGGGTTTGCGCGGAACGTATCGCGAGGTTCGGATTGAGAGCAACCGATCATTAATGGAGTTGGGGTAAGGCTTTGGCATGTCACCACCCATGCGCCAACCCGCCCAGTATCAGCCGCGCCAGCCCATGTCTGGCGTCGGTCCCCAGTTTGAAGATTCGGGCCTTTTTGCCGGACAAATGGTGCGGGTGAACCTGCATCTGACGCCTGATGTGCGGCTGAATACGCGACAGGATGTGGTCGCAACGGGGCTGACCGGCAATGGAATCACGTTTGACGTTCTGTTTGCGGGGCGGCGCAAGGCTGCGGCGCAACCGCTTATGGCGGCTCTGGCAGCAATGCGGAAAACAGCGGCGGGCGGTAGCGGCGCACGACTGGCCATTCAGATTGATGGCGTCTGGCGCACCACCTTTGCCACTGATCCATCAGGCTGGGATCAACGCAGGCGGCAATTGGTGGCGGCGATGTGGGTTGTCACGCTGAACGGACGCAAGCAGCAGTTCGGTGAACGTCCCCGGCGGTAGTATTTTTGCGCGTGGGAAGAGCGGCGCTTGCGTCGATGTCGCCCGTGGGCGGGGGCGCCACCCCTGGTGACAATACCCGTAGCCCTGCGATTTAGATCAGGGTGCCCAACGTTTCGGCAAAACCCCGGCACGAGTAAGGTGGTCAAAAGAATTCGCCCCAAAGGCTTGTCGCCACCTCTGTTGGTCGTGCTAAAGTTGACCATAGGTCAGGTCTGGCCTGCGACCAATCCTCGGGAGGGTAATTTGAGCATCAGGGACTTTGTGAACAAATCTATGCCGGAGCCGATCCGGCATAACGCGGCCGTGGGCGATATCCGGCCCTTGTGGGACAGGCCGCGCAAGTTGCGGCTGAAGAACCAAGGCACTGTCGCCTCTGACGGAACCGCGTTGCAGAACACGCTGCTGTATTACATCGCGGGGCTGACAACCTTTTGCGGGTTGCGCCATGTCCCTGTGATCACGGGCTACATGAGCGGCTGCTATCTGTTTCGGTATCGCCGCAATGGCGATATGCGGGTCGCGCATGTGGGTACGCATGATGCCAATGCCGAATTGAGCACGCGGGCCAAGGATGCTTGGAAAGCCTATGCGGCACAGCCGCATATCACGGAAATCTATGGCTTTGATCCGATCCGCGATGTGTCCGACAACCTGATGCGCACAACGATCGGGCAGGGGCCGGACCCCAAGATTTTTGGTGCATGGGATCCAAATGGCATCGCCTATATCGGGATGTCAGTGGATGACCCGGCGATCCCCGGCAACAGGCTTGTCACTGGGGTTGAACCGGCCCCGATGCGCAGTTGGGCAATGATCGCGCACGACACCAAGATGCAGTAGCGGATGGGTTTGGATCAGTTCGCGGCAGGGTCCGCGACGTCGACTTGGAAGGTCAGGGGACTGGCGGATGTATCCGCCGGTCGCACAATGAGGGTATTGCGGCCCGGTGCCACCGCCACTGATGCGCGGCCCTGACCGACAAAGGACCCAACGATGGTGCCATCGCGCAGCACATCGACCGTTGCGGGCGCATCAAAGATGCGGCGGCGCAGACCCTTGGGATCGGGTTGCAGGAACCATTCCACCACCAAGGGGCCGGGGGTGGCGGTGGTGGTCTGATCTGTCAACAACGGTGCGGACAGATTGGTGTTGTAGTCGGGGTAGGCCAGAAAGTAGGTCTGCCATGTCAGCAGGCCAATCGCGGCAAGGATCAGCGGGGCCAAAATCAGCGTCACCCAGGGACGTTTGTCAAATTGTGGCTGACCGCCCGAGGTTTGTGAGCCGCTGATGATCGCCGGGACTGGTTTGCCGAAGCCAAGGGCGTCGGCCATCGGTTCAAGGCGGCGGTTCAACTCTGCCGCAGGGATCGACGACCGGATTTCAACCGTGACCGGCGCGGGTTTGTGCGAGACGTAGAGCCCGAAGCCCAGCCCGTTCAGGCTGCCGTTTGAGACATAGGCCGGGCCGCGGACCGACATGCCGATATTCAGGATCATGTTGGTGCGGGCGTCAAAGCGGCGCAAGAGGTCCAGAAAATCGGGCAGCGTCGTCGCACCTTGCAGGCGTTCGACATGCGCCACGTCGCGATGCTCGTAAGAGATAAAGCCATCGTCGAGCGACATGATCTCGGGCGGGCCCCAATTGGCGAGCGTGTTTTCGATACCCTTTGCAAGGTTCGCGGTGGACCAATTGCCGGGGCGATAGACGACGCCTGTGCTGCGATACCGCCACGGGTCGCCTGACATCGGCACACAATCCCAAGTCTTGAGAAATGCAGCCTCGACCGTTTGGGAATCATCGCCGTCGCGCAGCGGGACGTCGATATCAAGGATCCCGTCCATGCGCCGAAAGCTCACCTCGGTGTGCACGTTGCCGTCAAAACCAAACAGCCGGATTTCTTTTGAATTGGCCCAATTCTGCCGCAGAAGATCGGCCCAATCGCTGGCCTTTCGGGTGCGAATGGATTCGCGGGCCTCGCCCAAGACCACGATATTCACGTCCCATCCGTCTTTGACGTGGTATTCCTGAGCAGTGCTATGCGCGATGTCGATGAAAGTGTCGACATTGAGCGGTGATTTCGGGACGCAAAGGAATGTAACACTGGATTCAGACATAATGCATGACCGGATTGCTAAATGTCGCAATCATCACCGCATTTCTATGGGTCAATCAAGTCTGGATCGTGCGCGCCGCTATTCCGCGGCCTGTTTCGCCTGAAAGCCCTGTTCGATCATGTCAGAGGGTGACACCGGGTATTCGCCCGAAAAGCAGGCGTCGCAATAGGCGGGGGCGGAGGCGTCGCGACCCTTGGCCTCGCCCACGGCGCGGTAGAGGCCGTCGAGGGTAATGAACCGCAGGCTGTCGACGCCCAGATGGTCGCGCATTTCCTCTTCGGTCATGGTAGCGGCCAGCAGTTTTTCGCGTTCGGGCGTGTCGACGCCATAAAAGCAGGGCCAGGCGGTGGGGGGGCTTGCGATGCGGAAATGCACCTCTGCGGCACCGGCATCAAGGATCATTTCCTTGATTTTGCGGCTGGTGGTGCCGCGCACGACGCTGTCGTCCACAAGGATCACGCGCTTGCCCTTGATCAGGGCGCGATTGACGTTGAGTTTCAGGCGCACACCCATGTTGCGGATCTGTTCGGTGGGCTCAATGAAGGTCCGGCCCATGTAGTTGTTGCGGATGATGCCCATCGCATAAGGGATGCCGCTTTGCAGGCTGTAGCCGATGGCGGCGGGGGTGCCGGAATCGGGCACCGGACAGACCAGGTCAGCCTCGACCGGGGCCTCTTTTGCCAGTTCGCGGCCGATGTTTTCGCGGGTTTCATAGACAGAACGGCCGCCCAGAGAGCTATCGGGACGGCTGAAATAGACGTGTTCAAAGATGCAAAAGCGCGATTTTGCGGGGCGGAAGGGGTGGTGGCTTTCGACACCGCGTTCAGCGGTGATCACGACCATTTCGCCCGGTTCGATTTCACGGACAAATTCGGCCCCGATGATGTCAAGCGCACAGGTTTCAGAGGCCAGCGCCCAGCCATCGGCAACGCGGCCCAGCACCAGAGGGCGCACGCCAAGGGGGTCGCGGCAACCGATCAGCTTGGTCCGGGTCATGGCGACCACGGAGAACGCACCTTCGACCTTGCGCAGTGCTTCTTCCATGCGGTCAGGGATCGTGCGGCCCATGGAGCGAGCCATCAGGTGGATGATGCATTCGCTGTCCGAGGAACTTTGGAAGATCGAACCGCGCTCGATCAACTCGCGCCGCAGGGACATCGCGTTGGTGATGTTGCCGTTGTGGGCAATCGCAGCCCCGCCCATGGAAAATTCGCCAAAGAAGGGTTGGACGTCGCGGATCGCGGTCTGGCCCTTGTTGCCGGCGGTGGAATAGCGGACGTGGCCGATGCCCACGGTGCCGGGCAATTGCGCCATCATCGCAGGTGAGGTGAAGTTGTCACGCACCAGACCCATGCGGCGAGCTTGGTTGAATCCGGTCTCGGGGTCGTGGGTGACGATGCCGCCGGCCTCTTGCCCGCGGTGTTGCAGGGCGTGCAGACCGAGGGCTATGAAATTGGCTGCATCGGTGACGCCGACGACGCCAAAAACGCCGCATTCCTCCCGCAATTTATCGTCATCAAACGGATGGGCGGGGGGCAGGGTGTCGGTCACGGGCGGCAGCCTTCGAATCCGGGAACAGATGGGCACCATGTAGCGGGTTGCGACGGCAGTGTCACGGGGGAGATATGACAGAATTGCGACAGCGCAGGCGGGGTGGTTCCAAAGGGTGACAGGTTGGGCGTTTATGTCTGCAGGCGGCGGCAGAAATAAAAACGGCGCGCCGGGAAAGGCGCGCCGTTTTCGAAATGTGGGTAAGGTGTGCTGTCAGCGACGGCGGCGCAGTGCCAAGAGGCCCAGACCCGTCAGCAGGAGCGCACCGCCAGCAGGCAACGGCACAGGCGGGATATTGATTGCGTTGACCGTAATGCCGCCCACTTTGACACCACGATTGCCCGGCGCATTGGGTTGGACACCAAAGATCGTAAAGCTGGAGACACCACCTGTCGGGATCAGGCTGGAGAAATTCAGCGTTGTGAAGCTGTTGCCGAGGCCGGCGGGCACCGTGAAGAGGGTCGAGACACCGTTGATGATCACGCCGAATTGTTCGGCTTGCGGTCCTGCCTCAAACACCAGTCCGGAAATCTGGTCAACCAGAATGCCCCCAAAGTCGAACGTCAGGCTTTCGCCCAGACCCAACCGTCCGCCTTCGGGGTTGCCGGTTACGCCCAGACCGTTGTTGGTAACGGCCACATTGCCACCGCCACTGGACACGGTCAAATCCACGCCACCAGAGGTGTAGCTGACCGAGCTGCCATTGGGCCCGCCTGCCTGAAAGTTGTAGTTCACCGTTGCAGCCGAGGCACCAGTGGCCATCAGGCCCAGAGCAAAGAGTGTCGAAATCAGACGCTTCATCATCGCAAATCCTTTGGGCACGCAAAATCGCGCGCGTTAAGGGTTTGCTAACCTTGAATTATGACCGAATAGGGGCGAAAGCCGTGCCTTATTGCGGCGCGGAACATGCACCGACCAGCTGTTCATACTGAACCGTTAGCCAACCTAGCGCTGCTTCGGGGTCGCGATCCTCGATCTGCCCCGTCATCCGGGCAAAGACCTTGGCAGAGCGGCTGTCTTCGATCATCGGGATGTCCTGTGCAGAGAGCACCGTTTGATAAACAAAGAATGCCACAGCCACCAGAAGGATGCCGCGCAGCACCCCAAAGAGGAACCCCGCGCCCTGGTCCAGCCCATTCAGGGCAGAGCGTTGCACTAATGAGGAAAAGAGCGGCGTGAAAATCGACACAACCACCAGAGACACAGCAAAAACAGCGGCAAAGGCGGCAATGATCGACAGCTCGCAGCTGTCGCCGATGAAATCACCGATGACCGGGATTTGGCGGACCAACGGTTCGGCTTGATCGGCAAAGATGAAGGCGAGGATCGTGGCGCCGATCCAGCCTGCGATAGACATAGCTTCGCGCACAAATCCACGGCTATAGGCCAAAAGCGCCGAGACGACGATGACTGCGGCGACGACGCCATCAACAATGGTGAAACCTTCCAACGGTCCGCTCCTTCATTCGGGTCCGCGTTCGCCGAACACCGTTGTCACAAAATCGACCAGCGTTTGCGGGGTGCGCAAATCCAGCCCTGCCGCGGGCGGTGCTTTCACCTGTTGCGGCATGATTGCGGAGGTAAAACCAAGTTTCTGCGCTTCTTTCAATCTATTTTCCGTTTGCACGCAGGGTCTGAGCGCGCCCGAGAGCGAGATTTCACCAAAAAGAACTGCGTCTTTGGGCAGACTGGCATCTTCCCGCGCAGAGACGAGGGCGGCGGCCACAGCCAGATCGGCGGCGGGTTCTGTGATGCGCAAACCGCCTGCTACGTTGAGGTAGACGTCCAATCCGGTGAACGGGACACCGGCGCGGGATTCGAGGACCGCAAGGATCATTGCAAGGCGCGATCCGTCCCATCCGACCACTGACCGGCGCGGTTGGCTGTGTGGCGAAGGGGCCACAAGGGCCTGGATCTCGCACAGGACAGGGCGGGAGCCTTCGATACCTGCAAAGACCACGGAACCGGGCGCGGGATCGCCCCGTTCGGACAAAAAGAGGGCCGATGGGTTCTTAACCTCGGCCAGCCCTTTGCCGGTCATCTCGAAGACGCCGATTTCGTCTGCGGGACCGAAACGGTTCTTGACCGAGCGCAGGATACGGAACTGGTGGCCGCGCTCTCCTTCGAAATAAAGCACGGTGTCGACCATGTGTTCGACGACGCGGGGCCCGGCGATGGCGCCTTCCTTGGTGACATGGCCGACCATGACCACGGCCATGCCATTGCGTTTGGCAAATGTTGTCAGCTCGTGTGCGCTGCTGCGGACCTGAGAGACCGAGCCAGGCGCGCTGTCGACGTTGTCGGCCCACATGGTCTGGATCGAATCGATGATTGCAAGGTCGGGTTTTTCGGCGTCCAGCGTGGTGAGGATGTCGCGCAGGTTGGTTTCGGAGGCCAGTTGCACAGGACTTTCGGTCAGGCCAAGACGGCGGGCGCGCATTTGAACCTGGGCGTTTGATTCCTCACCGGAGATATAGATGACCTTGAGGCCATTGCGGGCAAAGCGGGCAGCGGCTTGCAAGAGCAGGGTTGATTTGCCGATGCCGGGGTCACCACCGACCAGCAAGGCAGAGGCTTTGGTCAAACCGCCGCCGAGGACGCGGTCAAGCTCTCCTACGCCCGAGAGGGTGCGGGGTGGTTCGGCCTCTGCGGTGGCAAGGTCCGTGAGCGGGATAGACTTGCCACGCATCCCGCCGAGCGACTTTTTCTTGGGGCCAGAGGCGAGTGCCTTGTCTTCGTGAATGGTGTTCCATTCGCCACATGCTTCGCATTTGCCGGACCACTTGGAGGTGACGGCACCGCAAGCGGAACAGGAGAAGGAAAGGTCTTTGGCCATGTTCACCTTTTGGACTGGTGTGCTGCGGCTGGCAAGGGGCGCGATTATTCGTCGAATAATCGGATGCCTCCGGCGGGCATATTTTTATTCGGAAGAAAGCGGTTTGGTCAGCGCCGAGATGGCGATGGAGGCGAGGATGCAGGCGGTGAACATATACAGCCCCCAGGCGGTTTCGACCTTTCCGATGCCGACGCCTTTCGCCACCACGATGTAGAGCGCGATGAGGAAGATGTCAGCCATCGCCAGTTTGCCCATCCACGACAGGAACGGCAGCAGTTTCGGGCTGAGGAGGTGGAAGTGGGTCAGCGCCAGACCGATTGTTTTCAAATAGGGCGCAAAGAGCGCGAAGGCGGTGACCATCAGCGCCAGAAAGATGTCGCTGCCCCAAAGAGATTGCAGGCCCGAGATCACTGAGATTTCGGACAGGCCAAAGAGCGGTAGCAGCCCCGCGCGCATCAGTGGTGCGAACCACGCGATGGGAAACAGGATCAGCAGGGAGAGGTTGGCCCATTTGAGGGTGGTTTGCATCGTGGCCTCGCAGGTTTTGACCCGGTTTAAGGGACGCAGTTTGCGGTGGCCAGTCTATTCTGCGGCGGGTTTGGCGGGCAGGTTGACGACGTTGTCTTCAGCCGCATCAGGGTGTTCCATGGCGTAGCCCAGCACCGGCAGGGCGGCTTGCAGTTTTTCGTCAAGCTGCGCCAATTGGCTGGCCACGATGGATTCCTCGACATCAACCTGCTGCGCCCAGGTGCGGATCTGGCTGGTGACATGCAGCGCCTCGACAATCCGTTCCTGCTGGCGTTCCGCCTCTTCCTGGCGCTGTTGCAGGAAGGCTTTCGCACGGGTGACTTTTTCGTCCGAGTAGACTTCGGAGAGGTGGCGTGCCTGTTGCGACATTTGTGCGGCCACTTCCAGTACATCGGGTTCGAGCTGTTCCAGATCAGGGTGGTCGCGCAGATAGCCCAGGCGTTCGCGCACCGCATCAAATTCAGAACTGAGGCTGAAGAGACCAGCCCGGTCGGCAGTATGGGCGAGATGATAGGCGCGGGCCACGTCGTCCATCGACATGTGGAACTGGCGGTGGCTGTGTTCGAGTGCCGCGACACGGGCCGAGGTCGGCAGAAAGAAGGCCATGGCGCACAAAAGGCTGGTGCCGCCGATTTGCAGCCATTGGCCTGCTGTGTCGTAGGTGACGGCACCGAATGTGGCGGTCATGGACAGCCAGGGCGCGTAGCCAAAAGTGCTCAATAATGTGTAGATCAATGCGGCTGTCCCAAGGACCGCGACGGCGGCCAGTGCGATCAGGTGAAGCAGACGGGCCGCGCCCAAAACAGACGACTTAATAAACATGCCGCATTTTCCCCCGAAACGCAGTTCTCCAAACACTGGTCGAGGATAAGCGATTAACCATTTGCGTCTACAGGGAAAAATTCACGAAAAGAAACCACGGGTTGCTGTGATGCATTGGTGATCGGACTGTTGCTGAGTTCGAAACAATGCGGGGCGTACATATGGCAGGGGTGGTATGTTGTGGGCGCGGCGGCGCAGGATGTTGCGGTGCTTTGTGCGCTTGGTATTGCTGCGCAATGCGGATGTGTTGCGTCAGACCGGGTGGTTATTGCAGGGCTACGTCGCGCTAAGTGGTTCGAAACACGGGCGAATCGCGGTCAGATCGCGGCGTATTGGCGCGAGTAACGCTGACCCAGAGAGGTCAGGATCTCGTACCCGATGGTGCCGGCAGCCGTCGCCAGAGCATCAACGCCCTGGTGGGGGCCGAGGATAGTCAGAAAGCCGGGGTCGTCGTCGCAATCGGTGACATCCACCGTGATCAGGTCCATCGAGACACGGCCAACGAGCGGGCAGGGTTGGCCGCCATGCCAGAGCGTGGCACGGCCCGACAAGGCACGGATCAGACCATCAGCATAGCCTGCGGCCACGGTGGCGATGCGCGCGGGGCGCGGGGTTTGATAGCTGTTGCCGTAGCCCACAACTTCTTCGGGGGCCAGGTCGCGGATCTGGATCACCGGCAGATCGAGGCGGGCCACAGGGCGGGCATCGGCAAAGGGCGCGCCGCCGTAGAGGCCGACGCCGGGGCGCGTGACGTCAAAGTGGTACTTTGGTCCCATCAGGATCCCGCCGGTGGCTGCAAGGCTGCGCGGGGTACTGATGCCGTCCGTCATCTGGTGAAAGACGTCCAGTTGGTAGGGGTTCATCGGGTGGTCGGGTTCATCGGCGCAGGCCAGATGCGACATAACAAGCGTCGGCCCGGCGCGCATCACGTCAGCAGCGGTCGTGGCCCAATCATCCCATTCCATACCAAGGCGATTCATGCCGGTGTCGAGCTGCACGCCAAAAGCATGGCCGGGCAAGGTCGTGAAATGACGGTGGACTTGCGCTACGGAATTCAGAAGCGGGGTCAGCGCATGATCACGCAGCAATGCGGTGTCGCCATCCATGTGGCCGGAGAAGACCGAGATTGCGGGGCCGGGGCCAAGCGCCTGTCGGACGGCGGCACCCTCTTCGGCGGCGGCCACGAAGAACTGGCGCGCGCCAGCCTGTGCCAGCGCGGTGGCAACACGAGCGGCGCCCAGACCATAGCCATCGGCCTTGACCACGGCGGCGGTCTCGACGGTCGTCATGGCGTCAAGCGCTTGCCAGTTGGCAGTGACGGCGGCGAGGTCGATGGTGAGGTGTCCGGTGCTCATGTCCGCCTTTTGGCATCAGATCGCCTGCGGTGCAATCGGGGAGCGTCGTGCGCCGCTGTTTGGGCAAAGCCCAAAGGCGCCCCGCCCGCCGTCCCGGATGGTTTGGCGGGGGCCAGTCAGGCGTGTCGGTTGGTTTCGTGGGGGCCAGCCCCCACACCCCCGGGATTATTCTGGCCAGAAGAAGATCTGGGTTTGGGCGCGTTCGTTTTGCGGGAGATAGGCCTGCGCCTATTCAATGGGGGTGGTGAGATTGTAGGTTTGTTGCTGGTCGGGGGTGAGCAGGTAAATCTCATCCGGCGGTGTGACCAGCGCGTGTTGCATCAAGAGCGGGTCCACGCCCATGTCCGAGAGGTAGGTCATGACCTCACCCTGACCGCGCTGGATGTCTGAGACCGCGAGGAAGGCTGGCAGGGCGGTGTTTTCGCCAAAGTAGTGTTGGTGCACGCCAATGAGCGCGTCCGCGTGCGCCGTGCGGGTGGGGCCAGCGGCCAGCAGGTAAGGGCAGGCAGAGAGGCAGATGTCACTGGCGGTCATTTCGGTGTTGATCCCCGCCGCGCGCAGGCTGCGGCCGATGGCGAGTGCGTCGACCACTGAGCCACCGGGGCTGTTGAGGAAGGCGGTGACCGGAGGGGTGGTTTGGGTGTCCAGAAAGTCGGCGAAACGCTGGGCATCGCCGGGGGCGATATCCCCGGTGAGGGTGATCACTGGGTCGCCGTTCCAGTCAGCGGCGACAAAGTCGAGCCTGCTGGGCATGTCGGTAGTGGCGGGAATGGGCCGGGTGCCGGGGGCGGGGGCGCGCGGGGCAAGCTCTGCCGGGGCAAAGCGGCGCGTTTGATCACCCGGCCCTATGGGTTGGGTCAGTTGCGGTGCGTCAGAGGGTGACAGAAGCGTGGGCAACACGCGGGTCAGGTCAGCGCCTATCAGGACGGCCGCAAAACCGATCTGGGCCGCAAAGATCCAGCGCAGGGTGCGCCCTGTATTGGGATTAAGTGCTGTCATTCGACCGCGCGGGGTTTGGATGGGGTGTTATCGGTGGCGGCGGCCGGGCGCGCGGGGTGGTCGGGGGACATGGTGCTGTCAATATCCTTGAGGGCGATCATTGCGGCGCGCAGTTCCGACAGGGTCAGGCTGTCTTCGGTGGCTGTGCCGTCGCGTGCGGCACGGATTGCGCCTTGGGTGATGGTGACGATCAGCACCAGCACCGCTGGCAGCAGGTCAATGGCGATGGCCCCGGCCCATGAGGGGACAAAGTTGCGGGCGTAGAGGATCACCGCGTCCGCCGCAGAGATCGGCGTATAGGTGGTGTCTGCGGGTGGGGTCATGTCGATCACGGATTGGGCTGCGGTTTGGAGCACGGCGGCGCGCTGGCCCAGCACGGTAAGGACGGAGTCGATCGTGGCCTGTTGCCCTTGCCGGGTCGAAGCGTCGGAGCCATCAAGTTGTGGTAGCACCACGCTGTCGGACAGATCACGCGCGGCGCGCTGGACCAGCGGAGCCACGGACAATTGCCGCAATTGGGTGATGATATTGGCCAGGCGCACGGCCTCTTCACTGAAAAGGACCGAGCGCTGTTCGACGGGGCCTTGTTCGACCGTCAGCGCGCGCATCCGGGTAAGGATCTGGTTGCCGTCGGCGAAGGCCTGGCTGACGAGGTTTTCCTGCGTGGTGATCTGTGCCTCGAGTGCGGCGAGTTCGTCGGATTTCTGGCGCAGGAGGCGGAAGACGGCGCCTTGACCGGCAAAGCCCGAAAGTTGGCCGGTGGCCTCTTGTTCGGAGAGGTCATCAAAGGACTGGCGCACGCGGGCGACATCGCGGGCCAGGCTTTGGGCGGATTGCGTGATCTCATTGGTGCGTTCCAGCGCCTGTTGGTAGTCTTGCACGGTTTCAGCCAGATGCTGTTCGACAGCGGCGGCCCCGGCAAGTGCTGCAGCGTTCAGCCAGGATGACATGGCGATGATGGCACCCGAGCCCAGGCACATGGCCAGAAACAGGCCCATGCGGGCGGCCCCAGTGCGCACGGCGGGCATCAGGCGCATCATGTATGACCAGAAGACGAAGATGCCGACCGAGACGGCGACCGAATAGGCAAGGGCGGCAAAGACCGACAGCGCGCCGTTGTCATCGAGAAGGGAGGAGACGCCGAGGTAGGTATAGATGCCGGAGGCGACGGCCAGCACCCCAAGGGCGGTGCCGGTGATGTTGTCGAGCCAGCCGAGTTGATTTTCCAGGTCGCGGGCGTTGCGAACGCCGCGGGCCTGCGCACGGCTGAGATTGCTGTCGTCGGTCATGGGGTCCCCCTTGGTCCTTGGGAAGATAGGGAATGCGGGGCGGGATGCAAATTAGGGATCGTGGGGGGCAGGCCGGTGCGCCGCTGTTGCGTGGACGCGCAAGGCACCCCGCCGACCGTCCCGGACGCGTGCGATGGGTCATATCGCACCGGGGGGTTTCGCACCCTCGGACCCCCGCAGGATATTTTGGGCCAGAAGAAGATGATGCAGTAGGATGTGGCCGCAGGGCTGCGGCCTGTGGATTTTCTGGCTGCGGGGTGAAATAGGTCTCTGACTTGTTTTGATGACGTGTATATTTTGCAAAAAACCGCGTGTGGTGAGGGATTGATGGGCATTTTTCGTGAATTGATTTCGGAATTGGAGAAGCCAAGAGCGGCGCGGCCGTTCGGGTCTGGCTGGTTGTCGGGCTCGCTGGCGTTGCTGGCGGGGATTGCGGGGCTTTTGATGGTGCTCTTGCGCTGGTATCCCGAGACGTTTTCATATCCTGAGATTGCGTTTATCCACGAAAGCGGTGTGATGACCGTGGTGCTGCGGGTGGTGCTGCTGTTTGGCTATGCACTGTCGCTGATCAGTTTGATCCTGTCGGACAAGCGGGTTCTTGGCTGGACGGCGCTGGGCCTGACTGTGGTCGTGTCGCTAATGGCAACGACGCAGCCCGATACCAGCGGGGCGGGGCCGCAGGCGCTTTATTTCGGGCTCGATTATTTCATCATCAATGTCTTGGTGGTGGGATTTCTATTTGTCCCGCTTGAGCGGTTCTTTCCTGCGCGCGCGGAACAGACCGTGTTTCGCGGCGAGTGGCGGGAGGATATGTTCTACTACCTCGTGAGCTCAATGTTGGTGCAGATCCTGGGGTTCATCACGCTTGCGCCCACCAATTTCGTCAACGAGACCATCCAGCTGGATGGCATCCGGTCCTATATCGGGTCGCAGCCGTTCTGGTTGCAGGTGGTAGTGATCATGGCGGCCACGGATTTTGTGCAATATTGGACACACCGCGCGTTCCACACCTTTCCGGTGTTGTGGCGGTTCCACGCGATCCATCATTCCACCAAGGCGATGGATTGGCTGGCCGGTGCGCGGATGCATTTCATCGAGATTGCCATTTTGCGCGGGCTGACGGCGGTGCCGATGTTCACGCTTGGCTTTGATCCGGCGGCGATCCAGGCCTATCTGCTGATCGTCTACTTTTCGTCCTCGTTTATCCATTCCAACATTGGCTGGAAGTTCGGGTTTATCGAGCGGTTCTTTGTGACCCCACGCTTTCACCATTGGCATCACGGGTCGGACCGGGAGGCGATTGATATCAATTATTCCTCTCACTTCCCGATCTATGACTGGCTGTTCGGGACGCATCACTTGCCCGAAGACCGCTGGCCAGAGAATTACGGGGTGATCGGGAATACGGTGCCAAAGGGCTATTGGAAGCAGTTCATCTATCCGTTTCAGAAGCCCAAGGTGGAAGATCCCAAAAGTCAAGCGGGTACGCCAGCTGAATAGGGCAGACTGGGGGTTTGGCACCCCCAGACCCCCGCCGCATATTTTCATTCAAAAGAAAGGCTAGCGTTGCTGCGGTGGACCTTCTGGCGGGCGGTTCAGCAGGGTTTCGATCTGGGACATTTTGGCTTGCGTCAGCGGGCCGTGGTCCAGCGCGCCGCAGAGGTCGGTGACCTGTTCGGGTGTCCGGAAGCCGGGGATCGGGATCGCATTGGGGCTGCGTGCCCAGAGCCAGGCAATGGCACCTTGAGCCAGGCTGCGGTTGTCCGAGGTGAGGATGTCGCGGACTGCATCAAGCGCGGTCAGGCGGTCGGGGGCGATGCGGCCATCTGCGAAGTGGCCATTCCAGCTTTGATTGGAAGAGCGCACGTCGTTCTTGGAAAATTCGGCACTGGCGTCGTAGCGCCCGCCGAGGATGCCCATCGCCAGCGGCGAACGGATCAGCGCGGCGATGCCGGCGGCCCGGGTTGCCGGCACCATGTGTTCGGCGGCGAAAAAGACGTTCATCGCGTGTTCGACGGCGGTGAAACCGGGGCGGTCGGCAAAGGCCCGTGTGCGGTCAGGAAAGTCCGTGGACCAGCCATAGCCGCCGATGCGGCCTGCGCTGTAGAGCCCGTCCAGCAGATCGAAGATCGGGGCGGCGCTTTCGATAGGGAGTTCGTTGAGGTGCAGCAACACAAGGTCGATGTGATCCCGGCGCAGGCGTTTGTGAGAGGCGTCAAGGCTGGCGCGGATCGCTTTGGGATCCGTCACTTCGCCAGTGATCGCACGGTTGGCCGGATCAATGCCGATGCCGATTTTGGTGACGATGGCGACATCGGGGCGGTCGTGCAGGGCGCTGCCGAGCACGGTTTCAGAGTGTCCGGTGCCATAGGCCTGAGCTGTGTCAAAGAGGCGAATGCCGTGGTCAACTGCGGCGTGGATGGCGGCGGTTGAGGTTTTATCGTCAACCTCGCCCCAGCCAACGGGGCTGCCGTTTGCGCTGAACGGGCCGCCGATGGCCCAGCAGCCAAGGCCGAGTGTGGGTTCAGTGGGCAATGTGATGGCGGGCATGTCAGTCTTCCTTTGTGCCGGAATAAAGGGCGATCTTGTGGGCGAGGTATTGCGCGCAGGCGTCGAGTTCGGTTTGCCGCCGCGCCAGTGTGTGGGCATGGCGTTGCATGATTTGCAGACGCATTTGGCGGTTGGCGGGGGTGTCTGCATCGGCAGCATGGGCGGATTGCGCAAAGCGCTTGATCTCGGGCAAGGGCATCCCGGTGGCGCGCAGATGTTTGAGCGTCTTGAGCCAGTCGACATCCGAGGGCGAGAAGTCGCGCCAGCCTCGCGCATCGCGGGCAATTGGCGGCAACATGCCGGATTTGGCGTAGAACCGGATGGTATCAGCAGAGAGGCCAGAGGCGGTGGCGGCGTTATTGATCAACATAAGACAAGGGGTAGCGTATTGGAGTGGCTCCAAGTCAAGCCCGCATTACCGGGGACGCGTCGTGGGATCCCCTATGCGTTACAGGAATGGCCTTTTTCGCTTGGTCAGCGTTCCGGCCACGGCGCAGGCTTTTTCGAGATTTGCCATTTGGGTGCCGTTGATCTGGGGGACTCGACCCTTATTGCGGGCAGCGAGGGCAATGTGATTGTGAATTGCTGTGTGCCTAGACGGAATAGTCGTCGATCAGAGGGCTTGGTTTGGCAAAGCGGACTAAATCGTCTTTGTTCTGGATGGTGATATGGTTTCCGTTCACCACAACCCCGTAAGGCTGCAGACCTTTGAAGGCGCGGCTGAGGTTCTCTGGGGTCATACCCAGGAATGACGCGAGCCTGCGCTTTTCAAGCTGCAGTTCGAACCCATCCGCACCATTCATCTTTTGATGTTGCCGCAGGAGATAATTGGCGAGCCTTTCAAGCGAGGTTCGCAGTTTGAGGTCTTTTTGGGACTTCACAACCGACCTGTAACACTGGGCGAGTTCGGTCACGATGGCGCGGGCAAAGTTGTTGTCGACATCAAAGACGTTACGGACGTCTTGGCTGGGAATCAGCGCGATCCGGCTTTTTTCGACCGTTTTGGCGGACATCAGATAGGGCGCATCCTTGATTGTCGCAGCAAGAATGAAGGTGGACACGGGCCGTACCGTGGCCATCGAGGTTTCACGCCCGTTCCACATTGATGTCAATTCAACTGAGCCGGTGAGCACGACGTGCAGGAAATCGCTCGGGTCGCCTTCGATGATTAGATCAATCTGCGGCGGAAAGTTCTGCACATAAGAGCCGCGCATCAGCGCGTCAAAATGCGCATCCGACATTTCGCGAAAAAGGTGAAGCCCACGGATATCCGGGTAATCCGACTCGGGCATGCCGATATGCAAGGGACGCTCCTGTTTGATAACGATCAATCGTATAATTGATAAATATCAAGAGCGCAATTGTCTTATGCCGCCACATCCCTTGATCCACCGTATCGAGCGACATGAGATTTGTGGTTAAGGTATTTATTTCAAACAACAAATTTTCGTTTCTTGATCTGAATCAAGCTATGGCGTTTCGCCATCTGACCACTCTTTGCGCAAGGCGCTCACCCTTCTGGCTGAGCGCAGGAGCCAAAGGGGACAGATGATGGAACTACACAATAAGGCCACCGCCCTGTGGTCGAATTTCTTTAACGTAAAGATGGTGCAGATCAGGACCTTCCACATGACGTGGTTTGCGTTCTTTTCGTGCTTCTTTGCGTGGTTCGGGATCGCGCCGTTGATGAGTGTCGTCCGCGATGAGCTGGGATTGACGCCAAACCAGATTGGCTGGGCGATTATCGGCTCGGTCTCGATGACGATTTTTGCCCGACTGTTCATTGGCTGGCTGTGTGATCGGATCGGGCCGCGGAAATCCTATACCTGGTTGTTGCTGATCGGGTCGTTGCCTGTGATGGGCATCGGTCTGGCGCAGAGCTTTGAGACCTTTCTGCTTTTTCGGGTTTTGATCGGCGGCATCGGTGCTGCCTTTGTGATCACCCAATACCACACATCCGTGATGTTTGCCCCCAACGTGGTGGGGCAGGCCAACGCCACATCCGCTGGCTGGGGCAACCTTGGTGGCGGTGTCACGCAGTTTGTCATGCCGCTTTTGTTCTCTGTCATGGTGCTTGGGTTTGGCTTTTCCGAGGCCGTGGGCTGGCGTTTGTCCATGGTTGTGGTGGGGGTCATCATCTTCCTGACGGGGATTGGCTACTACTTCCTGACGCAGGATGCGCCGGACGGAAATTTTGATGACCTGCGGGCGCAGGGCAAAATGGAAGAGAAGAAGAAGGTCACCGGAAACTACCTGCACGCCCTCAAAGACCCCCGCGTCTGGGTGTTGTTCGTGATCTATGGCGCGTGTTTCGGCATCGAGCTGACGGTGAACAACGTCGCTGCCCTTTACTTTATGGACTACTTTGATCTGAACCTTGTGACCGCTGGTTTTGTGGCCGCGTCATTTGGTCTGATGAACTTGTTCGCCCGTACATTGGGCGGCCTTTTTGGGGACAACTTCGGATCGCTTTGGGGTTTGAAGGGCCGCGCGTTCTGGCTGTTTATCTGCCTGTTCTTTGAAGGTTGCGCCTTGATGGTGTTCAGCCAGATGAACGTGCTGTTTCTGGCCTTGCCTGCGCTGATCGTGTTCTCGCTTTTCACGCAGATGGCCGAGGGTGCCACATATTCTGTCGTGCCTTTCATCAACAAAAAGGCGCTGGGCGCGGTTGCCGGGGTGGTCGGTGCAGGCGGGAACGCCGGTGCGGTTTTGGCGGGCTTCCTGTTCAAGAACGTCATCGACTGGTCCGAGGCATTTTTCATCCTGGGCATCGTCGTGACCTGTGCATCTTTTCTGGCCTTCTTTGTCCGGTTCTCGACCCGGCAGGAAGACGAAGAACGCGCCAACTTTGCCGCCGCCAATATCGAAACTTTGCGGTTGCGCGCACTCAAGGCGAATGCCGCACTTGAGGAAGGGCTGACAGCGATTGCCAAGAAAGAAGGCACACAACCCGCCGAATAAGCACTGAATAAGGCGGGCCAGACGCTGGCCCGTCCCACCCCTCAACTTGGAGAAATCAAGTGGGACAAGATCTGAGAAACTGGAACATTGAGGACGGAAGCTACTGGTCCTCCACCGGCAAGGCGATTGCCACGCGCAACCTATGGATTTCGATCCCCTCGCTTTTGTGTGGCTTTGCGGTCTGGCTTTACTGGGGCATCATCACCGTTCAGATGGTGAACCTTGATTTTGGATTTGCGAAATCCGAGCTCTTTACGCTGGGTGCCATTGCCGGTCTGACCGGTGCGACGCTGCGCATTCCGTCGACCTTCTTCATCCGCCTTGCGGGCGGACGAAACACAATCGTCTTCACCACGGCGCTGCTGATGATCCCGGCCGCCGGCGCAGGCATGGCATTGCAAGACCCTGATACGCCGCTGTGGTACTTCCAGATGCTGGCATTCCTGTCGGGTATCGGTGGCGGAAACTTTTCGTCCTCGATGTCCAACATCAGCTTCTTCTATCCCAAGAAAATTCAGGGCTATGCGCTGGGCATGAACGCAGGTCTGGGCAATTTTGGTGTGACGACCATGCAGATCCTGATCCCGCTGGCGATGACCATGGGCATCTTCGGCGGCGAAAGCCGGACACTGGTGAACACATCCGGCACGCTGATTGGCAAAATCCCTGCCGGGACAGAGACCTACATTCAGAACGCCGGTTTGATCTGGTTGGTCTTTCTGATCCCGCTGGTCGTGATCGGGTGGTTCGGGATGAACAATATCCGCGATGAACATGTCTCGCCCGATATCCCGAACCCAGCCGGCAGCTTTGCGATCATTCTGGGGATGTTGGCGATCGGTTTTGCCACAGCCGCCTTTGGTGCATGGTTGATGCTGCCATCGGTCGAGGGCGGCCTGCCGACATCCGGCATTGGCCTGTCGAAGTGGATCGTGCTGCCCATCGTGATCGCACTGACCGTGCTGGGCCTGAAACTAATCCCCGGAGCTGTCGGCCAGAACCTAAGCCGTCAGTACAAGATATTTGGCAACAAGCACACTTGGGCGATGACGGTGATCTACACCATGACCTTTGGATCGTTCATCGGCTATTCCGCCGCGCTGGCGCTGACCATCAAGGTGGTCTTTGGCTTTAGCCACGTGGAAGTCGACGGTGTAATGACCCACGACATGGTCAACCCCAACGGCCCGTCTGCCTTGATGTTCGCTTGGATGGGCCCATTCATTGGTGCGCTGATCCGTCCCTTGGGCGGGATGTGGGCTGACAAGGCCGGGGGCGCAAAGGTGACGCAGATTATCTCTGTCGTCATGGTCGCATCTGCGCTGGGTGTCGCCTACTTCATTCAGGCGGCCTACAACTCGGCCACGCCGGAGCAGTTTTTCTACCCATTCCTTGGCCTGTTCCTGATCCTGTTTGCAGCCACCGGCATCGGCAATGGATCGACCTTCCGCACCATCGCTGTGGTCTTTGACAAAGAGCAGGCTGGCCCCGCGTTGGGATGGACGGCGGCTGTGGCGGCTTACGGCGCATTCATCATCCCCAAAGTGTTCGGCGAACAGCTGGGCGCGGGACACCCTGAATACGCGCTTTATGGCTTTGCGGTCTTTTACGCCGTCTGCATCGCGATCAACTGGTGGTTCTACCTGCGGCCCAACGCCTACGTGCAGAACCCATAAACCGGACGCCTGCCTGCCCTGGCGGTTGCGCCGGGGCAGGACCACCCTGACAGGAGAAAAGACATGAGCCACCTGCTCGATAAACTCAACTTTCTGGAATCGAACACCCTTGAGACGTTCTCGGACGGTTTCGGAAAGACGACCCGTGAAAGCCGCGATTGGGAGGATACCTACCGCAACCGCTGGCGGCACGACAAAGTCGTGCGCTCGACCCACGGGGTGAATTGCACAGGCTCTTGTAGCTGGAAGATCTACGTCAAGTCAGGGATCGTGACCTGGGAAACCCAGCAGACGGACTATCCGCGGACCCGCGCTGATCTGCCCAATCACGAACCGCGCGGTTGTGCCCGTGGGGCAAGCTATAGCTGGTATCTCTATTCTGCCAACCGCGTCAAAAACCCGCTTGTCCGGGGGCAGTTGATGAAAGTCTGGCGCAAGATGCGCGAGACGATGGAACCGATTGAGGCCTGGACGAAACTGCAGGCTGATCCGATCCTGCGTGCGTCCTACGTCGAAACACGCGGCAAGGGCGGATTCGTGCGCGCCACATGGAATGAGGCGACCGAGATCACCGCTGCGGCCAACGCCTATACCGCCAAGACCTATGGACCTGACCGGGTCTTTGGCTTTTCGCCGATCCCTGCGATGTCGATGGTCTCTTACGCGGCAGGCTCGCGCTATCTGTCACTGATGGGCGGTGTCTGCATGTCGTTCTACGACTGGTATTGCGACTTGCCGCCTGCTTCCCCGATGACATGGGGCGAGCAGACCGACGTGCCAGAAAGTGCGGACTGGTATAATTCCGGCTATCTGCTGCTGTGGGGGTCGAACGTGCCGCAGACGCGGACGCCCGATGCGCATTTCTATACCGAGGCGCGTTATAAGGGCACCAAGTCCGCAGTGATCTGCCCGGACTATTCCGAGGCTGCGAAGTTCGGTGATTTTTGGTTGAACGCCAAGCAGGGCACGGATGCAGCACTGGCCATGGCCTTTGGGCATGTGATCCTGCGGGAGTTCCATCTGGATCGGCAGGCCGAGTATTTCGAGGATTACACCCGCAAGTATTCAGATTTCCCCATGCTGGTAAAGCTGGAGAAACAAAACGGCAAACTGGTGCCGGGCCGTTTCCTGCGGGCCGATGATCTGGACGGGAAACTGGGTGAGGATAACAACCCGGAATGGAAGACGGTCGCCTATGATGAAAAGTCGGACGGCCTTGTCGCGCCGAACGGGTCGGTTGGCTATCGCTGGGGCGAGGACGGTGAATGGAACCTTGAAGAGAAGGCCAACGCCACGAACACACGGCTAAAAATGAGCTTTGTTCTGGAAGAGGATCATGACGATGTCGTCGGTGTCGACTTCCCTTATTTTGGTGGCGAGGCCTATGGCCAATTCAAGACGGATGCGGATCACCCCGACGTTTTGACCCGCAACATTCCCGTTAAGAAGATCAAGACAAAGGACGGCGCAATCCATGTTGCCACCGTCTTTGACCTGTTCTGTGCCAACTACGGGCTGGATCGCGGGTTGGGCGGCGATTGGGTTACGTCCAATTATGCCGATGAGATGCCCGGCACGCCTGCTTGGGCTGAAAAGATCACCGGCGTGCCCGCCGACAAGATCGCGCATGTGGCCCGAGAATTCGCTGACAACGCCGAAAAGACCCAAGGCAAATCGATGATCATCATCGGGGCTGCGATGAACCACTGGTTCCATATGGACATGAACTATCGCGGGGTCATCAACATGTTGGTCATGTGTGGTTGTGTCGGGCAATCCGGCGGTGGTTGGGCGCATTATGTAGGGCAGGAAAAGCTGCGCCCGCAAACCGGCTGGCAACCGCTGGCCTTTGCGCTGGATTGGAACCGGCCGCCACGGCACATGAATTCAACCTCTGCTTGGTACGCGCACACCGATCAGTGGCGGTATGAGACCCTGAAGGCCGACGAAATTCTGTCGCCGACAGCGCCAGAAGGCGATTGGGATATCAGCCTGATAGACTACAACATTCGTGCAGAGCGAATGGGTTGGTTGCCATCGGCACCGCAGCTGAAGACCAACCCGCTGGAGGTCGCCAAGGCGGCAAAGGCCGCTGGCAAGGAGGTCCCGGCATATGTGGCCGAGAACCTGAAATCGGGCGATCTGGAAATGTCCTGTGAAGACCCGGACAACCCGGCCAACTGGCCGCGTAACCTGTTTGTCTGGCGCTCGAATCTGTTGGGATCATCCGGGAAAGGGCATGAATACTTCCTCAAGCACCTGCTGGGCACCGATCACGGTGTGATGGGCAAGGATTTGGGTGAAGACGGCGGCCAATTGCCCAAGGAGGCCAAGTGGCACGATGACGCACCGCGCGGCAAGCTTGACCTGCTTGTGACCATCGACTTTCGGATGTCCACCACAGCGGTCTATTCCGACATCGTTCTGCCAACCGCCAGTTGGTACGAAAAGGACGACATGAACACGTCCGATATGCACCCGTTCATCCACCCGCTGCAGGCGGCTGTGGATCCGGCCTATGAAAGCAAATCGGATTGGGAGATCTTCAAATCCATCGCCAAAAAGTTCCAAGAGATCACACCGGGCTATCTGGAAAAGGAAACCGACATTGTCGCACTGCCAATCCTGCACGACACCCCGGCAGAGATTGCACAGGATCAGGTAAAGGATTGGAAAAAGGGCGAATGTGACCTGATCCCCGGCAAAACGGCGCCTGCCTATGTCGTGGTCGAGCGGGATTATACCGCGATCTATGACCGTTTCACCGCCCTTGGTCCGGCACTCGACAAGCTGGGCAATGGCGGCAAGGGCATTACCTGGAACACGCAGGAAGAGATCGAAAACCTGTCGGCGCTTAACGGTGTGCAACTCGATGGGGCAGCAGCTGGCAGGCCCAAGATCGAAAGTGCGATTGATGCCTGCGAAGTCATCCTGATGCTGGCGCCGGAAACCAACGGCAATGTCGCCGTGAAGGCCTGGGAAGCGCTGAGCAAGGCCACGGGGCGCGAACATGCGCATCTGGCCGAAGGCGAGCACCACCAGAAGATCCGCTTTCACGACATCGCGGCGCAACCGCGCAAGATCATCTCGTCCCCCACATGGTCGGGGATTGAAAGCGAAAAGGTGAGCTATAACGCGGGCTATACCAATGTGCATGAGTTGATCCCCTGGCGCACGCTGACGGGGCGACAACAATTGTATCAGGATCACCTGTGGATGCTGGCCTTTGGAGAGGGCTTTATGTCCTACCGCCCGCCGGTAGACCTTAAGACGATCACCAAGGACGTACAGGACGATGGCGATAACCTCGTGCTGAACTTTATCACGCCCCACCAGAAATGGGGCATCCATTCGACCTATTCCGACAACCTGTTGATGCTGACGCTCAACCGCGGCGGTCCGGTCATCTGGGTGTCAGAGGTTGACGCGGCCAAGGCCGGGATTGTCGATAACGACTGGGTCGAACTTTATAACACCAACGGGGCGCTGACGGCCCGGGCGGTGGTGTCCCAGCGGATCAAGGAAGGCACGACCTTCATGTATCACGCGCAGGAAAAGATCGTGAATACGCCGGGGTCGGAGAAGACCGGCCATCGCGGCGGTATCCACAATTCGGTGACCCGCGCGATCCTGAAACCCACCCATATGATCGGCGGCTACGCTCAGCAATCCTATGGCTTCAACTACTACGGCACCGTGGGATCAAACCGCGATGAATTCGTCGTCGTCCGCAAGATGAAAAAGGTCGATTGGCTCGATCATGAAGCGACCGCAAAGGAGGCCGCACAATGAGAATCCGCGCACAAATCGGCATGGTGCTGAACCTGGATAAATGTATCGGGTGTCACACCTGTTCCGTCACCTGCAAGAACGTCTGGACCAGCCGGGACGGTGTTGAATACGCCTGGTTCAACAACGTGGAAACCAAACCCGGCACCGGATACCCGACGGATTGGGAAAATCAGGCCCGTTGGAAAGGCGGGTGGGAACGAACAAAATCCGGCAAGTTGCAGCCCAAACAGGGCGGCAAGTGGCGGATCCTGTCCAATATCTTTGCCAACCCCAACATGCCCGAAATCGACGATTATTATGAGCCGTTCTATTTTGACTATGACCACCTGAAATCCGCGCCCGAGATGCAGGCGTTTCCGACCGCGCGCCCACGCTCGAAGATCACCGGCGAACGAATTGAAAAGATTGAGAAAGGTCCAAACTGGGATGAAATTCTGGGCGGTGAATTTTCGAAACGATCCGAAGATTACAATTTCGAAGGCATCCAGAAGGAGATCTACGGCGAATACGAAAACACATTCATGATGTATCTGCCGCGGTTGTGCGAGCATTGCCTGAACCCGGCCTGCGCATCGTCCTGCCCATCGGGTGCGATCTATAAGCGCGAAGAGGACGGCATTGTTCTGATTGATCAGGACAAATGTCGCGGCTGGCGGATGTGTGTCTCTGGCTGTCCGTACAAGAAGATCTATTACAATTGGGAAAGCGGTAAATCCGAGAAATGCACCCTGTGCTACCCCCGGATTGAAAGCGGCAACCCAACGGTCTGTTCCGAAACATGCGTCGGGCGCATTCGGTATCTGGGTGTGATACTATATGACGCCGACAAAATCGAAGAGGCGGCTGGCACGGCCGAGGAAACCGATCTTTATGATGCGCAGCTTGGCGTCTTTCTTGACCCCAACGACCCTGCGGTGATCGAGACCGCCCGCGCGGATGGAATCCCCGAGGATTGGATCAAGGCCGCGCAGGAAAGCCCGATCTGGAAGATGGCGATGGAATGGAAGGTCGCCTTTCCGCTGCATCCTGAATACCGGACGCTGCCGATGGTCTGGTACATCCCGCCGCTGTCACCGATCCAGAACGCCGCCGAGGCGGGCGCAATTGGCACCAGCGAAGGCATGCCAGACGTCAAAGACCTGCGCATCCCGGTGAAATACCTCGCCAATATGCTGACTGCGGGTGATGAGGCCCCGGTTGTGACCGCGCTGGAACGAATGTTGGCGATGCGATCCTACATGCGCTCCAAATCCATCGAGGGCGTGATTGATGAAGGGATCGCAGAACGGGTCGGCCTGTCGGGGCGGGTGATCGAAGATATGTACAAGATCATGGCCCTTGCGGATTACGAAGATCGTTTCGTGATCCCCACGACCCACCGCGAGCAGGTTGAGGACGCTTATGACCTGCGCGGCGGTTGCGGCTTTACAGACACCAATGGGTGCGGTGGCGGATCGTCAAAGGGGTCACTCTTTGGTGGCTCCAAGAAACCCCTGAAAATGCCAACGGAGGCAATGTAATATGGACCGTACTCTCAAAGCATTCTCACTTCTTCTGAGTTACCCGACACGCGAGTTGCAGCTCGCGATGCCAGAGATCAGCGCCGTTCTGGCCGCGGACGGGCGATTGACGGCTGCCGCGCGTCGGGCGTTGCGCCCGCTGGTGGAGGAGCTGGCAGGGCGCGACATTTATGACCTGGAAGAGCAGTTTGTGCTGCTCTTCGACCGCTCACGGACGCTGTCGCTGAACCTGTTTGAGCACGTGCATGGTGAAAGCCGTGACCGGGGCGGGGCGATGGTGTCGCTGGTGGAAACCTACCGCGAAGGCGGGTTCGATCCGGTCACGTCGGAACTTCCCGATCACCTGCCGGTCCTGCTGGAATTCCTCGCCACACGTTCCCCAATGGTGGCACAGGAGACTCTGGCGGACGCGGCCCATATCTTTGAGGCTTTGAATGCGCGCTTGGTGCGTCGAGAAAGCCCCTATGGTGCCGTGTTCGCCAGCCTTTTGCAGTTGGCGGCGGTCAAGCCCGACCAGGACGCGGTGGCCGAGATGCTGGCGCAGCCGGACGACGACCCGACCGATCTGGAGGCTCTTGATGAGGTCTGGGAAGAAAGCGAAGTGCTGTTTGGTCCTGACCCCAATGCCGGATGTCCGCAGGCGCGCGAAATGCTCGCTCAGATGGACCTGCCGGTTCACCCCGTACCGCGCCACGCGGCCGAATAGGGAGACATGGATATGTTTGACAACCTAGATATCAACTTCATCATTTTCGGGATCATGCCATATGCGGCACTGACCATCTTGGTGATCGGTTGCATCGCGCGCTATGACCGCGATCAGTACACATGGAAAAGTTCGTCTAGTCAGCTTTTGCGGCGCGAGCAGCTGATGTGGGGGTCGATCCTGTTTCATGTGGGGATCATCACCATCTTCTTCGGGCATCTCGTGGGCCTGTTCACGCCTGTCTGGGTGCTGGATGCGCTTGGGGTGCCTTATGCGCTGAAACAATGGATGGCAGTGATCATCGGCGGCCCTGCGGGGATTGCCGCGCTGATCGGCGGCACCTTGCTGTTGCACCGCCGTCTGACAGAGCCGCGCATCCGTGCCACTTCCAGTTGGATGGACATCACCATCATGGTGCTGATCTGGTTGCAGTTGGCGATTGGTCTGCTGACCATCACCCAGACTTTGCAGCATATGGACGGCTCTGAGATGGTCCGCTTCATGAGCTGGTCACAGAGCATTGTGACCTGGAACATCAACGCCTGGGTGACTGTCGTTGACGTGCATTGGCTGTATAAGCTGCATGTTTTCCTTGGGCTGATCATCACCGCACTTTTCCCGTTCTCACGGCTTGTGCATCTGGTGTCAGGCTTTGCGGCTCCGGTGAAGTACCTGTCACGCCCCGGCTTTCAGGTGGTGCGGTCGCGTCGCCAGAAGGCGCTGCCCAAACGGGATGCCCCCAAATCCACACCGGCGGAGTAAGAGCATGAATTCAGCGCTTTTTCCTGATCTGATCGTCAACGGTGAAACGGTGCCGCACAATGTGGTGGCATCCGAAACCCAGAACCATGATGCCCCGGCTGGAAAGCCGGGCATCGCATGGCGCAAGGCGGCCAACGCCATCGCCATCCGGACCCTGCTGTTGCAAGAGGCGCAGTCGCGTGCCTTGGACCCCGAGCGCAAAGAGCTGGCACCGGGCAAGTTTGAGACCGATGAAGAGGCGCAGATCCGCGGCCTTCTTGATATCGTGGTTGACCCGGCCCGGCCAGACGATGCGGCGATCTATGCGGAATGGCAAAAGGACCCCGGACGTTATCGCGCGCCGTCCTTGTGGGAGGTATCCCACATCCTGTGCGCCTGCGATCCACGCGATCAAAAAGCCAAGCAAGACGCCCGGCAACGGGCAGGGGCCTTGATCGCGCTGGTGGGCAATGACGCCAAGCGCTTTGCTGCTGTCGCATCGCGCGAAAGCGATTGCGGGTCCAAGTCATCGGGCGGGGCATTGGGGCAGCTTGGCCCCGGTGATACCGTGCCCGAATTCGAGGCGATCCTGCGCGCCCTTGGTGAAGGCGAAATCACGCCCGAACCGGTGCTGACCCGTCATGGCTGGCACATTGTGCGCATGGATGCGGTGGCCCTTGGCGCAGTTCTTCCGTTCGAGGTGATCAAACCAAAGATCGCTGAGGCCATGGAAAAGGTATCCTGGGCGCAAAAGGCAAAGGATTATGTGGATGAACTTGTCGCAACCGCAGAGATCACTGGGGCGGACCTGAAACCTATATCGCCCCAGAGAGGATAGCGTCATGGAAAGCCACATCGTCCCTGCCAATGTTGTTACAGGCCTCGACCCAGGCGAGGTGTTCGTGCACCGCAATGTCACTCACACGGCCGATACGAACATGCTGTCCGCGCCGGAATTCGCAGCAGATGCGCTAATGGTCAAAGAGATCATTGTGTGCGGTCATTACGGATGTGGCGGCGCGAAGTCCGTCACCGATGCGATGCCACATTGCAACCCTTTTGACATCAAAGATAAAGCCCTATGAAAATCGCTTACACAATGGCCGCCGGGAAGGGCGATATCGATTTGCTTCTGGACCGCGTGGCAACACGCCTGGCCCAGCAGGGGATGAGGTGTTGCGGCACCGTGCAGATCAACACCGAATGCGCCGCTGGTCCCTGCGATATGGATGTGCGAGTTTTGCCCGATGGGCCGGTCTTGCGGATATCGCAGAACCTTGGTGCGGCGTCGAAAGGCTGCCGGTTGGACCCAAGCGCGCTTGAGACGGCTGTCGGTCTTGTGGGCGCGTCACTGGACGCAGACGCAGACGTTTTGGTGATCAATAAATTCGGTAAGCACGAGGCGGATGGACGTGGATTTCGGGACGCGATCGCAAAGGCGATTGCCCTTGATGTCCCTGTGATCGTTGGGGTCAGCGCACTCAACCTTGACGCTTTTGAAGCTTTTGCCGGTCCGGAAATCGCCAAACTAGATGCCGCGTCTGACGCGATCATTGATTGGGTTGAGGCCGTCGTGCGGCGGGAATGCCCTGTAGAATAGGGGTGTTTGGGCGGCTTGACCGTGTCGACACGTGCGGCAAAGGTCGGATGGCCGCCGATTGTGCAAAAGCAGCCGGCGGTATGCGCTAGAACTCGCGGTCGTCGTCTTGCTGCCAAGGCTTCACCAGGTTGCCGAAGCGGGTGAATTGGCCTTCGAAGGACAGCTCTACCGTGCCGATGGGACCGTGACGCTGTTTGCCGATCACAACCTCGGCCTTGCCGTGCAGGCGTTCCATGCGCTCCTGCCACTCGGCCATCTTTTCCATCTCGTGATCGCCGGGCTTTTCGCGTTCGACGTAATATTCCTCGCGGAACACGAACATGACCACGTCGGCGTCTTGCTCAATCGAACCGGATTCGCGCAAGTCAGACAGCTGCGGGCGCTTGTCTTCGCGGCTTTCGACCTGACGGGAAAGCTGCGAGAGCGCGATAACGGGGATGTTGAGTTCCTTGGCAATCGCCTTGAGGCCCATGGTGATTTCTGAGATTTCGTTCACCCGGTTTTCCGACCGACCTGTGCCGCGCACAAGCTGCAGATAGTCGACCATCAGCACATCAAGCCCGTGGGTCCGTTTCAGGCGGCGGGCGCGCGCGGCCAACTGGCTGATTGGCAGGGCAGGTGTGTCGTCGATGAAGAGCGGGCAGGCCTCGAGCGATTTGGCGGCTTCGACAAAGCGGCGGAATTCGACCTCGGTCATATCGCCGCGCCGGATCTGTTCGCTGGGCACTTCTGATGCCTCTGACAGGATCCGGGCGGCGAGCTGCTCGGCGCTCATCTCGAGTGAATAGAAACCGACGACACCGCCATTTACGGCACCTTCGGTGCCATCAGGCAGCACACCCTTTTTGTAGGCCTTGGCGATGTTGAAGGCGATGTTGGTAGCGAGCGAAGTTTTCCCCATCGACGGACGACCGGCAAGGATCAGCAGGTCAGATTTGTGCAACCCGCCAAGTTTTTTGTCCATGTCCGTCAGGCCGGTTGAGACGCCTGCAAGGCCGCCGTCGCGCTGGTAGGCGGCATTGGCCACGTTAACCGCATCGGTGACGGCGCGCAGGAAGGACTGGAACCCGCTTTCGGTGGTGCCCTGTTCGGCCAGTGCATAAAGTTCCTGTTCCGCCTCGACGATCTGGGCGGCGGGTTCGGACGAAATGTCGACCTTTTTGGCTTTGTCGGCGATGGTTTCGCCCACCTCGATCAGCTTCCTGCGGATGGCCAGATCATAGATCATTTGGGCATAGTCCTTGGCCGCAAAGGCGCTGATCGCAGCACCGGCAAGGCGCACCAGATAGGCGGGGCCGCCGAGTTCTTTCAGGCCCTCGTCATCGTCCAAGAAGGTCTTGAGCGTCACCGGAGAGGCCAGCGCGTTCTTGGCAATGCGGCTGGCGGCCACGTCAAAGATGCGGGCGTGGACGGGGTCATAGAAATGATCTGGCCCGATGATATTGGCAATCCGGTCAAAGATGTCGTTGTTGGTCAGAATGGCACCCAAAAGCTGCTGTTCGGCCTCAATCGAATGCGGCATCAGATCGCCGTCAGCCTCTTCCACGCCGGTGGCGTTAAATGTCGAAATCTCGTTCATTTGCTCAACCCTGTTGCCGGGTCTGAAACCCCGGTTTGCCCCGTCTTGCCGATCCCCCAATCGGTCCGTGGTTCATAGCATCGCCGGGCCGGGAATGGCTATCGGGATAAGTCCGTGGATAAGTGGCAGGACAAATCTGGGGATCATCGGTTGGACGCGGTGTCGGGCCAGATATAGCAGACCGCTGCGATGATGTCACAACATCTGTGCAAGCCCTGCGATTCTGGCGACGGGTTATCCCCAAACCTGTGGGGAAGTTTTTTGCCTTAAAGCGTGTCGCCGGGTTTCCAGATGGTGGGGTTTTCCAGGTAAGCCTCTACCGCGCTTAGGGTTTTCGCGTCATAGGCATTTGTGTCCTTGGCGACGGCCAGCACGTCCCACCATGTGCACAAGTGAATAAGCTGCACACCGTGGTCGGTGAGCGCCTTTTCCACGCCCTCGAAAATCCCGTAATAGAAGATCACGGCGGTGGCCGCGCAGCTGGCGCCTGTGTCGCGGATCGCGTCCACGAACGACAGCTTGGAGCCACCATCGGTGGTCAGATCCTCTACCAGCAAGACGCGCTGGCCTTCGGTCATGGTACCCTCGATACGGGCGTTCTTGCCATAGCCTTTAGGCTTTTTGCGCACGTAAGTCATGGGGAGCGCCATGCGTTCTGCGACAAGGGCAGAGAAGGGGATGCCGGCGGTTTCGCCGCCTGCGATATTGTCGAAGGCTTCGAACCCTGCCTCGCGCATGATGGTAACTGTCAAAAAGTCCATCAGAGTGGAGCGAATGCGCGGATAGCTGATCAACTTCCGACAATCGACATAAGTGGGCGCTTGTTTGCCCGACGCATGGGTAAAGGGTTCATCGGCGTTAAAGCTGATCGCGTCGATTTCCAGCAGCATGGCGGCGGTGAGGCGGGCGATTTCGTCTTTGGTGGGAAAGCTGGAAGGGATCATGGCGCGCATCCTTTTGTTGGCTTTGGCGGGGTTTAGGGAGATTCTGCGCAATTGTTAAGGGGGGGGGCAGGTGTCGCGCGCACGGCGTCGATTTTTCTTTTCTGCGTTCTCTTGAATAGTTCGAGATCGAACCATTAATGTTCCATATCGAACTATTGGAGCATGAAATGAAACGAAGAAACTTTTTGAAGCTTGCCGGGGGCGGTGTTGTTTTGGCGGCTGGGGGATTGGGTGCCTTTGTCACCACGCGGACGCCAACGCAGGCGCTGGCGCCGTGGTCGCGTGTCGGAACCTATGACGATCCGCGAAAGAATGCGCTTTCGTATGCAATTCTTGCCCCGAACCCACATAACCGCCAGCCGTGGATTGTGGACCTTCAGGGTGATGATGAACTGATGCTGTATTTCGACACGGACAAGCAGCTGCCGCATACGGATCCTTTTGATCGGCAACTGACCATCGGGCTTGGGTGCTTTCTTGCACTGTTGAAGATGGCCGCCAACGCAGATGGCTATGATGTCGCCGTCACCTTGTTTCCAGACGGCGAAGATGCGGCAGGACTAGACGACAGGCCGATTGCCCGCATCACATTTGAACAAGCGACTCCGGTTGTTGATCCGCTTTTCACCCATGTGATGCACCGGCGTTCTAACAAGGAACCCTACGATGTCTCGCGTGCTGTTCCGGTCGTGGCGTTGGCCCGGATCACTGCGGTTGGCCAGCAAACGCAACTTGGCGGGTCTGTCAGCCCCGATGACATCGCGTTCTGGCGAGAGCTGACAACACAGGCACTGGTGACCGAGATTGAAACCCCGCACACCTACAAGGAAAGCGTTGATCTGATGAGGATCGGCAAGGCCGAAGTGAACGCGAACCCCGATGGCATTGATTTCAGCGGTGCCGTGTTCGAGGCGCTTGCTTTTGCCGGGGTCATGGAGCGAGAGGCCTTACTTGACACATCCTCCACCGGATTTCGGGAGGGTTTGAAAGTGGTGACTGAAAACACCAAGACGGCAATGGGCCATGTTTGGATGGTGACGCCGGGCAACTCGCGCCGCGATCAGATTGCGGCTGGTGCTGATTGGTTGCGCATCAATTTGGCGTGTACCGCCGAAGGTTTGGGGTTCCAGCCGCTTAGTCAGGCGCTTCAGGAATATCCCGAAATGACCGAACTTTACACCAAAACACATGCGCGGTTGGCGCGGGATGGCGAAACTGTTCAAATGCTGGCGCGGATCGGCTACGGTCCGGACGTTCCGGTCAGCCCGCGCTGGCCGATAGAGGCCAAGATTGGAATGGTGTGAACGACGACAACAATACAGCGACCGAAGTGTTTGGGTTTTTCACCGAAATTGGGATCATCAATCAGCTTGCAACCGCGTTGCTGGCCAAGAGCTTGCCTGATGGTGTTCATCCCTCACACTTTTCGATCCTCAACCATTTGGTACGCATGGGCGACGGAAAACCGCCTGTGCGTATTGCATCTGCGATGCAGGTGACAAAGAACACGATGACGCATTCGCTTCAGGTGCTACAGGATCGCGGCTACATCACGGTAAAGCCCGATCCCGATGACGGGCGTGGGAAGCAGGTGTACCTGACAGATGCAGGCCGCAATTTTCGCGAACAGGCTATTGCGCGTGCGACCGACGCGATCGGTAACATTGTTGGGGCGGATCAATTGGCGATTATGCGCCGGACGCGTGCAGACCTTAAAGAGATGCGAAAACATCTCGATCAACATCGGTGATCCATCAGGTGTTTGGCCGAATACAGGGCCTTGAAGTGCAGCGATCACGCGGCGGCTTTGTCCGCTAAGCATCATCCACAGCGGCGTGCCTCTTTAGAAATCGCTACTGGTCCGCGACCCGCCAATGCAACGGAAAGCCAGGATCAAAGATCGTGACGGGACCGTCAGCGGTGTCGATGTGGTCAGGATAGGTGACAGGGTCGCCCTTGGTTAGGGTGATTGTCGCGTCATTGGCAGGCAGGCGATAGAAGGCGGGTCCGTTGAGGGAGGTGAATGCCTCGAGCTTTTTCAGCGCACCGGCGGCTTCGAACACTTCGGCCAAACAGGACATCGTATTGGGCGCGGTGAAGATACCTGCGCAACCGCAGGGCTGCAGTTTCAGCGGGTCGGTATGGGGGGCGCTGTCGGTGCCCAGGAAGAACCGTTTGTCGCCCGACACAGCGGCCTGCACCAATGCCACGCGATGCTGTTCGCGTTTGGCCACGGGCAGGCAATAGAAATGCGGACGGATGCCACCGGCAAGGATGTTGTTGCGGTTGATGATCAAGTGGTGCGTTGTGATCGTGGCGGCGGTGTTCTTGGGCGTGTCGCGGACGTAGTCAACCGCGTCCTGTGTGGTTACGTGTTCCATCACGATACGCAGATCAGGGTTTTTCTTGCGGATCGGTTTGAGCACCTTGTCGATGAACACCGCCTCGCGGTCAAAGATATCGACGCTGTGGTTCGTCACCTCGCCATGCACGCAAAGCGGCATACCGATCTCGGCCATGCGATCCAGCACCGGGCGCACCTTGTCAAAGTCGCGCACACCCGAGGATGAGTTGGTGGTGGCCCCTGCGGGGTAAAGCTTTACCGCGGTGGCGATGCCCGCGGCATGGGCAGCGGCCACATCGTTGGGGTCCGTCTCTTCGGTCAGGTAGAGCGTCATCAGCGGCGCAAAGTCGGCACCGGCGGGCAGAGCGGCCATGATCCGGTCGCGGTAGGCGTTGGCCTGCGCGCCTGTCACAACGGGCGGCACCAGATTGGGCATGATGATGGCACGTCCAAAGTGGCGGGCCGATTCCGGCAGCACCGCTTGCAGCATGGCACCGTCGCGCAGGTGCAGGTGCCAATCATCTGGGCGGCGGATTGTCAGGGATGTGATCTGTTTGTCGGTCATACCGTGGGGTTACACGGACGCGACCGGCAAGGCCAGAGGCGTTGCTATTCCGCAGCCGAGGCGGCGGTGGCCGGACGCGGCACGACACCTTGCGCTGCATGTTCGGCCAGCTTGCCTTCAAAGAAGGTGTCTGGCCCGTCGCGCAGCATGGCCGCGGCCAGATTAGCAGCCAGTTGCGGATGGCCTGTGTCCATCGCCCGCTTGTGCAGCGTGCGCACATAGGTGCCGTAGCCTTTGATCGGTTGGATCAAGCGGCGGAACGCAGCAGGCGACAACGCGCCGTCCATGGCGGCCTGCAACAAGCCATCCATCACGCCGATCTGATCAAGGCTTTGTTCGATCCGACCGCCTATGCCCGGCACCCGCAGTGGCATCACATTGGGTCGGGTGAACAGGGCTGCGTGGATGGCATCGGCCTTTTGCATCGGGCTGTAGACCAAATAGGCCGCCTCTGCCGCCTCGACCATGTCGGGCGCAAAGCCATAGCGCGAGGTGAAATCATGACGGCGGTGAGCGATATGGCGCGTGTCCCACGCCGCAATCTGCGCCGACAGCGTTGCCTGCGGGCGCAGTGCCAGCACCCGCGCACCCGGCGCGGCCACGCTATAGGCCGCAGCGGCATATCCCGCACCACCTGCGCCGAAAAACAGCACATCGTCAAAGCTGTCAAAGGTACCTTCGTCGGTCAGTTTGTCAAAGAACTGATAGATCGCCGGATGGCGGAACCAGCTTTCGCTGTTGGAAATGATGCTAAGAACCGACCAACCATATTCGCGGGCATAGTCAAAGCTGCGTGGTTCACCGCTGGGGGTCTTACAGATCGTCTCTGCGTCCTCGAACGTCACCAGCAGCCGGGGGCCCGCGGCCAGAAACACCGCCTGATGATCCGGGCCAAGCGGTTCGAAATAGCCGTGTTCCTCGGCCACATCTTCAAGCGTGTCCATCCATTCCGCGCCCGTACGTCCGGCAAGGTCGGCATCCAGGATCAGGCTGTGGTCGGTCATGCTGCTCTCCGTTTGGTCCCTTTGCGGGGCCGTTGAGGAATGTCTAGCGGTGCAATGGGGCGAAATTGCGCAATGTGGTGGCCCAAATCTGGGTCATTTTACCCCGGTTAGAAAAACGCCTGCAACCCGGTCTGTGCGCGGCCCAAAATCAGGGCATGCACATCATGGGTGCCTTCATAGGTATTCACGGTCTCAAGGTTAACCATATGGCGCATCACCTGAAAGTCCTCAGCGATGCCATTGCCGCCGTGCATGTCGCGCGCTTGGCGCGCAATTTCAAGCGCTTTGCCGCAGTTGTTGCGTTTCATCAGGCTGATCATTTCGGGTGCGGCGGCGCCTTGATCCATCAGGCGACCCACTTGCAAAGCCCCTTGCAGACCAAGGGCGATTTCGGTCTGCATATCGGCAAGTTTCTTTTGGAAAAGCTGGGTCTGCGCCAGTGGCCTGCCAAACTGTTTGCGGTCCAGACCATATTGCCGGGCCGCGTGCCAGCAGGCCTCTGCCGCGCCCATGACCCCCCACGCAATCCCGAACCGCGCCCGGTTCAGGCAGCCAAACGGCCCCTTGAGGCCCTGCACATCTGGCAGGATCGCATCTTCGGATACGGCCACATCTTTCATCACAATCTCGCCGGTGATCGAGGCGCGCAAGCTGAGTTTGCCGTCGATCTTAGGGGCAGAGAGGCCCGGCATGCCCTTGTCCAGCACAAAGCCGCGGATCTTGCCGTCATGGGCGTCAGATTTGGCCCAGACCACAAAGACATCTGCAATCGGCGCATTGGAAATCCACATTTTGGACCCGTTGAGCACATAGCCATCAGCGGTTTTCTTGGCGGTGGTTTTCATGCCAGCAGGATCACTGCCCGCGTCAGGCTCTGTCAGGCCAAAACAGCCGATCAAGGTGCCAGCGGCCAAACCGGGCAGATATTTCTGACGCTGCGCGTCGGACCCATAGGCATGAATCGGGTACATCACGAGCGAGGACTGCACCGACATCATCGACCGGTAACCGCTATCCACACGCTCAATTTCGCGCGCGATCAGGCCATAGGTGACGTAATTGGCACCCAGCCCGCCAAAGTCTTCGGGGATGGTGCTGCCCAACAGGCCCGCAGCCCCCATGTCAGCGAATATCTCTGGCGCAGTAACCGCATGGCGGTAGGCGTCCGTCACACCGGGTTGCAGCCGGTCTTGCGCAAAGGTGCGGGCGGCGTCACGCAGCATCCGCTCGTCCTCTGACAATTGATCTTCAAGCCGGAAAGGATCGGCCCAGTCAAAGGGGCCAAGATCTGGGCCAAAACCTGCGGCAGAGATCGAGCTGGAATGGTTCATCGCATTGTCCTTTTGCTTGGCCGCAAGCTACGCCTTTGGCGGGGCCGGGGCAACGGGCGGCTTGACGCGGGCGGTGCGGGATGCAGTTCTGAGCGAGAAAGCGAGGGTTGAATGGCGTTTGACACGATAGACGCAGTGCAAGACGCATTGGCAGGGCAGGACTATGTCTGCGGCCGGGCGCTGGCAGTGGTGATGTTTTTGGGGCTGAAGCTGAACCGGCCAGTGTTTCTGGAAGGTGAGGCCGGGACCGGCAAGACCGAGATCGCCAAGGCCGTGGCCGCAGCCCTTGGGCGCCGCTTGATCCGGCTACAATGCTACGAAGGGCTGGATGCGGCATCTGCCGTGTACGAGTGGAATTACGCAGAGCAGATGATTGCCATTCGCACCGCCGAAGCGGCAGGAGGTGCTGACCGTAACGCCCTGAAATCAGAGCTTTTTGGCGAAGACTTCCTGATCGCGCGTCCCTTGCTGGAGGCGATGCGCCCGCAGCCCGGCGGCGCGCCGGTGCTGCTGATCGATGAGATTGACCGCACCGATGCGCCGTTCGAGGCGTTCTTGCTGGAAGCGCTGAGCGACTATCAGGTCACGATCCCCGAATTGGGCACGATCACCGCCCCTGAACCGCCCATCGTGATCCTGACCAGCAACCGCACGCGCGAGGTGCACGATGCGCTAAAACGTCGGTGTCTATACCATTGGGTCGACTATCCCGACTTTGACCGAGAGCTTGACATTCTGGCGGCCCGCGTGCCCGATGCCAAGATGAAGTTAAGCCGGGAAGTCATTGCATTTGTGCAAAAATTGCGGAGTGAGGACCTGTTCAAGTTACCGGGCGTAGCCGAAACGATCGACTGGGCGAAATGCCTGCTGGCGTTGGATGTGATTGACCTGTCGCCTGCGGTGATCGCCGACACGCTGGGCGCGCTCTTGAAGTATCAGGACGACATTCAAAAGCTGCAAGGCTCTGAAGCGGCGCGTCTTCTTGACGCGGCCCGCGCCGATCTTTCCGGATGATGCTATTTTGGGCCAGAATAACCCAAAGGTGGTTTGGGGGTGTGAAAGCCCTCAGGGTGCCACGGTGTTGAAACTCCCCGATTTGGCTTTGCCGGACGACCCGAAACTGGCGCAAAACATCCTGCACTTTGGACGTGCGTTGCGCCGCGCTGGCCTGCCGGTTGGGCCGGGTCATGTTCTGGCCGCGGTACAGGCGGTGGCGGCAGCAGGGTTTACTGAAAAGCGCGATTTCTATTGGGCGCTGCATGCGTCATTGGTGACAAAACGCGCGCATTCTCAGGTGTTTGCGCAACTTTTCCGGCTTTATTGGCGTGATCCGCAGTTCATGGAGCAGATGATGTCGCACCTCTTGCCAATGGTGCGTGGCGTCAGCGAGGAACGTCAGGCAGAGGCAGCAGAAAAACGTGCTGCACAGGCGTTGTTGGATGGGCTGGCGCCAGAACCGCCAGGCGCGCCACAAGAGGATGATGGCACCGAGATCGAGATTGATGCCCGGCACACGGCGTCCGCTCGGGAACGCCTGAAAACGCTGGACTTTGAGCAGATGTCGGTGGCCGAAATGCAGGCCGCTAAGCGGGTGTTGGCGGGGTTGCGTCTGCCGGTCAAGCCGTTGCAAAGCCGTAGGACAGAGGCGCTGTCGGGGCCATTGGCGGATTGGCGCGGAACGCTGCGTGCGACGATGAGGAACGGCGGGGAAGTCACTGCTTTTGCAACAAAAAGGCGACGCGCGCATTACCCAAATCTAGTCGTTTTGTGCGACATTTCGGGATCAATGTCGCAGTATAGCCGGGCGGTTTTGCACTTTGTGCATGGGGTCGCGAACCGGCAGGGTCAGGGCTGGGCGCAGGTGCATGCGTTTACCTTTGGCACACGGCTGACCAACATTACGCGACATCTGCGCACACGTGATGTGGACGCAGCCCTTGCGGCGGCCGGGGCCGAGGCGCTGGATTGGGAAGGCGGGACCCGGATCGGTGCTTGCCTGCACGATTTCAACCGTGATTGGTCACGCCGGGTGATGGGTCAAGGCGCAGTGGTTTTGCTGATTACCGACGGGCTTGACCGTGACCACAGCGCGGATTTGAGCAGGGAAATGAAGCGGTTAAGCCTGACATCGCGGCAGGTGATCTGGCTGAACCCGCTGTTGCGGTGGGACGGATTTGCGCCCAAAGCCCAAGGGATCGCGGCGATGTTGCCGCATGTCACCAGCTTTCGTGCGGGCCACAACATTGCGTCGCTGGAAGGGCTGGCGGAGGCGCTGACCCGGCCCGAGGATGGCGGCGAAAAGGCGCGCCTGATGGCGTTGATCGGTTAACGCGCCGCGCGGCGCCAAACGCGCATACAGAACCCATGCACATCCGATGCACATGCCATGCGCATCAAAGTCCTAACCGGCGTTCACCTGACAGATGCGCATGATCCGGATTGCCGCAATCGGCCCATCGCTGGCACCACGGGGTCAGCACAAAGGAGAGAGCAGATGCCAAGATTTCAACCCTATGACCAAGCCACCGTGGACAGCCTGCGGCAGGGCGGGCCGGACGCTAACGGTCAACCAGCCGAACGCGCGATCAGCGACGGAGATGGGAAGCCTTGCCGCAGTTGCCTGCGCAATGTTCCCGCCGGACAAGAGATGTTGATCTGTGCTGCGCGGCCATTTCCAGCGCCGCAGCCCTATGCCGAAACCGGGCCGATTTTTCTGTGTGCCGATGATTGCACACCGTTTGACGCGACAGGTTTGCCGCCGATCCTGACGACCTCACCCGATTATCTGGTGAAGGCCTACAGCGCGGATGACCGGATAATCTATGGCACCGGACAGATCACGCCGGTGGCTCAGATCGCGGGCTATGCGCAGACCCTTCTCAGCCGGGCGGATGTGGCTTACGTTGATGTGCGGTCGGCCCGCAACAATTGTTTCCTGACCCGGACCATGACGGATGAGCATCCCTGACGCAGACCTATTGACCCTTGCCCATGATTGGCACGCCGCTGGCCGCCGCGTCGCGGTGGCCACGGTGGTCGAGACCTGGGGGTCAGCGCCGCGCGCGGCGGGGTCGCTTTTGGTGATCGACGCAGATGGCGCGATGGAAGGATCGGTGTCAGGCGGCTGCGTTGAGGGTGCGGTGATGGTCGAGGCGCTGGAGGCGCTGGAGGACGGCGAGGCGCGGCTGCTGGATTACGGGGTCAGCGATGATGATGCCTTTGCCGTGGGGCTTGCTTGTGGCGGGCAGATCAGGGTGCTTGTGGAACCGGTGGGCGGGGCGATGTCAGTGGGTCATCTGACCGCGCTGAGGGACGCAAGGACCGAAAAGCGGCCCGCTGCTTATGTCGTTGATCTGCAAAGCGACGCGCGGCAGGTGGTGGGGCCAGACGCCTATCCTGAAAGGTTTCGTCTGGATCGGTCAGGTGTCGAGGAAGATGGGCGGACGTTTGTTGCCGTGCGCAACCCGCCCTTGCGGATGGTGATCGTGGGGGCGGTGCATATCGCGCAGGCGCTGGTGGGCATGGCGCGGGCCTGCGGCTTTGCGCCGGTGCTGATTGACCCGCGCGGGGCCTTTGGGTCGGCAGAGCGGTTCCCCGGAGAGACAATCATCGAGGATTGGCCGGATGCAGCGATGGCGGCCTTGACGCCTGATGCTCGGACCGCTGTGGTGACGCTGACCCATGATCCGAAGCTGGATGATCCGGCGATCAAGGCGACACTGGCGACGGATGCGTTTTATCTTGGCTGTCTGGGGTCGAAGCGGACCCATGCCAAGCGCGTGGCGCGGCTGGAAGAGGCGGGGTTCAACGCGGATCAGATCGGCCGGATCAGCGCGCCGGTGGGGCTTGATCTGGGCGGGCGGCAACCGGCCGAGATTGCGGTCAGTGTGATGGCCGAGGTGATCCAGACCTTGCGCAAAGCCACATGAAGTTTGGTCCGGTTCCGGTAGCAGAGGCCGAAGGGGCCATTTTGGCCCATGCCATGCGGGCCACCGACCGGCCTTATGAAATGCAGTTGGATTATCTGATTCCAAAGGGGACGGTGTTGACGGCTGCGCATGTGGCGGATTTGGCCGCAGAGGGGCATGAGCGTGTGACCGTCGCCCGGCTTGATCCCGGTGATCTGGCCGAGGATGCGGCGGCCACGCGCCTGGCGCAGGCGATTGTACCAGCACCTGACGCGGCGCATTTGCGGTTGACGCAGGCCAAAGCAGGGCGGGTCAACCTGATCGCCGAGGCGGCGGGCGTGGTGCGGATCACAGCGGATGCGATAGCGGCGTTTAACGCGGTTAGCCCGATGATCACCATCGCCACATTGCCGCCGCTGCGCCGGGTGGCGGCAGGCGATCTGGTGGCGACGATCAAGGTTATCTCCTACGGGGTGGCGGGGGCGGATGTCGCGCGGGCCGAGGCCTTGGCGGTGGGGGCGATTGCAGTGCAGACGCCGGTGCATATAGCCGCCAGCCTGATCGAGACGCGGGTCAGTGAGACCACACCCGGCGACAAGGGGCGGCGGGCGCTGAAGATGCGGCTGGAGCGGTTGGGTGTCTGGCTGACGGGGCCGCGCGTGGTGGTGCCGCACCATGAGGCACCGCTGGCGGCGGCCTTGGCGCAGGCCGAGGGTGAGGTGATCTGCATCCTTACAGGTTCTGCCACGTCCGACATCGCCGATACCGCACCAGAGGCGGTGCGCAAGGCGGGGGGTGTGGTGCATTATTTCGGAATGCCGGTTGATCCCGGCAATTTGCTGTTCGTTGGAGAACTTGGCGGGCGGCCCGTGATTGGCTTGCCGGGCTGTGCGCGGTCGCCCGCGCTCAACGGGGCAGATTGGGTGCTGGAACGGGTGCTTTGCGGGGTGCCGGTTGGCCCCGCCGAAATTGCCGCGATGGGTGTGGGTGGTTTGCTGAAAGAGACCCCGGCGCGGGGCAGGCCGCGCCGGAGCGATGACTAAAGGACGCCTTGGGCCAGGATCATCAACACGCCAGCGGCGATGATATAGGTGGCATCAACCAGCGTCGCCTTGACTGTTTTCTGACTGAACAGATCCATGCCCGCAATCAAGAGGGCTGTGGCGGTGATGGCCGCAAGGGCGGCCCCGATGGCCTGATAAGTCTCGGTCAGGCCGACCACCAGCGCCAGCGCGAAGGTGCCCAGAAGCTGCACCACCATCGCCAGCACCGGCGGGCTGTCGGGCGGCTGGATGTTGTGGCTGCCCGTGGACCAGGCCTTGCCAAAAAGCTTCGGCGAGAACCAGAGCATTCCGAGGATGAAGGCGGCAATCGTGCCCGCGATCACGGCGGGCCAGTTCAGGGGGGTGACGTCGATGGTCATGCGGCCTCCATCAGGGTTTCGCCCAGTGCTTCAAGGATCGCGGTCCAGCCGCCCATGTGGTTGTCGCGGCTTTCCTCGGACACGAAGCGCACGTGGGTCAGGGTGACGGCCGTGCCGTCGCCGTCGGGGGCAAAGTCGAGCGTGACGGTGCTGTCATCGGCGGAAAACGGGCTTTCCCAGGTAAAGACGATCCGGTTGTGCGGGTCGATTTCAAGGTAGGTGCCGGCGTGCGGGATGTCGTCGTCGCCCGCGCGCATGACCAGATCAAAGCGGCCGCCTTGCTTGGGGTCGTTGGTGGCGGACGGCGTGGTCATGCCGGGGCCGGGGCGCATGAACTGGCGCAGCATCTCGGGGTTGAGCCATGCGTCAAAGACGGCCGCCTGCGGGGCGGCGATGGTGCGCGATGTTGTGAGGGTGAGATCAGACATGGGTCAGGTTCCTTCTGTCAGGGCAGCGAGTTTGGAAAGGATGCCGGTCCAGCCCTCTGCGTGGCTGTCGCGGGCGGCTTCATCCGCAAAGCGGATCTGGGTGAGGGTCACATCGGTGCCCTCCGTGGTGGGTGAAAAGTCGATCGTCACCTGGGTGCCGGGGGCGGACCACGGTGCCTCCCACGTGAAGATCAGGCGGGAATGCGGTGTGATTTCAATGTATTCACCGGCATGAGGCAGGTCGCGGTCGGCAACCATCATCACAAAGAAGCGACCGCCAACCTTGGCGTCGGATGTCGCCTCGCGGACGTGCATGTCGGGGCGAGGCGACATGAACTGCGCCATCATGGTGGGGTCGAGCCAGGCGTCGAACACCACTTGCGGCGGGGCCTGGATGTGGCGGGTGCAGGTTAGAGAAAGGTCAGTCATCTTTGGCAGCTCCTTGGGTGATGAGTTTGTCGAGGGCTTCGAGGCGCAGATCCCAGATCGAGCGCAGACTGGCGAACCAGTCGTCGATGACCCGCAGCGGGCCCATCTGCACCTCGATCAGGTGTTCGCGCCATTCGGTGCGGCGGGCGACAAGGCCCGCGCTTTCGAGCACCTTGATGTGTTTGGAGACGGCGTTGAGCGAGATCTCGAACCGCGCATGGATTTCACCGACCCGCAGCGGGCCTTCCTGCGCGAGCAAGGTCAGGATCGCCCGGCGGGTCGGATCAGAGGCGGCCTTGAGCACCTCGGACAATTGGGGATCTGTGGATCGTTCAACCATGTGGTGGAATTAATACCAGTTTAACCCATCAGTCAACCCTTTGGGTGAATGATGTTGCGCTGCGGCGGAGAAGGGAGGTTCTCAAGTCCGAAAGGGCGTGGTTAACTCCAATCCAAACAGACATCTGGGAGGATAGAATGACGCACGTCAGTATGACCGTGAACGGCAAAGCCGTGACCGGAGAAGTGGAAGGCCGCACGTTGCTGGTCGATTTTCTGCGGAGTGATTTGCGCCTGACAGGCACGCATGTGGGCTGTGATACCAGCCAGTGTGGGGCCTGCGTGGTGCATGTGAACGGTCTGGCGGTCAAAGCCTGCACGATGTTTGCCGCAGAAGCGGACGGGGCAGAAGTTGCCACCATCGAGGGGCAGGCCAATGCGGACGGGTCGCTGAACGTGATCCAACAGGCGTTTCAGGATCACCACGGGTTGCAGTGCGGATTTTGCACGCCGGGCATGGTGATGTCGGCGGCGGCCTTGCTGAAGGACAATCCAAAGCCAACCGAGCAAGAGGTGCGCGATTACCTGGAAGGCAATATCTGCCGCTGCACGGGGTATCACAACATCGTCAAGGCGATCATGGCCGCAAGTGGTCAGGATGTCTCTGCGATTGCTGCTGAATAAGGACGTTTGATGCCGGGATCGATTATTCGACGAATAATCGCGGTCCCGCGAGGGAGGAATACATATGCCTAAAGATGGTGGAATTGGTGCCGCAACGACGCGCCGCGAAGACGTCCGGTTTTTGACCGGAAAGGGAACTTATACCGACGACATTCAAAAATTCGGTGAGGCAACGGCGATTTTTGCCCGCAGCCAGGTCGCCAATGGGGTGATCAAGTCGATTGATACTGCGGCGGCTGCCGCCATGCCCGGTGTGCTGGCCATTTTCACCGGCGACGACTTTGTCGAGGTTGGTGGCAACCCCGCTGGCTGGCTGATCAACAGCCGCGACGGGGAGCCGATGAAAGAGCCCAAGCGTCCGGTTCTGGCCCACGGCAAAGTCCGCCATGTTGGCGACGCCTATGCCGCTGTCATCGCAGAGACGGCCCAGCAGGCGCGCGACGCGGTCGAGGCGATTGAGGCCGACATCGAAGAATTACCCGCCGTGATCGACATGGCCGCAGCACTTGCCGGTGACAATTTCGTGCATGACGAGATCGCAACCAATCAGTGCTTTGACTGGGGCTGGATCGAGGACAACCGCGCAGCCGCTGATGAGGCGATCAAGAACGCCCCGCACGTCACGACGCTGGAGTTGGTGAACAACCGGCTGGTGCCGAACGCGATGGAGCCGCGGTCCTCGATGGCCGAATATGACGCGGCGGGGGACAGTTACACCCTGCACACCACAAGCCAGAACCCGCACCTGACACGGCTGTTAATCAGCGCCTTTGTGCTGGGCATTCCCGAGAACAAGTTGACGGTCGTTGCCCCGGATGTGGGCGGCGGTTTCGGTTCGAAGATCTATCATTACGGTGAAGAGGCATTGGTGTTGGCGGCGGCCAAGAAGGTCGGCCGCCCGGTGCGCTGGACAGCGGATCGGACAGAGAGTTTTCTGACCGATGCGCATGGGCGGGATCATGTCACTAAGATTGAGCTGGCCTGCGAGAAAGACGGCACATTCCTTGCCTTCCGCACCGAGACGATGGCGAATGTCGGGGCCTATCTGTCGAATTTCTCGACCGCGACGCCAACGTTCCTGCATGGCACGTTGATGGCGGGCAATTACACGGTGCCGGTGATCTATGCCAACGTCAAAGCGGTGTTCACCAACACCGCCCCCGTTGATGCCTATCGCGGGGCCGGGCGGCCAGAGGCGACCTATTCCATCGAACGTGTCATCGACAAGACGGCGCGCGAGTTGGGGATTGATCCGATGGAGATCCGCCGCAAAAACTTTATCAAGCCAGAGCAGTTTCCCTATGCAGGGGCGGCGGGGCTTGAGTACGACAGCGGCAATTATCACGCGCTGATGGACAAGCTGGAAGAAAAGCTCGACCGCGACGGATTTGCCCAGAGGCGCGCTGCAAGCGAGGCCAAGGGCAAGTGGCGCGGGCTTGGGATCAACACCTATGTCGAGGCTTGCGGCATCGCACCATCGAACCTTGTGGGTGTCTTGGGGTCCCGGGTAGGGCTTTATGATGCGGCCACAGTGCGGGTGAATGCCACGGGCAACTTGTCGGTCATGGTGGGTGCCCACAGCCACGGGCAGGGGCATGAAACCGTGTTCCCGCAGATCGTGGGCGAGATGCTGGGGATTGATCCGGCGACCATTGACATCGTGCACGGTGACACCAGCAAGATCCCGTTCGGGATGGGGACCTATGGGTCAAGATCGCTGGCGGTATGTGGTTCTGCCATGGTGCGGGCCACAGAGAAGATCATCGCCAAGGCCAGCAAGATCGCGGCGCATATGCTTGAGGCCGCGGAAGGCGATATGGAGTTTGCTGACGGGGCGTTCACCGTCAAAGGCACCGACAAGTCGGTCGGCTTTGGCGAGGTGGCGCTGAAGGCCTATATCCCCCATGAGTTCCCGATAGAGGATATTGAACCGGGGCTGGAAGAGACGGCGTTCTACGATCCGGCCAATTTCACCTATCCCGCAGGCGCTTATGGCTGCGAGGTTGAGGTGGACCCCGAGACCGGGCAGGTCAGTATTGAGCGTTTCATCGCCGTGGATGACGTCGGCAATGTGATGAACCCGATCATTGTCGAGGGTCAAATTCAGGGTGGCGTTGGCCAAGGTGTTGGACAGGCCTTGCTGGAAGGGGCGGTCTATGATGCGGACGGGCAGCTGCTGACCGGGTCCTACATGGACTATACCATGCCGCGGGCTGCTGATTTGCCGTTTGTGGAGATCGACAATTCCTGTGTCACGCCGTGTGCACATAACCCGCTTGGGGTGAAGGGCTGCGGCGAGGCCGGGGCCATCGGATCACCGGCGACGGTTGTGAATGCGGTGGTGGATGCGTTGCAATCGGGTGGCAAGGACGTCGATCACGTGGATATGCCACTGACGCCCGCGCGCGTCTGGGCGGCGATGCAATAGGCGGATGGGTCGGGCTGGGGGTTTCACACCCCCAGACCCCCGTGGGATTATTTTGGCCAGAAGAAGCAGGGGACCTGCGCTTTGGCCTCAGCAAAGGACAAGACGATGTATGCATTTGAGATAGAACGGCCCACGACGATTGCCGATGCGGCGGCGGCCCTGGGCGGAGAGGCGCAGGCGTTAGGGGGTGGGCAGACGCTTATCCCGACGCTGAAGCAAAGGTTGGCGAGCCCTGACAAGCTGGTCAGCCTGACCGGCATTGCCGAGATGCAGGGGATTTGCACCGATGATGATGGGCGACTGTGCATTGGTGGGGCGACGACCCATGCCGCTGTCGCGACCGGCGGCGGGGCATATCCTGCGGTAGCGGCGATGGCGGGGCATATTGGCGATCCAGCTGTACGCAATCGCGGCACGATTGGGGGGTCATTGGCCAACAATGATCCGGCGGCCTGTTATCCGGCGGCGGTGCTGGGCAGCGGGGCCACGGTGGTTACCAATGCGCGCGAGATTGCAGCGGACGATTTCTTTGACGGGATGTTCAGCACCGCATTGGACGAAGGCGAGATCATCACCGAGGTGAAGTTTCCGGTGGCGCAGAAGGCGAACTATCAGAAGTTCGTGCAGCCCGCCTCGCGCTTTGCGCTGGTGGGGGCCTTTGTGGCGCAGTTTGCAGATGGCGTGCGCGTGGCCGTGACCGGTGCGTCAGAGGGCGGCGTGTTCCGTTGGACCGAGGCAGAGGCGGCATTGAGTGCGGATTTCAGTGCCAGCGCGCTGGCGGGGTTAAGCGTGCCTGCGGATGGCATGATCGGCGATTTGCATGGCACACCAGAGTACCGCGCGCATCTGGTCAAGGTGATGACGGGGCGGGCGGTGACAGCGGCGGGCTGATGCGAGGTCCAAAAAGAAACAAGCGGGGGGCGGGCCATGTGGCGCCGCCCCTTTTCTATGGCACCTGTCGTGCTGCCTGTGTGGCGAGGGCTGCCGCGAAATCCTCTGGTGTCATACGCGCGGACAGGGCGCGGTGCATCAAAACGGCCTGGGTTTCGGGGGCCAGCCCGCCGATGGGCGGGTCGCGGTCAAGGTTGGTGGGAAAGCTGTAGCCTTCCGCGCAGGCGGCAATGGCCGCAGAATGATCACCGGGTTGATCCAGAAGCACCGGATAAAGGGCGCGGCACATGGCAGCGCGATCCAGCGCCTCCATCACGCGACCAAATGCCGAAGAGACCTGCAAGAGGTTCGCCATGCGATTGATGTTAGCGGTGGTGTTTGCCCCGGCGGCATGCAGCAGGGCCGGGTTGAAAAACAGCGCATCGCCCTTGGCGAGGGGGAGTTGGATGGCGTTGTCTTCAAAGAAAGCGCGGACGTCGGCGCGGCGGAAGGCGGTGTAGCCAGGGCCATAGGTTTGTGAAAACGGCAAAAGCTGTGTTGGGCCGCTTTCGACCGGCATGTCGCAATGGGCGATGGCCCCTTGCAGCGTCAGAGCGGCGGTCAGATCATGCACATGGGCAGGGTAGCGGGCGCAATCCTGAGCCGTTTGAAAACCAAGGTGATAGTCGCGGTGCGCCGATTGTGCGGCCCCGCCGGGATAGACCAAATTGACCTGTGCGGTCATCTGATAGTGTGGGCCAAGCCATGCGGTGCAGGCCGCAGCAATCGCCGGGTTGCCAAAGTAAGCGGCAAAGACCGCAGGGTCGGCAAGGCACAGCTTTTGCGCCGCATTCCAGACCCGGTCATTGGTGCCGGCGGCAAAGTGGTCAGCCTCTGACCCGCCGGCGGCCTTTTCGGCCGCGATGATGTCAGAGTAGATCGTGGTGGCCGCGTCGATGGCGCTGGTATCGGCATAAGCGCCGCGCAGGACAATGGCCCCCGGTCCCGTCAAGAGCACGTTGCCCCAAGCCGACAAAAGCGCTGGATCGGTCAGGTCAAGGTTGGCCACATCGTAGATTGGTACGTTGTGGCGCACCTCTGCCGCGAAGGGCAAGGCGTCAAGCGTGGCGGTGCGGGCGCAGATCGCGGCGAGGTCGGCCAGATCGACGGCGTCGGGGTGATAGAACCCGGTCATGGATCATCCTTTGCAACAATGCGCCTGACGGAGGGTCAACACCGCTTCTGCGCAGGAACACCGTCATTTCAATCGCGATATTGCCGGGTGGTCAATTGGCGCGGCGCACGGACGCTGCCCTAGTACATGCGCTGAAAAGCAAAAGGCAGGCCCGGTGGCCTGCCTTTTGGTGATCAACTTGTGTGCCGCGTTACTTGGCCAGCGGGCCGATCAGCATGACCATCTGGCGGCCTTCCATCTTGGGAAAGTTTTCGACCTTGCCGGTTTCCTTGGTATCTTCTGCCACACGTTCGAGCAGTTGGCGGCCCAGTTCCTGGTGTGCCATTTCTCGACCACGGAAACGCAGGGTGACTTTGACCTTGTCGCCGTTTTCAAGAAACTTGAAGACATTGCGCATCTTCACATCGTAATCGTGGTTGTCCGTGTTGGGGCGGAACTTTACCTCTTTGATTTCAATGATCTTTTGCTTTTTGCGTGCCTCGGCTTCTTTCTTTTGGGTTTCGTATTTGAACTTGCCATAGTCCATGATCTTGCAGACAGGCGGCTTTGCGTTGGGCGAGATTTCCACCAGATCAAGGCCGGCGTCTTCGGCCATCATCAGCGCACGTTCGGGCGTCACAACGCCCACGTTTTCGCCATCCGCCCCGATCAGGCGGATTTCGCTGCCCCGGATGCGGTCGTTTACACGGGGGCCGGTATCACGCACCGGTGGTGCGTTATGAGGTCTGCGTCCTATGGTACTTTTCCTTCAATGGTTTGAATTCTGTGTTGCATAACGTATCCTTGCCGCGCACCGGCTTCAACCCGCAATAAATCGCCGATTAGGGGGAACGCAAGGTGATAAGAGCCCCTTTTCATTGCTAAAAGGCTCTGACATATGGCGGACAAGGCCCGATTGCGGGCCATCACGTTTTCAGACTTGGAGGGAACATCCCATGAGAGCGCTATTGATTATTATCGTCGTCGCCGTTCTTGGCTTTTTTGGCTACCAATATGCCGCCAACGGGCGTGGCCCGGCAGAGGCCGTATCAGTCCTGACAGGTGGTGCCGCTGACATGGCTGACAGTGCCGCGGATGCCGCAGGCGAGGCCGCAGATGCGGTCACCGATGCCGCCGAAGGTGCGGTTGAAGCCACCACCGAGGCCGCAGAAGGCGCAGCAGACGCCGCAGCAGAGATGGCCGATGACGCCGCTGAAGCTGTGGAAGGTGCGGTTGAGGGTGCTGTTGAGGCCGCCGAAGGTGCGGCAGACGCCGCAGCGGACATGGCCGATGACGCCGCCGAAGCTGTGGAAGGCGCTGTTGAGGGTGCCGTTGAGGCCGCCGAAGGTGCGGCAGATGCCGCAGCTGATGCTGCCGAAGGTGCTGTGGAAGCTGTGACCGACACAGCCGAAGGTGCGGTTGAAGCTGCGACTGATGCTGCCAGCGATGCCGCGGATGCCGTGACAGACACCGCTGAGGGCGCTGTTGAAGCGACAGAAGAGGCTGTTGAAGGTGCAACAGAGGCGGTCGAAGGTGCTGCTGAAGCCACCGAAGAGATGGCTGATGACGCGGCTACGGCCACCGAAGAAATGGCGGATGATGCCGCAGCGGCCACTGAAGAGATGGCTGATGATGCAGCAGAGGCCACCGAAGAGATGGCTGACGATGCGGCAGAGGCCACGGAAGAAATGGCTGACGAGGCTGCAGAAGCTGTTGAAGGTGCGACGGACGAAGCAACCGAGGCTGTTGATGACGCCGCAGAGGCCACCGATGATGCAGCGGCTGCAACCGAAGAAGCGGCCGATGCCGCCACCGACGAAGCGATGGCCGAAGGCGAAGCCAGCATGGCAGAGACCCTGCTGACCATGGACGGCTTTGAAGCGGACAAGGTGCTGGAGATGATCGACGGTTCCGATCTGTCGGCTGTTCAGAAGACGGCACTGGGTGCAGCTGTGAACGCGGCCAAGGATAACCCCGATTTGCTGGAAGCAACCCTGACCCGCCTGAAAGAGGCGCTGGGTCAGTAAGCCACCTGCCAGACCAAAGATCAGGGCCGCGTCAGCAATGACGCGGCCCTTTTTCGTGGCCGGTGATGCCCGGCGGCGCACCGAAGTATACCCAGATATACGTTGACTGCGACATCCGGGCGTTTAAATACGACATACCTTCATGATGGAAACGCTGCCAAGCAAGGGGACCAAAATGCCGTACAACCGCACTTTTGAGCTGACGCTGGAAGACATCGACCTGATCGAAGAGGCGCTGCGCGCACGCGGGCGAGAGTTGTGCTCTATGCGGCGGGCGTTGTCGGATGAGAACCCGGCTGATCTGCCATCCATCACCTTGATTGATGCGGACATGCGGACCGGAGAAGAGCTATTGGGGCGGCTGCACAACCAAAAGGTCTTTTACCGCCCCAAGGCAAAGGTTTACGTCGGCGGGTAGGTGGGCCATCAGCCCACCTTGCGCAGGTGATCAGGCGGCTGCGAAGACCGCGTAGCCCATGATCAACACACAGACCCACCCCAGATTGAAGATGATCGAACGTGTCGGGAACAGCGCGACACCCGAGACCATGCCGACGGCGTGGATAATGCGGATCCAGAAGAAGGCAATCGCCGTCCAATAGGTCAGGGCTGTAAAGCCGTCCATCCGGTCCACGATCAGCACCAGCACCGCAAATGGCAGGAATTGTTCCAGCAGGTTCAGATGCGCCCGGTGCGCGCGGTGAATCCATGCAGGCAGTTGGTTCAGATCAGCGGGCCGGGAAAAGCCATCAGCGGGGCCTGTGGTTTCGGGCAGGCGGGCCACGCCTACGACATAGGGAACCCACATGGTTGCGGCAAAAAGGGTCAGGCATGTCAGCACGCCAAGTTCGGTTGGAAAGTCCATCGGGTAAACTCCTTACGCTTTGTTACATCGCGGCTTTCAGGCCGGTTCCGGTTTCAAGATAGGATTTGAGTGATGCCGCCAGACGTGCCCAGCCTTCGGCAAAGCCTTCCTGACCGGGGGCCAGATCATGGTGTTCAATGGTCAGTTTGCATTGCTCGCCCTGCGGCTCGATCAGATAGACCATGTGGCTGGAAGGTGCGTCGGGGCCCATGAACACAGGTTCGAATGTCATCGCGATGCGGGTCTTTGGGTCCATTGCGGTGGTGACCTGACGCAGCATCGCGTCGCCGTTGGGCAGGATGAAGGCCGTCGCCTGATCGACGCCGGGATTGCCCTGAACGGTGTTGCAGGCAAAGTGATATGCGGCCATCTGGTCCGCCTCTGTCAGGGCCGCCCAAAGCGCGTCTTGCGTGCAGCGGATAAAGGTTTGCATCATGAAATCGGGTTTGGCCATCGCGGTGTCCTTTTCGAGCTTGGCTTTCAATTCGGTAAGCGCGCGGGCCTGTCTTTGAAAGAAGGGCGCGGCCCAACGGTCCATAACCTCCTGAAGCGGAAGCGGGTTGAGATAGTGGTATTTGAAACGTCCCACCTTGCGGGTGACGATCAGGCCCGAATCCTCAAGCAGCCGCAGGTGCTTCATGACACCAAAGCGGCTCATCTCCAGGCTCGCCTCAAGATCCGAAAGCGATTGGCCGTCCCGCTGGCGCAAAGCGTCCAGAAGAGCGCGGCGCGTGGGGTCGCTGAGGGCTTTGAAGATCAGGTCCATGTGAGCCTTATAGGTTACTTAATAATCACGTGACAATAGGGTAACTTGTAAGGACTTGCGATCAGGGGCGGCCTGTGATGGGCTATCCTTATGGAAAATAACGCTGAAACCCCGATGTTCGTGACGCCGCAAGGACGTCGGATTGCCTATCATTTGACCGACGGCACGGGTCCGGCGGTCGTTTTTCTGGGCGGATTCAAGTCCGATATGGGCGGCACCAAGGCCGTGCATCTGGAACAATGGGCGCGCGATTCGGGACGTGCCTTTCTGCGGTTTGACTATTCAGGTCACGGCGAAAGTTCTGAAGCGTTTACCGATGGTGCGATTGGAGACTGGTTTGAGGACGCGCAGGCGGCCCTTGGCCTGCTCGCAGGGCAGGTGGTGCTCGTGGGCTCGTCGATGGGTGGCTGGATATCGCTGCTGCTGGCCCGCGCGATGCCGGAACGGGTGGCGGGCCTGGTCACCATTGCAGCCGCCCCCGATTTCACCGAAGACAGCATGTGGGCAGGGTTTGACGCCGCAGAACGCGCGGAATTGGCGACGGTGGGGCAGGTGGCGCTGCCTTCCGACTATGGCGAGCCCTATATCATCACCAAACGCCTGATCGAAGAAGGCCGCACCCGATTGGTGCTGCGTGACCCGTTGCCGCTGCCGTTTCCGACGCGCTTTTTGCAAGGCACGGCGGACGCAGATGTCGAGATGTCTGTGGCGCTGCGGCTGTTGGAGCATGCCGGAGGCCCCGACATGCGCCTGACGCTTGTTGATGGCGCGGATCACCGGTTTTCCGATGAATCCTGTCTGGCGCTGATCACATCAGCGGTGGAAGAGGTATTGGCCGCGCGTGGTTGATCGAACAGGGGGGCAAACCGCCCGGCTTTGATCAGCCGACAAAGGCCTTTTCGATCACGAATTCACCGGGTTCCGAATTGGCCCCTTCGTTCAGCCCTGCGTCTTCAAGGATTTTCTTGATGTCGAGGTTGAAGGCCAAAGACCCACAAACCATGGCACGGTCAGTGGCCGGATCAAGTGGCGGGATGCCAAGGTCTGCAAAGAGCTCGCCGTTTTCGATCAGCGTGGTGATCCGGCCCATCTTTGGGCTCTGCTCGCGCGTGGTTGTGGGATAGTAGCGAATCTTGTCCAGGTTCTCTTCTCCCAGCAGCTCTTGCATCATTTCGTCTTGCTTGAGGTTTTCGATAAGCTCGCGGCCATAGGTCAGTTCGGCCACATCACGGACGGTATGGGTGACGATGACCTCCTCATAATTCTCATAAGTCTCCGGCTCGCGCAGCAATGAGGCGAACGGCGCAAAGCCTGTGCCGGTTGCGAAGAAGTAGATCCGTTTGCCGGGCAGCAGGGCGTCATGCACAAGCGTGCCGACAGGTTTGGGGCGCAAGATAATCTCGTCGCCTTCCTTGATGTGCTGCAGCTTGGAGGTCAGCGGACCGTCTGGCACCTTGATCGAGTAGAACTCCAGCTCTTCGTCCCAGGAGGGGGACGCGATGGAATAGGCGCGCAGCAGGGGTTTCTGTTTGCCGGTTTCCGGGTGCGGGTCGCCCATCAGGCCGATCATCACAAATTCGCCCGAGCGGAACCGCAGGCTGGCTGGCCGTGTCACGCGGAAGCGGAACAGACGGTCGGTATAGTGCTGCACTTCTGTCACCGTTTGGGCATCGGGCAGGGTCGGCACTGGTTTTGCGGCAAGTTCGTTCACGGGGGTCTGCTCTGTCATGTGTTAATTGGCAGCCACATAGGGCCGCCCTCCGGTCTAGTCTTTGATCTGGGTCAGGGAAAGGGGTCAGCCGCGCATCCGCGCCTGATAGTTGTTGTCTTGCCAGTTTGCGCGGGCCAGCCATTGCGGTTCAGGCTGGCGTTGGGCGAGGGCAGTGTCGATCTCGACCTCGTCAAACCCGGCACGGCGGGCCATTGCGTATTGGTCGGCGATCACGTGGCCGCGCGCGCGCAGACGGCCCGTGAACCCGGCACGGCGCAGCATGGCGGCAAGGGTAAAGCCACGGCCGTCTGCGAAGCTGGGAAAATCAATTCGGATCATTGCGGCACCAGTCATACAGGCGAGCTTTGCTGGATCTGCGTCAGAAGCCAGATCAACCCCGATGGGCGTGTCATTGGCCGGGCAATCATCCAGCGCCACAAAACCGCCGGTCCAATCATCACCGGCAAAACCTGCGTCAGTTACAATCACACTCATTGTCTTATCCTTCGGCGCGTTCGCGCGGGGTGTCGGCGGTATTGGCCGGGGTGCGGACCAGTTTGCCGTTTTCAAAGTGGATGCCGCATTCTTCTTTGGCGCTGTCACGCCAGCGGCCTGCACGGGGGTCTTCGTGCAGAGACACGCGGCTGGTGCAGGGTTGGCAGCCGATGGAGGGATAACCTTGGGCCACCAGCGGATGGCGCGGAAGGTTGTGCCGGGTGATATAGGCGTTCAGGTCTTCGGGCGTCCAGCTTGCAAGTGGGTTCACCTTGATCTTGCGTGCCTCTTTTTCAAAGAGCGGCAGGGCGGAACGGGTGCCGGATTGATAGCGTTTGCGCCCGGTGATCCAGCCGCCGAAACCGGCCAGCGCCTTTTCCAGCGGCTCTGTCTTGCGCAGGTGGCAGCAGGCGTCGGGGTCATGCAGATGCAGCAGGTTTTCGTTGTCGCGGGTGAATACCTCTGTCCGGTCGGGGCGGATCACGCGGATATCTGTGAGGCCCAGCGTTTCGGCCACATCGCGTTGATATTGCAGGGTTTCGTCAAAGAGCATTTCGGTGTCCAGAAAGATCACCGGGGTGTCCTTGTTGATCTGAGAGACCATGTGCAAGAGCACAACGCTTTCGGCGCCAAAGCTGGAGACGACGGCAATTTTGCCAATCTCCAGATCATCCAACGCGTGCTTGAGCACGGTCTGTGGGTCGGATTTGCGATGCAGCAGATTGCGGCGGTCGGCGAGCTCTTTAAGCGGCATTTTGGGCCTCTTTGGCGGGGTAAAGAATGGCTTTGAATGGGTCGGCACCGAGACGGCGGAATGTCTGGATGAAAGTTTCTTCTGCGCTGCAGCGTAAGTCAAGGTAGCCCAGAACCAAACGTTCGATTGCGGGCACGATTTCATCATAGGCAAAACCGGGGCCTGCACGTTCACCGATATGGGTGTCCTCTGTGCCGTCGCCGCCGAGCGTAATCTGGTAGTTTTCGACGCCTGCACGGTCGAGGCCGAGGATACCGATGTGACCCACGTGGTGATGCCCGCAGGCATTGATGCAGCCCGAGATCTTGATCTTGAGCGGGCCGACGTCGTGTTCCACCTTGAGTTCATCAATGCGCGTCGCAATCTCTTGCGCGACAGGGATCGAGCGCGCGGTGGCAAGCGCGCAGTAGTCCATGCCGGGGCAGGCGATGATGTCAGAGACAAGCCCGATGTTCGCAGTCGCCAGATCGGCATCGCGCAGGGCCGCGTAGATCGCAGGCAAGTCCGACTTGTGAACATGCGGCAGGATTACGTTTTGCTCATGACTGATGCGCAGCTCATCATGGGCATACGTGCGGGCAATCTGGGCAAGCGCGCGCATCTGATCTGAGGTCGCATCACCAGGTGTTTGCCCGTGCTTTTTGATCGAGACCGAGACGATGGTGTAGGCGTCGTTTTTGTGCGCGGTCAGGTTGGTATCCGTCCATGAACGGAAGGCAGGGTTCGCCAGACGTGCGGCCTCATAGCCGTCGGTGCTGGTGGACTTGAAGGTGGGCAAGGCGAAGGTTTGTTCGATTTGTGCAAGCAGACCTTGATCAAACCCGGTGAAACCGGGTCGGATTTGTTCGAAACGTGCCTCAACCTTATCGCGAATGGTCTCAAGCCCGTTTTCATGCACGGTGATCTTGATCCGCGCCTTGTACTTGTTGTCGCGGCGGCCCAGCAGGTTGTAGACGCTGACGATGGCCTCCACGTAAGCCAGCAGATCCGCGACGGGCAGGAAATCGCGGATCACTTTGCCGACCATCGGGGTGCGGCCAAGGCCACCGCCGACGATAACCTCGAAGCCGGGTTCGCCCGCCTCATTGCGGACCATACGCAACCCGATGTCATGCGCCCGTGTGACGGCGCGGTCGTTGGGAGAGCCTGTCACGGCGATTTTGAATTTGCGCGGCAGGAACTGGAATTCGGGGTGGTCGGTGGACCATTGGCGCAGCAGTTCCGCCACCGGGCGTGGGTCGGCGATTTCGTCGGCAGCGGCCCCGGCAAAGTGGTCAGCGGTCACGTTGCGGATGGTGTTGCCAGAGGTTTGCAGCGCATGCATTTCGACCTGCGCCAGCGCGTCCAGAATGTCCGGCACCTCATTCAGCTTCGGCCAGTTGTACTGGATGTTCTGGCGTGTGGTGAAGTGACCATAGCCCTTGTCGAACTTGTCAGCGATGAAGGCGAGTTGATCCATCTGGGCAGAATTGAGCGTGCCATAGGGGATGGCCACGCGCAGCATATAGGCGTGCAATTGCAGATAGAGGCCGTTCATCAGGCGTAGCGGCTTGAATTCATCTTCGGTCAGAGAGCCGTCGATACGGCGTTCCACTTGGGCGCGGAACTGACGGTTCCGTTCTGCGACGAAGGCGGCGTCAAAGTCATTGTAGTGATACATCGGTTCAGACCTCTGCCTGTTTGCCGTGGGGGTAATTGGAGGGTCCGCGCGTGCGGAAGGTTTCGCGAAAATGCGTCGGCGCGGGGCCAGTGTCTGTTGGTTTGGCGTCGGCCAGATAGGGGCCCGCGATTTCGTCCTGACGCGCAGAGGCTTCGAGCAAGCGGAGTTCGGCGTGGGCCTCATCGGTTAACAGCTCGGCTTGGGACATGTCGCGGGTCCAAGTGTCGTCTTCGGTGAACCAAACGGCGTCACCCTCCAGCAGGGCATTGGCGGTGACAACTTTGGGTGTGAATTGGCGGGGCATCTAGATGGCCTCCTGTTGGTGCAGGTCGATGGCAAGGGCGTCGCGCGGGGCAAGGCCAAGGAAGGTGATTGCGGGGCCGGTCAGATTGGCGTTGGTCATGGTCGGTTCCAGCGCGCCCAAGGTCGTGGCGATGATGCGCTGGTTGGTGCGGCTGACGTTTTCGATGATGGTGACCGGTGTGGCGATGTCCGCGCCATGCATCAGCAGACGGCCCTGAATGAACCGCGCCGCGCGCTTGCCCATGTAGATCGCGGCAACCTGGCCCGGTTCGGCCAGCGTGCGCCAGTCGTGATCAGTATAGCCCTTGGTGTCGTGACCAGTGATCAGGCGGACAGCAGAATTGCGGCCGCGTTTGGTCAGGCTTTGCCCGATGTTGGCGACGGCCGCGGAGGCGGCGGTGATGCCCGGCACGATGGTATAGGCGATGCCTGCGGCGGTGAGCGCGTCAATTTCTTCATCCAGACGGCCAAAGACGGTTGGATCGCCTGCCTTGAGGCGGACAACCTGTGCGCCGTTCTTGGCGTGTTCGACGATCAGCGCATCGATGTCGGCTTGTGGCGTGGATGCGCCAAAGCCTTCTTTGCCTGCGTCAATGATGGTGGCCTCGCGTCGGGCGAGTTCGAGGATCTCGGGTGTGACCAGCCGGTCGTGGATCACCACGTCTGCGGTATCCAGCGCCTTGCGGGCCTTGAGCGTCAAGAGATCCGGGTCACCGGGGCCTGCGCCCACAAGGTGCACGTGCCCGGCGCGGTCGGTGGACATGATGGCGTCGTCCAGCAGGTCGCCCAGTGCGGGGAGGACGTGATCTTCGCCCTTGGCCAAGGCCTCGGCACCTTTGGAAAAGTAGAAGCGCGACCAGAAGTCCCGGCGCTTGGCGCCCATCGGCAGCACATCCACCGCATGGCGGAAAGTTTTGCCGATCCGGGCAAGGGTGCCTAGGGACGCAGGCAGTTGTTCTTCAAGGTTGGCCTTGATCTTGCGCGCGAGCACGGGTGCTGCCCCTTCGGTGCCGATGGCCACGACCACCGGGTCACGATCAACGATGGCCGGGGTGATGAACTGGCTGTCGGCGAGGTTGTCGACGATGTTGACGCGTGCACCATCCGCATGGGCGAGGGCGGCCACGCGGGCGTCTTCAGCATCGTCTTCGTTGGCGGCATAGAACAGCACGGCGCACATCGCGTCACCGGCTTCCATCGCGCGGGGGATCAGGGTGAGTTTGCCTGCATCCGCCCAAGCGTGAATTTCGGGTGCGGCCTGTGCGGCGATGACCGTGATCTTGGCAGAGGTCTTGAGGATCAGGCGCAGTTTGGCCAAAGCGGCATCGCCACCGCCCGAAAGGACAATGCGGCGGCCTGCGACGGCCATGAAGACGGGGAAGTGATCCATATCGGTTCTTTCGTCGCGAATTTCTGGGACCAATATAGAACATTGTTCTGGAAATTGCCCATATCAGCGGGCATATAAGGATGATTGTTCCAATGCTGCGCTGCAAGAGGCCAGCTTTCCTGTGAAAGGCGCGAAAACAGAATGGACGTCCGGATAGATGAGGTGGATCGGAAGATCCTTGCGGCATTGCAAACGGATGCAAGCCGCAGTTTGGATGAAATTGCCAAGGAAGTGGGGTCTTCCAAGACGCCGGTGTGGAATCGCATTCGCAAAATGCGCGAGGCGGGGATCATTGGGCAGCAAACCGTCATGCTGGATGCTGAAGCACTGGGGTTCGAGGCCTGTTTCTTTGTGTTGATCCGCACGTCAGAGCACGAAGCTGCTTGGCAGGAAAAGTTTCTGGGGGCGTTGCGGGCGCGACCGGAGGTGCAAGAGGCGCACCGGCTGGCAGGGGATATTGATTACATCCTGAAGGTCCGGGTGAAAAACGCGCGCGCCTATGATGAATTCTATCAGGCGCTGATCTCGGAAGTGCGGGTGTTCAATGTCACGGCACTTTTGTCGATGGAAGAGATCAAATCGACCGTGGCGCTGCCGCTTTAGGGTGAAACCAAGGCGCGCTACCGCGCATTGCTTTTTCAGACATCTGTACCGCGACGCCTGTGTCGGCGTTGCGTGGGTGGGGATGGAATTGGCCTTTGCAATGAGGTGCTTGAGGGATCATTGCGATCCTCAAGTCACCTGATCAAGGGTGGGGCGATTCCCCAAAGCCTCAAGGCAGACCCGCAAAGCGGGGGCCTTCGGCCGCCTTGACCCTTTGTGGAATCACCGGGTGACGATCAGCGACTGCAGCCCGTGAAAATGGTAGACATCGGCGTAGTCCGGTCGTCCCGCCAGCGCCAGTTGCGGGCAGCGGTCGTGCAGGATTGTCAGGGCGGTTTGCAGTTCCAGTCGCGCCAGTGGCGCGCCGACACAGAAGTGGATGCCGCCGCCAAAGGCGGTATTGGCGGGTCCCTTGCGAGCGGGATCAAATTGGTGCGGGTCGGGATAGGCCGCCGGGTCTCGGTTGGCCGCGCCCAACAGGCAGGCAATCTGGTCGCCGCGTTTGAGGGGCGTACCGCAAAGCTCCAGATCCTCGTAGACCCAGCGGGTGAACATATGGAGCGGTGGGTCAAAACGCAGGATTTCCTCGACCGCGGCAGCGTCCGAGGTGGTCACGCCCTGTTCCAGCTGGGTTTTGACGCCGTTGCCAATGGTGTGCACGGTTGCTTCGTGCCCGGCATTCAACAGCAGGATCGCGGTGGTGATGAGTTCTGCGTCAGAGAGTTTGTCGCCTTCGTCGCGTGCGGCGATAAGGCTGGACAGCAGATCATCAGCAGGTGCTGCGCGTTTGGCCGCGATATGCCGGGTGAGATAGGCGGTGAAGGCCTGGGTTGCCACAACAGCGTCCGCCTCAATCTGGGGCGTGCGGCGGGCCTGATACATGGCCACCATCGCGTTGGACCATTTCAGCAATTGATCCGCGTCACCTTCTGGAACGCCAAGCAGACGGGCGATGATGATTACCGGGATCGGCTGGGCGTAGGCGGTCAGCAAATCAAAGGGACCCGCTGGGAAAGCGTCAATCAGGTCATGACAAAGCTGCGCGATGTCGGGGCCAAGTGAGGCGATCTTGCGCGAGGTAAAGGCGCGCAGCACCAGACCGCGCAGGCGGGTGTGGGTTGGCGGTTCTCTTTCCAGCATGGAATGGGCTTCGACGGCGTAGAAGGGCGCTAGGTGCGGCGGGATGTCCGGGGCGCGGTCGGCAGGCGCCTCGCGTCCCATGCGGCGATCACGCAGGGCGGCGGTGACGGCGCGGTGCGAAACAGCGCAGGGCATGGCGTAGTCGGTCCAGAACACCACATCGCCAATCCCGCGCGCGCGGTCGTAAAACGGGTAGGGGTCTTGGACAAATGCCGGATCAGTGGGGGATTGAGACAGGGGCTGCATGTACCCGGAGTGCCAAAGTGATGCGCGCTTGGCAAGCGCATCTCCGCGCAATGAGTGGTCGCGACGTTCTGCCGCAATGGCACAACGCCAAGGTGTGCTACCGTATACAAGCATCGGGAACAAAAGATCACAGCACCCCAGGGAGGGGGTTGCCGAAGATCGCAGGTGCAGGCCATCGCCAGGCCGACGGGGAGAATAAAAGATGGCGCGTAAGCCCATCGATAACGAACATCTTGACCGCTCAGCTTATGACGCGGCGGACGCGCATTTTCGGCGCGTGCATTCGACGTTGCCATCTGGTGCCGTTGAAACCCTTGCGCGCGAAGTGGTGCGCAGATTGGCCTTCCGCATGCCCCGCACAGCAACCCCGAACGACCAGCCAACAGCGGAAGAGATCGAGATGCTCTGCGCCGATCTGCTGTCGCTTGACGAGACGGCGGCGGATCGGTTCATCTTGAATGTGCGGCGCGACGGTGCATCGCCCGAGATGATCTATCTGGGGTTTGTGGCCGGTGCTGCGCGTCGGTTGGGCGAGATGTGGGAGCAGGACCGGGTATCCTTTCTGGAGGTGACACTGGCCAGTGGGCGGCTTTATCGGATCATCCGGGGGTTGCGCCATGTGATCGACACCGAATGGTATGGGCTGAGGGGCAAGCCGACGCTGTTCGCTCTGGTGCCGGATGAAACGCACACATTGGGCATTGAGATTGCGACGGACCTATTCCGCCGTGAAGGCTGGGATGTGGAACTGTCGGTGGGCGAGGATCACGAAACAATCGTCTCGCGGACAGAGGCGAACCGGTTTCAGGCGATTGTGCTGGTGGCCAATAGTGAAAGCATGGTCACTCAATTGGTGCGGCTGGTGTTGGCACTGCGGATCACGCAGCCGATGGCCAAGGTGGTGGTGGCAGGCAATGTCGTGAACCAGGTCGACGGTGTGGATGCGCTGACCGGAGCGGATGCGGCGATTCCCGACATCGAAACCGCCATCGAAGCCCTGCGGGCGATCATGCGGATGGATGCGCCCAAAAGCTGAAAATCTGGTCAAGTCGCGGCGGATTGCCTAAGACACACGCTATGTTGATTGCGTTTCCAAGGCGGTTGGTGCTGACGCTGGTCTATTTGATCAGTGTGGCCGGCCTGTCCGCCGGGGTCTGGTGGTGGGCGGAAGGACGCGCGCTGGAGCAGCTTGAACTGGCCGGACAGTCGGATCTGATGTTGGCAGGCGATAGCCTGAAGAATGAATTGGACAAGTTCCGCAGTCTGGCGGTGGTTGTGGCCGCCCATCCCGATGTCCGGGCGGTGTTAGAGGCCGGTGACACGGTGGATCAGGCCGATTTTCTGTTGGAGCTGGCCGACAAGGCCGGATCGCTGGATATCGTTGTGGTCGACCGCGCGGGGCAAGAGCTGGCGACCGCATCGGCAGGGCCTGCGCAAAGCCACGCGGGCAGCCCCTATTTTGCCCGTGCGATGCACGGGGCGCTTGGGGTCTATCACCTGCTGAGCGACCGTTATGAGCGTCGCGCGTTCTTGTTTGCGGCCCCTGTCTTTGCGGTGGATGGGCCGGTGCAGGGTGCGGTCATTGTCACCGCGGATGTGGAGGCGGTCGAAGCCGGGTGGCGCGGCAACAGGCCCACGGTCTTTTTCACCGACGAATTGGGCGTGATCTTTGTCAGCAACCGGACAGAGTTGATTTTGCGGTCGCGGACCGGTGATGTCCGTGAGGCTGGGCAAAGTGCGGAATATCCCGCAGGTGTGGTCAGCGCCTTGCCGCAAATCACGACACGTTTGGCGCGGGGTCAACACGAGATCTGGCAGATGGATGGCGGGCGATATCTGCCTGACGCGGGCTTGCATCTGACGCGGCCAATGCCGGTGATCGGCCTGACGGGCGAGGCGCTGTTTGATGTGGCCCCAGTACGGCAGCTGGCCCTGCTGCAAGCCGCGGTCGCAGGAGCGCTGGCACTGGCATTTGGCGCGTTTGTGTTCTGGGCGACAGAGCGACGGCGCACCTTGGCAGAGGCCAACGCGCGGCTGGAAGCGCGGGTTACGTCCCGCACCGCAGAGCTGGAGGCACTGAACGCCAGCCTGCAAAGCGAGGTGGCAGAGCGGCGCGCAGCGCAGGCGGACTTGCAGCAGGCGCAGGCTGATCTGGTCGAGGCGGGCAAGCTCAGCGCGTTGGGGCAGATGTCGGCAGGGATCAGCCACGAGTTAAACCAGCCTCTGATGGCGATCCGGTCGTTTGCCGAAAACGCAGAGGCGTTTCTGGCCAAGGATAAGCCCGACAGGGCTGCGCAAAATCTTGCGCGGATCGGTGACTTGGCGCGGCGCATGGGGCGGATCATCAAAAATTTGCGGGCATTTGCCCGTCAGGAAAGCGATACGTTGCGCGATGTGGACATGGTGGGCGTGGTCGAAGGCGTGGTTGATATGATTGGCCCACGTCTGCAAGAGGCGGGCGTGACGCTGCATTGGCACCGACCAAAGGTTGCGATGATCGTCCGTGGCGGAGATGTACGTTTGCAGCAGGTCGTCCTGAACCTGACCGCCAATGCGATAGATGCGATGGAGGGCGCGGCGGGTGCGGCGCTTTATATTGATCTGCGCGGCGGGCCGGACAAGGTGACGCTTACGGTAAGAGACACCGGGCCGGGGTTGAATGACCCCGAAAAGGTGTTTGAACCGTTCTATTCGACCAAACAGATGCCCACAAAAGAAGGATTGGGGCTGGGTCTGTCGATCTCTTACGGTTTAGTGCAGAGCTTTGGTGGCGAAATTCGCGGGCGCAATCATCCCGAAGGTGGAGCAGTCTTTACCGTTACATTAGATGCCGCACGGGCCGAGGTGGCGGCATGACCCGGCAGGTCTTACTGGTTGATGACGACATGGCCGTGCGCGAGGCCCTTGGCCAGACGCTGGAGCTGGCCGATTGCACCCCCGTTCTGGCGGGGTCCTTTGTCGCCGCCAAGGATCACATCACACCATCCTTTCCCGGTGTGATCGTTAGCGACATGCGGATGCCGGGTCGTGATGGGTTCCATTTGTTGAACTACGCGCTGACGGTTGATCCCGAGCTGCCGGTGATCATCTTGACCGGGCAGGGCGATATCCCGATGGCTGTGCAAGCGATGGAGGCGGGGGCATTTTCGTTTCTCGAAAAGCCCTGTGCCCCAGCCACACTGATTGCAGGTGTCGAACGCGCGCTAGAGCAGCGTGGCATGGTGCTCGACAATCGCCGGATGAAGCTGGAGCTGGATGGCGGCGACGCAGCGGCGCGCATGTTGTTCGGCATCTCTGATCTGTCCAAGGGGCTGCGCGACCGTGTCAGGCAAGTGGCCCGGACCGGGGCCGATGTGCTGGTCACCGGCGAGCCGGGGTCAGGCACGCCCAAGGTGGCCGAGGTGATCCACCTGTTGTCTGCGGCGGCGCGGCATCCGTTCGTGAAACGCAGCAGCGCGGGGCTGAATGCGCAGGCTTTGCAGGATGCTTTGGCGCAGGCCGGTGCCGGGACGCTTTATCTTGATGAGGTCTGGGCGCTGGCTGATGAAGTGCAGTTTGCCTTGCTGGATGCGTTTGAGGCGGGCCCGGCGGCACGGGTGGTCGCGGGCAGCACGCAGGATTTGCGCAAACTGGCGCGCAGCGGGACGTTTTCACGCGATCTGGCGGTGCGGCTTGATCTGCTGACCGTGCGCGTGCCTGCCTTGCGCGAGCGGATGGAAGACGTGCCGGTCCTGTTCCGGCATTACGTGGCGCAGGCCTGCGAGCAGGCCAATTTGCCGGTGCGCGAGATCACGCAAGCCGATGTGGACCGGCAGATGGCCAAGGATTGGCCGGGCAATGCGCGCGCGTTGATGAACGCAGCGATGCGGTTTGCACTTGGGGTGGATGAAGATGCCGACCGGGCCGGGCTTGGGCTGTCGGAACAATTGGCGCGGGTCGAACGCAGCCTGCTGATCGAGGCGCTGCGCGCGACCGGTGGCAACGCAACCGACACCGCAAAATCGCTGAAACTGGCGCGCAAGACCTTTTATGACAAGCTGGCCAAGCACGGGCTGCGCGCCGAGGATTATCGCCTTTCAGACGGTTAACGTAGGGTAGCCGCTGCACCTTGTGCGCTACCCTGTGAACGCTAACACTGTGCGGAAACCCACACAGTGTGGGTTGGGGTGGACTTCTATATCACATTTGCCGTAGCCTCTAACACGATGAAACCATGTAAAATTTTCGTGGTCTCGGCGTACCAGTCAAAATTATCTTGTTCCTCTAATCGCGGTCACGTTTGATCGCTGCATCTGCGGCAATGCCCGCTTTGTCTTTATGGGAGGAGACACCATGAACTTTCTGAAATCCGTTGCCGCAGTTGCGGCCCTTGCCGTTGCTGCAACGGCCACCGTCGCACAGGCCGAAGGCTGTGATGAAGGCGAAATCGTCGTCAAATTCAGCCATGTGACCAACAGCGACCGCCACCCCAAGGGGATCGCGGCAAGCCTGTTGATGGAGCGTATCAATGCCGAAATGGACGGCACCATGTGCATGGAAGTGTTCCCGAACTCGACGCTTTACACCGACGAGCAGGTGATCGAGGCGATGCTGCGCGGTGACGTGCAACTGGCAGCCCCGTCGCTGTCTCTGTTTGAAAGCATCACCAAGTCCTACCGTCTGTTTGACCTGCCATTCATGTTCAAGAACATCGAGGCGGTTGATGCCTTCCAGGCCTCTGAAACAGGTCAGGCAATGAAAGACGCGATGCAGCGCCGTGGTTTGCAGGGCCTGCAATTCTGGCACAACGGCATGAAGAACATCAGCGCAAACGTGCCGCTGCTGGACCCATCGGATGCCAACGGCCTGAAGTTCCGCGTGCAGCCATCTGACGTGCTTGTGGCGCAGATGGAAGCCCTGGGTGCAAGCCCGCAGCCAATGGCCTTTGCCGAGGTTTACGGCGCGCTGCAGACCGGCGTTGTTGATGGTCAGGAAAACACCTGGTCCAACATCTACGGCCAGAAGTTCTTTGAGGTGCAGGACGGCATCACAGAGACCAACCACGGCATCATCGATTATCTGGTCGTGGCCAGTGTCGACTGGCTGGACAGCCTGGACGCAGACACCCGTGACCAGTTCCTGACGATCCTTGATGAAGTGACACAGACCCGGAACGGTGAATCGACCCGCGTGAATGCAGAAGCGCGTCAGGCGATCATCGACGCCGGTGGTGTCGTCCGCGAGCTGACACCTGAACAGCGCGCGGCATGGGTTGAAGCGATGAAGCCGGTGTGGGCCAAGTTCGCTGACGAAGTTGGTCAGGAGAACATCGACGCCGCGCAAGCGATCAACGACAGCTTGTAAAGAAGATCAAGGGGCGGCGCGCCATGTGCCGCCCTTTCAAACAGTCGGGAGGGGGACAGATGAGCAGTAAATACGCACCCAAAGGGCCCGTCGGGCGCGCGGTCCATGGTCTTGAAGAGAATGTGATTGCCATTCTGTTGGGCCTGATGACGATGCTGACCTTCGTGAATGTGATCCTGCGCTATGGTTTCAACACCTCGATCATCTGGAGCCTTGAGGTCGTGCTGGTGCTTTTTGCCTGGCTGGTGCTGTTTGGCATTTCCTATGGGTTCAAGGTCACGGCCCATCTTGGCGTGGACGCGATCACCAACCTGCTTCCGCCAAAGCCGCGCAAGGTCGTGGCCCTGATTGCTGGAGTGATAACGATTTTTTATGCTGTTCTGCTGGTGAAAGGGGCCTGGGACCAATGGGCGCCCTTTGCAGAGCTACCTCCAACCACGGGGACGTGGTTCCCGACAGGGTTTGACACTGATGCGCGCGGGCGCAGTTTCTTTGAAACCGATCAGATCCCGATGCTGGAATGGCTGCGGTTTCTGGAGGACTGGATCAACTACGGCGACCGTTATGATAAGCTGCCGCGGATGATCCCCTATACGATCCTGCCGATTGCATCGGTGCTGATCCTGTTTCGGGTGTGTCAGGCCGTTTTGCGGGTGTGGACGGACGAAAGCGAAAGCCTGATCGTCAGCCACGAGGCCGAAGACGCGGTTGAAGACGCCGCTGCACAACTCAACAAGGAGGGCTGAACCGATGGAAGTTGCCATTCTTTTCCTAATGATCATCGGCCTTTTGTTGATTGGCGTGCCAATCGCTGTGGCCCTTGGGATCAGTTCAATCATTTTTCAGCTGACGTTCTCCGACACGTCATTGGCTGCGGTGGCGCAGTCGCTTTATCTGGCGATGGCCGGGCATTACACGCTGCTGGCAATCCCGTTCTTTGTGCTGGCCTCGTCGTTTATGTCGACCGGAGGTGTGGCCAAGCGGATCATCCGCTTTTCCATCGCCTGTGTCGGGCATTTGCAGGGTGGTTTGGCGATTGCGGGTGTCTTTGCCTGCATGATGTTTGCGGCCCTGTCGGGGTCATCGCCTGCCACGGTGGTTGCTATCGGGACGATCGTGATCGCGGCCATGCGGCAGGTCGGATATACCAAGGAATTCGCCGCTGGTGTGATCTGTAACGCTGGAACGCTGGGCATTCTAATCCCGCCATCCATTGTGATGGTGGTCTACGCCTCGGCCACGGATGTCTCTGTTGGGCGGATGTTTCTGGCCGGGGTCATTCCGGGCATGCTGGCCGGTCTGATGCTGATGATCGCGATCTATGTGATCGCCCGCATCAAGAACATGCCCAAAGGCGAGTGGCAGGGGTGGGGCGAGATCATTGCCAGCTTCCGGGATGCGGTTTGGGGCCTTTTGCTGATCGTGATCATCATGGGCGGCATTTACGGCCATCCGTGGATCCGGTTCGAAGAAGGGCTAAGCTTGTTCTATTGGCAGGGCGGGGCGTTTACGCCAACAGAAGCAGCAGCTGTTGCAGCCTTCTACGCCTTTGTTGTCGCCACCTTCATCTACCGCGACATGGGGCCGCTGGCCGCACGGGACGCAAACGGTGAGATTTTCCACGGCACGGCACAAAGCCTGTCAGCCGCGGCTGTACCGCAAAAGGCGACCCTGTTGCAAAAGCCCTGGGCGCTTGTCACGGCCTTTTTCCACAAGGACACGCGCGAGACGTTGTTCGAAGGCGGCAAGCTGACGATCACATTGATGTTCATCATTGCCAATGCATTGATCCTGAAACATGTGCTGACGGATGAACAAATCCCGCAGCATATTGCAGGTGCCATGCTGGATGCCGGACTGGGGCCCATCACCTTCTTGATCGTGGTCAACGTGATCCTGCTGATTGGCGGGCAATTCATGGAGCCGTCGGGCCTGATCGTGATCGTGGCACCGCTGGTGTTTCCGATTGCCATTCAGCTGGGCATTGATCCGATCCATCTGGGCATCATCATGGTGGTCAACATGGAGATCGGGATGATCACGCCGCCTGTGGGTCTGAACCTGTTCGTGACTTCTGGTGTGGCGGGGATGCCGATGATGTCGGTGGTACGCGCCGCACTGCCGTTCCTGGCCGTGCTTTTCGTGTTCCTGATCATGATCACCTATATTCCGGTCCTGAGCACATGGCTGCCCACGACCTTTATGGGACCGGAGATCATCGTCAATTAGCGGTGAAACAAAGGGGCGCTACCGCGCATTCCCGGTTATTGAAATCTGCAAGGCGACGCTTTTGATCGGGCGTCGCCTTTGGTTTTGGGCGCAGTGTTTGTCTGCTGAGAGGTGCTTGAGGGATCAGTTCGGTCCTCAAGTCACCTGATCAAGGGTTGGGTGAGTCCCCAAAGCCTCAAGGATGAACCCCGCTCTGCGGGGCGGCTGCGCCGTCCTTGACCCTTTGTGGAATCACGCGTTTTCAAGTGCCGTGATGATCGGAGAGAAGTCTGCGGCCTTCAGGCTGGCCCCGCCCACAAGCGCGCCGTCGACGTTTGGCACGGCAAATATTTCGGCCGCATTCGTGGCTTTGACAGAGCCGCCATAGAGCAGCGGGATGTCCTTGTCTGACAGATGCGCGCGGATATGGGCATGTACTTCGGCGATTTGATCGGTTGAGGGGACAAGGCCGGTGCCGATGGCCCAGACGGGCTCATAGGCGATGACGGTGTTTTGTGCGGTTGCAGTGTTGGGGACAGAGCCGTTCAATTGGGCCGTGATGACGTCCAGCGTGGTGCCAGCCTCGCGTTCCGCGAGTGTTTCACCGATGCAGATCACGGCCGTGAGGCCCGCGTTATGGGCTGCTGTGGTTTTGGCTGCGACAACCGCGTCGGTTTCGCCGTGGTCGGTGCGGCGTTCGGAATGTCCGGTCAGGCAATATGTTGCACCGGCATCCGCCAGCATCGCCGCTGAGATATCACCGGTATGTGCGCCGCTTTCCTGTGCGTGGCAGTCCTGTCCACCCAGTGCGATCGCGCCGGCATCAACGATCCGCGCCAAAAGCGTGGCCGGCGGGCAAATCAACACATCCACACTTGGGCTTGGATGGGCAGAGGCGAGAGCGGAGAGCACGGCCAGCTGGTCGGCTGTGCCGTTCATTTTCCAGTTTCCGGCGGCAATTTTGCGCGGCATGGGAGGTCCTTTCACTTGGGTTGCGGCTTTGGTAGCAAGCCGAGCAGAGAACCGAAAGGCAGGAGTGGCCGCAATGATCCCCAGAATTGATGCAATGGCCCTGTTGGCGGGCGATGCAGCGGCGAAGGCCGATGTGGTACGGGGTGCGACCGACATTGGCTTTCTGACGGTCCGCAACACGCCCATTTCTGCCGCACAGGTGCAAAGGGTGATAGAGACCTATGCGGCCTTTTTTCATTTGCCAGCCGCACAGAAGGCGCAGTTTGACATGGCGCGCACCGGGTCGAATCGCGGTTGGGGCGCGCCGGGGTCTGAGCAGGTGAACCCCGATGCCAACCCTGACTACAAACAGGTGTTTGATTGCGGCACGACGCTGGACCCGGATGACCCTGTCGCGGCAATGGGGCTTTTGACCTATGCGCCCAATGTCTGGCCGGATCAGCCTGCCGGTTTTGCCGATGTTCTGCGTGCATACTACGACGCCAGCACCGCATTTGCGCTTGATCTGTTGTGCGCGATTGCGGGTGCTGTGGGCGAGGATGCGGCCTTTTTCCGAGACAAGTTCGCGCGGCCCATGGCGCTGTTGCGCGGGAATTATTATCCCAAACGGCCTGCGGACGCGGGGGGCAAGGATTTCGGGATTGCGACGCATACAGACTATGGCTGCCTGACCTTGCTTGCGACCGATGGCTCGCCAGGGTTAGAGGTGCGCAAACGAGGCGGCGGATGGATCCCAGTGTCTGCCGCCCCGGGCGAATTTGTGGTAAATTTTGGCGAGATGCTGGAAATGTGGACTGCGCGCAAGATCGTCGCCACCCCGCACCGCGTGGTGGGCACGGCGGCTGAACGGATTTCGGTGCCGCTTTTCTTTAACCCGTCGCATGACGTGAACGTCGCGCCAAAGGGGCACGCCCCAGTAACGGCGGTCGCGCATCTCGAACGCCGATATCAGGAGACCTATGTTCATTTGCAGAAGGGATGAGAGGGTCATGTGCGGGTTACTGTGACAGGCGACCCGGGGAGCGTTGCCTGTGCAGTCTTTTTCTGATCGAAATCTCTGCGCGTTCATAAATGCGCCAGGCCATGACACCGCCCAGGATGGCAATCAGCCATGACACTGCCGGGATGTCACCGAACAGGCGCTGACTGACTTCGGCGAACTGAAAATGCGATAGGTAGATGAGCAGTGACGCACCGGCAACCGCTCGGATCGGACCGGACAGGAGCCGTGGAATTGTGACGGCATTGCACCAGATCAGGACAAGGATCGCGATCGGGAAATAGCTGAAAACTGTCATCGTCGTGATCGTGAAGCCGCTGAATTGCCAGTAGCCCAAGGCGAAGAGCACCGTTGCTATCAGGCGGTCACTTGTGTTGTGTGCCGTGCCGATTACAACGCCCAGACACATGATCCAGCCGTAGATATGCGGCAGGCGGCGGAACAGGTGGTTGGTGTCCACAAGGGCATCTGACACGGCAGCAACGGCTATCAATACAGATGTGGCAACCGCTGCGGCCTTAAGCGGCGCACGTCCGAAGGCCTGACGCAGTGGCGGAATCGCCAATGCGAGGGCCGCAAGCAGCAGGACTTGCAAATAGACTTCAATGAACCATGCGCTGCCTTCAGAAGTCGGGGATACCCAGTTCCCAACGAATACAAATGCGGGCCATGCCCCGTATCCGGTGACGGCAAAGTTGAGCGCGGTATAGGCAAAGGTCAGCAAGGCAATGCGCAAACCCAGCGTAGCAATGGGCCTGACGCCGCCGCTTTTGGCAACTTGTGGCAGGGTGAACGCACCAAGGGATATGCCCGCGATCACAAAGAGCGTCTTGGCGCCGCCGCCGCCATAGCTGAATGCGCCGAAATGACCCGCGACGATAAGCATGATGGAAAGGGCCCGGATCAACGTGGGGGCGTCAATTTGGGTAAAACGGTCCGACGACCCTGTGGTGGCTTGCAACTGCGCAATGGTCATCTTTTCCCATCGCGGTGGGAGGCGACCCAGTACGTTCTCAAGATCAAGCGAGACGGCAACATAGCTGAGGCTATCGCCACCGAGTGAAGTGAAGCTTGCCTCCGGTGTAAGCTGATCGCCGTGAAAATGCGCCTCAAAGATGCTGGCCACAGTCTTGTTGCGTCGGGGCAGCAAAGCGCCAAAGAGGCCACGCCCACTGTCCGTGCTGTTTTTGGTGTCGGCCTTTTCTTGTTGGGCAAGGGCCGTGACCAATGTGCCGACGGCCCGCAGGTCGATCTTGCCGGACGGTTGGCGGGGGATGGTGTCGGTCTGGATCACCTCAAAGCTTGTCGCTGGAATGTCCAGCCATTGCGCCAGATTGGCGGCAATCGTATGAGGCACAGGCGCTGACGGGTCGGCGATAACCACGAACATCCTTTCATCCTGCGCAACGCAGGCCGCTTCTATCCCCTTTGCGGTCAAGTGTTTTTCGACCTCGTCCAGACTGATGCGCAGGCCGAAAAGCTTCACAAATCGGCTTAACCGGCCCACGATCTCAAATGCGCCATTGGGGAGGCGGCGCGCGACATCTCCGGTATTCAGGACATCATCGCCCTGCGGTTCGACAAGATCGTCATCACCGGTCGCGTAGCCCATCATCGTGTTGGCGCCCCGATAACAAAGCTCGCCGGTCTCGCCGTCGGGCAGAATGTTGCCCGCGGCGTCCTGCACCCAGATGTCGCCACCGGGGATCGGGATGCCGATGGCCGATGGCGTCTGGGCCGCCATGTCCGGAGGCAGGTAGGAAATGCGCGGCGCGGCTTCGGTCTGGCCGTACATCACAAAGAAATCCCAGCCTTCCTGTTGACCCCGGTTGACCCAAGCCTTCACGCGCGCCTCGCCAAGTCGGCCGCCCGCTTGGGTCATATATCGCAGCGCCGCAAGGTGAACCGTCGGTACCTGCGCCTGTTCCATCAGTTCAAAGCTGTGCGGCACACCTGCAAAGCTGGTGCATTGCGTGGCTTCAAAGGTCTGCCAGAAGGCTTGATCGACGACCGACCCATCGGTCAGCACGACAGAGGCCCCAACAGCCAAATGCGAGTTGAGGACCGACATGCCGTAGGAATATTGAAAGGGCAGCGCCATTGGTGCGCGGTCCTGTTCTGTCAGCGTCAGATAGCTGGCGATGGACCCAGCGTTCGCGCCAAGATTGGCATATGACAGACGTACCCATTTGGCGGCACCAGTTGAACCAGAGGTGGACAACAGAACGGCAAGGTCGGGGTGCCATTGCAACGGGGCATCGCTGATGGTGTCAAGCACATCGGTCTTGGCGTCGTAGGCAAAGCGTAGCGTCAGGCCACAAGAGGCTGGCGTCTGATCCGCGCCCATGAGAAGGACAGGGCAACCGGCATTCAGGGCGGCCAGATAGGCGACGTATTGGTGATAGCCGCCGTCGCACAAAAGTGCGATCGGTCCCGGGTTCTGGCCAAGCCTGGCGGCAAAGGCTGTGACTTCGTCTTGCAGCTGCCGATAGCTGATTTGTTGTCCGCTCGCGGTCACAAATGCAGGTTGCGACGTTGGTTCGAGTTTCCAGAATTCGGAGGTCCGTGGTGAGATCTTCAAGCGCAATTTCCGCCCTGACTTACAAACAACTTTTGCCGCGTGACGGCTGCACCTGAAATTCCTGCGTGCCTTGGGCCTATGTGCAGGATGGCATGACCTGCGGCCACATTGCTAGCAAAGGTTTGCTGGGTTGTTGATACCCCTGGCAGATTTAGCGGCACGAAATTTGGGACCGTTGGGCGCGTAGCGATGGGCCCGACCGTGATCCGTCAGCCGGAGATGGTCAAAGTGGTCAGCGCGGTCCTTGCGAGGACGCAGGCGGCTTGGGGGTCGTCCAGCATGTCCTCAGGCACGGCGTAATAGGGCATGTTGTGGAATTGATCGGTGGTTTGACCGAAGAGTTCAGCGGGTGTTTTGGTCTTGAGGTAAAGCCGCCCGTCAGAGGACATGAGCGCAAAGACCGTACCATCATGGTAGAGGCACATGCCGCCAAACATCTTGCGGCTGGTTAGCCCACCAAGATCGGAAAAGAGGTCAACGGCGAAGGCGATATCACCGTCAGAGACGCTCATGTCGCGGGGATATCTTCGTTGAACTTGATCGACTCGCCGCAGCCGCATGCATCCACCACGTTGGGATTGCGGAATTTGAAACCGGACTCCAGCAGGCTGACTTCATAGTCTATTTCGGTCCCGAACAGGAACATCTGTGCCATTGGGGCAATCATCACCCGCGCGCCATCTTGTTCCACGACCTCATCCAGCGGGTCCACTTCGGTCACGTAGTCCATGGTGTATTCCATGCCCGCGCAGCCGCCTTTCTTGACGCCAATGCGCAGGCCCTGATGACCGTCCTTGGCCATCAGTTTTGCGATTTGCGCGGCGGCCTTGTCAGTGATCGAGACAGCCTGTTTGCCGGGAATGCCGAACATGGGAGTAATCCTTTGTGCTTGGGCCTAACTTAGGGTGTCGCAGGCAGAATTCCAAGCGGGGGCAGGTGCCCGATCAGTGAAACTGTGGCATATGACGCCGCCAGCGCCCATCCAAATGAGGCGAGCGTGCCGATAATCACGTACTCGCCCGCGCGCTGGTTCTGGGATGTGGTGTCAAATCGCAGCACCGATTTGGCGGCGATCAGAAAGCCGATGCCTGCGGGTTGTCCGACAATCACCAGCAGGAAGATCAAGCTGCGTTCCAACGTGCCGATCAATGCGCCGCCGTTTGGAAGACCGGGGGGGAGTTCCTGATCCTGCCATTGGTCCATCAGAAATGCGATGGCAAAGCCACCGGCACGTGTGGCGATCAGGAAGCCTGCGAGCAGGGCAAAAAGGGTCGGCAGCCAGTCGAGATTGGCCCAAAGTCCCTGTTGCCAAAGGTCTGGGGCATAAACGGCGAGGGCGATCAGCGTGGCAAGATGCGCGGCCTGATCGGCCAGAAACGGCCAGATTCCGCGTGGCAGCGCGTAGGTTTTGATGGTGTCGATGATCAGATGTGCGGCGGCCAGCGCGCCCAACTGCCATGCGGTGACTGTGCCAAGGGCGGCCTGGGCCGTGATCAGGACGATGACGCCATGCAGCAGGATGATTTGCGGCTCACGTTTGCGGGTCACCATCCATTTGGTTTGCAACACAAAATCTGCAAGAGTGTGGGCAAAGAGGAGGGCGGCAAAGGTGGCGATCATGTGATGTGGGCTTTCCAGAAATCATGCCGGAGTAGGGCGTCAACGGCTGCTGAGATTGGGGCGGCACCCGCGCCGGCCAGTCGCAATTGTACGGCTTGCCGCGTTATGCCCAGTTTCGTTGCGATGTCTTCTTGTGTCTTGTCGGGATAGGCAAGTGCCAATGCGGCGGCTTCTGCTTGATTGGCGGTCCAGTCAAAGATGATGTGTTCGACCAGACCAAAAATTGCGCTGAGTTCCTGGGTCACGCCTGTGCCTGCAATGGTGATGCGGCGTTTCCCAATTGTATCAAGGGTTTGCCCGGAGATTTCAAACGCCACACCGCTGGCGTCTGCAAGCGATGTGGTGCCGGTCGAGGTGATGCCGCCAATGCCCACCGCCATGCGGGTGTCGATCTTCAGGCCGGTCGCGCGAAGCTTGGCATGCAACCAGACGGCGGTGCCGAGCGCAGCCCCCGCCGTGTCGAGGTGGATTTGCCAACCGTCGCCACGAAACCGGGTGAACTGGAGTGTTCGGTTCGAGCGGGCCTCGGCCTCTGCTGCTGCATCGCGCAGGGTGTCCATCGCCAAATCAACCTGCGTGGCGCTGGCTTGGCGTGAGTGGATCAAGTCACCAGTGATGACAGCTGAGAGGCTTGCTATTGTCATAAGCAAGTAATAGGGCTTGATTTTTTGAAATGCAAGCCAAAATGCTTGCTTGATCGCAGTGCAAGCTTAATAGCTTGCGATTGCGCAAGGGGCATTACATCAAAAACACCCCTTATGGTTTTGATAAAATTACATGAATCCGAGTTCGAGGCGCGCCTCGTCCGACATCATGTCCATGCCCCATTGTGGCTCAAAGGTCATTTCGACATCGACTTGTTTGACACCGGGCAGCGGTTCGATGGCGTCAGCGACCCAGCCGGGCATTTCGCCGGCCACCGGGCAGCCTGGGGCGGTTAGGGTCATGATGACATTGACCGCGTTATCTTCGGCCACAGAGATCGTGTAGATCAGGCCCAGGTCGTAAATATTCACTGGAATTTCAGGATCATAGACGGAACGGCAGGCGTTCACGATATCCTCGTAAAGGGGATGATCGGTAGTGGAGGGGGCGATCAAAGGGGCGCCTTCCATTGGGGTTGCTGCGTCGTTCATCGGATAATCCTGCTATACCTGAGCATTCATATAGGGTTTGGGCGCCGTGGCGTAAAGGGATCGCACGGTGCCGCGTTGGGGGGCGATGCACAAACCATGCACAGACCATACACTTCCCATGCGGGCCGGGGTCTTAACGCGCGTTAACCCTGTGCGGGTGTCAGACGCGGCCAGCCCCAGCCTGCGACCCATGCCAGAAAGAGCCCGGAGGCCGCCATGATCCCCGCGGCCATCATCAAGACGGCAGGCAGCGCGCCTGCATCTGTTAACCAACCCGAAAGGATGATCACCGGCGGCATCCCGATCTTGAAGATCGCCCCGGTCAGCCCGGCAACCCGGCCCATGTGCGCCGCTGCGGTGCTTTCCTGTCGGTAGGACCAGACGCCAATGGCAAAGAAGAGCGCCAGCCAGCCGTCTAGAAAGCTGATCAGGCAATAGGCCCAGATTGGAAGATCCGCGATGATGGTCAGATAAAGCGCTGCAAGTGCCCAGATCGGCCAGAAGAATGCGGCCCGGTACCCCATCGCACGGCGCAGAGGGGCGGCAAAGCGTGACCCGGTGATCGCCCCAAGGCCCCCAAAGGCCAGCACGACACCGATCTGAAAGTCATTACTGGCCACGGCGGTTTTGAGTTTCAGGATCAGCGCGGTATCAAAAGCCCCGGCAGCGGCGTTGGTCAGCACGATCACCACGGTCATCATCAACAGCTCGCGGTTGGCACGCAGCACGTGCCAGCCTTCGGCCAACGCGGGCCAGAAGGGCTGTGGCGGGGGCAAATCCTCTGGCGGGTTCAGGCGGCGCGCGAGGGCGGCGGTTGCCAGCATCAGTACCATGCAGGCGGTAATGACCCCGATATGACCCAGGGCCACCAATGCAAGGCCCGCAACAGCAGGACCAACGGTGGAGATCACGGAAAAGACGGTACTGCTGAGCCCGGTAGCGTCGGACAGGTGGGCATGCGGCACTGTCAGCCGGATCAGTGTCATCTGGGCATTGCTGGTGGCATAGGAAAGGCCGTTGAAGATCACCATGAAAAGCATCAGTCCGGGCAGCGACACAAAGTCAGTCAGCGCCGCAAGACAGAGGAGCGCGGTGACGAGGGCGAGGCCCATTGTGTAAGACCGGAACGCGCGGGCCTTGGTGGTGCGGTCGTTGATCACCCCGATGAAGATCGCAAAGAGGATATTGGGGATGAACCCCGCCCCTTTGATCAGTGCCAGACCGGTGCCGGATGCGGACATCTCAAACGCCAGCAGGGGCAGGGTGAACCCCAGCACGGTTTGCGCCAGTGCGATGGCGGCGATGATCGCAAGGGCGATAGAGAAATCGGGGCCGTAGCGCATGGGGGCAGGCTTACGGGGGATCGCGGCCTGTGGAAAGGGGCGGCCTGAGGGCCGCGCGCGATTGTTTTGCGCAGGGTTCCCCTGCGCGTTTTGTGGGGCGCTGCCCCACACCCCGGGATTATTTTGGCCAGAAGAAGGGGGACGGGGTCGCCCCCGTGGCGGGTGTCTGGCTGCGGGAACAGGTTGTCAGACACGGAGATGGTTGCGGACACGGGGAACGCCGGGGACAAAACGAGGTGCGGCAACGGGCTGTGTCGTTGATCCCGATTGGCGCAGTGGCGGCTATTCTGGGATGGTCAGGACGACCTGACGAAGCCGCCGGCGTGAGATGGTGGCGGCAATCGCCGCTGTAGGAGCGTTGCATCCGGCTGGGGTTTGACCCATATCGCCGCTATGACAAAGCGTTTTTCTTTTGCCCTGAATGCAACGGACGGGGCCGCCCGCACCGGCCTGATCAGCACACCGCGTGGCGATATCCGCACGCCGGCCTTTATGCCGGTGGGCACAGCCGCCACGGTAAAGGCGATGATGCCCGAAAGCGTGGCGGCAACCGGCGCGGATATTTTGCTGGGCAATACCTATCATCTGATGTTGCGACCGACGGCAGAGCGGATTGACCGTTTGGGCGGGCTGCACAGGTTCATGAACTGGGACAAGCCGATCCTCACGGATAGCGGCGGGTTTCAGGTGATGAGCCTCGCAGGGCTACGCAAGCTGACCGAGGAGGGTGTCACCTTCAAGAGCCACATTGACGGGACCAAGCATAGCCTGACGCCCGAGCGGTCGATGGAAATCCAGAAGCTGCTGGGCTCTGACATTGTGATGTGTTTTGACGAGTGCCCCGCCTTGCCCGCGACCGACGCAGAGGTGGCAAAGTCGATGCGGATGTCGATGCGGTGGGCCCAAAGGTCGCGCGACGCCTTTGGCGACCGGCCTGGACATGCGTTGTTTGGCATTCAGCAGGGCGGTGTGACCGAAAGCCTGCGCGCTGAGAGCGCCGAGGCTTTGCAGGCGATTGAGTTCGATGGCTACGCCGTGGGTGGTCTGGCTGTGGGTGAGGGGCAAGAGGCCATGTTTGGTGTCCTCGACTACGCGCCGGGGCAGTTGCCAAAGGACAAGCCGCGTTATCTGATGGGGGTGGGCAAGCCGGATGATATTGTCGGCGCGGTCAAACGCGGGATCGACATGATGGATTGTGTGCTGCCAAGCCGGTCGGGGCGCACAGGCCAGGTCTTTACCCGGCATGGGGTCGTGAACATCAAGAACGCACGGCATCAGGATGATCCGCGACCCTTGGATGAAGACTGCACCTGTCCGGCCTGTCGCAACTATAGCCGCGCCTATTTGCATCATGTGTTCCGCAGTCAGGAGATGATTTCGGGCATGCTTCTGACCTGGCACAATCTACATTACTTTCAAGAGATCATGGCGGGGATGCGCGGGGCGATTGCGGCGGGAACCTTTGCCGCGTGGGAAGCTGAATTCCACGCGACGCGCGCGCAAGGGGATATTCCACCGCTATGAAAGAGGAACCCGCAGAGGTCACACGCGACGGTAGCACGTTGCGCGGCACCTGGACTCTGCCAGAGCAGCCCAAAAGTGTGGTGATTTGCGTGCATGGCTCTGGCCCGATGGACCGGGACCAGAATGGCAAAGGCGGCAAGTTAGAGACGTTTCGCGTGATGGCGGAGGCGCTGTATCAGGCGGGATTTGCCTGTTTGCGATACGACAAACGCGGGGTCGGTGCCTCGGGCGGGGATTATGAGGCGCTTGGGCAGGCTGATTTGGTGGCCGATGTGCAGGCATGGATACCGCAGGCCACCGCGCGCGGTCTGGGACCGGTGTGGCTGCTTGGGCATTCTGAAGGCACTGCACTTGCCCCTGCGGCGGCAGAGGGGCACGCGGTGGCGGGGCTGATCCTTTTGTGCCCGTACATCACACCGGGGCGCGAGATTTTGATGCAGCAGGCCGCGAAGGGTGAGCAACTGGTGGCGGAATTGCGCGGGTTCAAAGGGGTGGTTGCCCGCGCGGCAATGGCGATCTTTGGCAAGCCCACACGGATGCAGGCGCGCGTGATTGCCAAGCTTGAGACAACGGATGCGCCCAAGGTGCGGGTGGGGTTGAAGAAGGTGCCAACCCGCTGGCTGCGGGATTTTGTCACCGCGGATGTGGCGGCGATCCATCAGGCCAATCAGCGTCCCACGTTGGTTGTTGTCGCGGCGCGTGATGCGCAGTGCCCGCCTGAGGATGGTGCAAAAATTGCAGCGCTGAACCCGAACGCGGAATTGGTCGTCCTAGAGGATCTGTCACACCTGCTGCGACACACGACCGTTGATGGGTTTGACGACTATTTGCGGCAGTTGAAGAGCGAAAACGACCCGCGCCCGGCAGAGGTCGTGGTGGAGTGGCTGACGCGGCAAGTGAGCGCCTGATCTTTAGATGGACGATCGCGGCGCAAGGATCACCAGCGGGAGGCGCACCACAAAGCGCAGGATCAGACCGAGCATCGCAAGGATGAAAAGGCCGGCGATCCCAAGTGTCGCGACAACGGCCCGGACATAGATCATCAGATAGGCCGAGAGACCACCGCTTGAAAAATGGGCGTCAATAAGTTCAAAGCTGAAGATGAGAAGAAGGACCGCGCCAATTAGATCAAGGCTGGTTGCAACAGGCGAAAAACGGGGTTGGTTGAGCCCTGGCAGCACCAGACGCCGCAAAATTGCGAAGGTCGCGAATATCAGGACCGCACCGAAAAAGAGTGCGGTGACAATGGCCAGCAGATAAGCGGTTGTCATTGCCAGTGTATCCTAGGCAGCGAATGCGCTTGGTGGTGACAAGTCAGACGGACGGCTGACCGACTGACCGGGACTTGCGGCGCGCGGCCATCAGGCCGAAACCGGCAATGCCAAGCATGGCTGCAGGTAGCGGCAGCGGCACCGCAATGGGCGTGACTGTCCCGAATGTGCCTGAAAAGGCCACGGTGCCGGGGAAGAAATGCGCACCACCTGCACCGGTCCAGGTGATCGAGAACGATGTGTCTGACAGGATCGTGGTAAAGGCCGACAGCCCGGTGGTGTCGACGAAGTTATCCACCGTGAAGGCGGTGCCAAAATCGAGCCCGGTAAAGATCATCTCGACCGTGCTGCCGTTGCACGACAGACCGCAGTAGGTGCCGTTTGATGTGATCGTGAAGCCGTCGCCCGCAGGCCCGGTATTCAGGTCAATGCTAAGCGCACCATAGGGGTTGAGATCGCGGCCCGCGCCGATCGTGCCTGACCATGACGACACCGTTGTGCCGTCATCCACAAAGTCCAATGACACATTATCCCCCGCCAGCAGACTGGCGCCATGCGCTGTCGACGTGCCAATGACCACAGCGGCAGCGGCGGACAAAAGGGTTGTGACAAATTTGTTCATTGCGAACTCCAACAGCAGATTTGCCCGGCAGTTGCAGACGTGGACCGGACATTGACCAAGAAGTTAACGAATGATTAAGGCCAAACTTGGCCCGGCCTGCGCCAATAGGGGGGCCATTGCGGTGCTGACGTGGCGGTAGGTCGCAGGGTATTGCCGACCGGGAATGCAACTGCATTTGTCTGGTATTCGCATGATTGCGCGGTTGCGGCCCCTTGTGCGTTTGGGGCATGTTGGCGCTAAGAGAACAATAACGATGGTTGATTATTCTGGGGTCACCCCCAGATATGAAGGCCAGGAAACGGCCCATGGGTTGCTGCAATTGCGGGACCACGCCGTTTTGCCGAATGAAGGAACAGAGCATGCAAGAACCATTGAGTTCGTCCTATCCCGTCCTGCCGTTGCGCGACATCGTCGTTTTTCCGCATATGATCGTCCCGCTGTTCGTGGGCCGGGAAAGATCTGTGCGCGCCCTTGAAGAGGTGATGCGCGACGACAAACAGATTCTGTTGTCCAGCCAGATCGACGCAGGTCAGGACGACCCCGAAGAAGGCGGTATCTATAAGGCCGGTGTGCTGGCCAATGTGCTGCAACTGCTGAAACTACCCGATGGCACCGTCAAGGTTCTGGTTGAGGGCAAGGCGCGGGTGCGGATCACGGGTTTCGTCGAGAACGAGAATTTCTTTGAAGCCTCGTGCGAGTACCTGACTGAGATGCCGGGCAACACGGACGAGCTTGAAGCGATGCTGCGGTCGGTTGGCGCTGAGTTTGAGCGCTATGCCAAGGTTAAAAAGAACATCCCCGAAGAGGCGATGGCCGCCGTGGGTGATACCACAGAACCGGCCAAGCTGGCCGATTTGGTTGCCGGGCATCTGGGCATTGAAGTCGCCCAGAAACAGGAACTTTTGGAAACGCTGAGCGTGACCGAACGGTTGGAGAAGGTCTTTGGCCTGATGCAGGGCGAAATGTCGGTGCTGCAGGTCGAGAAAAAGATCAAGACCCGCGTCAAATCCCAGATGGAGCGGACCCAGCGCGAGTACTATTTGAATGAGCAGATGAAGGCCATTCAGAAGGAACTTGGCGATGGTGAGGACGGCCAGAACGAATTGGCCGAACTTGAAGGCAAGATCGACGAGACCAAGCTGAGCAAGGAGGCCCGCGAAAAGGCGGATGCCGAGCTGAAGAAGCTGAAGAACATGTCGCCGATGTCGGCCGAGGCCACGGTGGTGCGCAACTATCTGGATTGGATGTTGTCGCTGCCTTGGGGTGTGAAATCACGCACCAAGAAAGACCTTGGACTGGCACAGAAGGTGTTGGATAACGACCACTTTGGCCTGGAAAAGGTCAAGGAACGGATCGTGGAATATCTGGCTGTGCAGCAACGGTCCAAAAAGCTGAAGGGCCCGATCATGTGTCTGGTTGGCCCGCCGGGTGTGGGCAAAACTTCGCTTGGGAAATCGGTGGCCAAGGCCACGGGGCGCGAGTTTATCCGCATCAGTCTTGGGGGTGTGCGCGACGAAAGCGAAATTCGCGGTCATCGCCGGACCTATATCGGGTCGATGCCGGGCAAGATCATTCAGGCGCTGAAAAAGGCCAAGACCACGAACCCGCTGATCCTGCTCGATGAGATCGACAAGATGGGGCAGGATTTCCGGGGTGATCCGGCGTCTGCCATGCTGGAGGTTTTGGACCCCGAGCAGAACAGCACCTTTGTGGACCATTATCTGGAGGTCGAATACGACCTGTCCAACGTGATGTTCCTGACCACGGCGAACAGCTATAACATGCCGGGGCCGCTGTTAGACCGGATGGAGATCATTTCGCTGGCGGGCTACACCGAGGATGAAAAGCGCGAGATTGCGCGGCAGCATCTGTTGCCCAAGGTGATGAAGAACCACGGGCTGAAGGACAAAGAGTTCAGCATTTCTGATGATGCGCTGACCGCGATGGTGCGGGTCTATACCCGCGAGGCGGGCGTGCGGAACATGGAGCGCGAGCTTGCCAAGATTGCCCGTAAGGCGGTCACAAAACTGGTGAAGAAAGACGCCGAAGCCATTGAAGTCACCGCAGAAAACCTGTCGGATTATCTGGGCGTGGAAAAGCACCGCTTTGGTCTGGCCGAGGAAGAGGATCAGGTGGGTGTGGTCACAGGTCTGGCCTGGACCAGCGTTGGTGGTGAGCTTTTGAACATCGAAGCGCTGCGCCTGCCGGGCAAAGGCCGGATGAAGACCACTGGTAAGCTGGGCGATGTGATGAAGGAATCGATTGATGCCGCATCATCCTATGTCCGGTCGATTGCGCCAGAGATTGGGGTGAAGCCACCGAAGTTTGATCATCTCGATATCCACGTGCACGTCCCCGATGGGGCGACACCCAAGGATGGGCCGTCTGCCGGTTTGGCGATGGTGACATCCATCGTGTCGGTGCTGACGCAAATTCCCGTACGCAAGGACATCGCCATGACCGGCGAGGTCAGCTTGCGCGGCAATGCGATGCCGATTGGCGGGTTGAAGGAAAAGCTGCTGGCGGCCCTGCGTGGCGGCATCAAGACGGTGCTGATCCCACAGGACAACGCCAAGGATCTGGCGGATATTCCCGACAACGTCAAAGACGGGTTGGAGATTATTCCCGTCAAGCACGTGTCAGAGGTTTTGGAACGCGCGCTGGTGGACAAGCCCGAAGCGATTGAGTGGGACGAGGCAGCTGAAGAGGCTGCTGCAGCAGCGGCCTTGTCCAAGGGCGGCGATGCGCCAAGCGCTGGCGTCCACTAGCACCCGATGAATTGCACCAGAAGGGGCGCCCTGTGGGGCGCCCCTTTTACGTGCGGCGTCAAGTACGGTGCAGGTTTGACGTGACCTGACCGCCACGCAGGCCAGCCCGCAGGTTGGCGCGAAACGGTGCGTTCTCGGTGACGGTCGAAGGGCGCATGTCTGTCGTGGTTGCTGCGTGCAAGGACAGATCCGCCAGCATCCGTGTCTTGTCGCGGATGACCAGCATCAATCGCGCCCCTTCGCGTTCGTCAAGATCGGCGCAGGCCTTGGCATTTGGGAAATTGCGGAGGGCCTGTGCGATCAGGGCGAGGTCGTTGTAATTCACTGCAAGGTGGCGGTCGGCTTCGGTTTCAACCTCGAGCGAGATAAAGGCGTTGCGGCTGATGTGCTTGAGTTTGCCGTTGCGGTATTCGTGCAGGCACAACTTGCCGCGGTGCATTTCGTTGCGCATCACGTGGCCGACGCTGGTGCGGGGCTGGGCGCGGCCAACATTGAAGGAAAACTGGTGCTGCTGGGTGATCCGGCCGGCCACTTGCTGACGGTCGCAGCGGAAATAGACCGTGGGCAGGCGGTCAGGTTTGCCGGTGTAGCCAATGATATTGCCGAAGTTATAAAGCGAAGAATGATAGGCCATGTCTGAAATCCCTTTGGTTTTGATAGCAGCAGGCACGGGACGGGAACGCCGGGAGTTTCAGGGACAGGAGAGATTTGTGCGGTTCTGATTGCAGGAGGTAGTGCAACGTCAACTTGTCGCCTGCGCTGCGGGCAGGTAGCCTGAAGTCAAGAACAGCAAAAGGGCGGGGCGATGAGCGAGAAGAAACCGGACGGCACGATCAAGTTGAACGTCAAAGCGCCTGATGATGTGGCTGCGCCCAAGGCAGAGGCGGTGAAAAGCACCGCGCCCAAAGTGGTGGCAGCGGCACAGCCGGTTGTCGCGCAGCAGGCGCTGAAAAAGCCCGCGTTTCTGGACAATGCAGTCGCGCGCAGCGGGGTAAAACGGCGCGACGCCAAGCCCGCAATTGAGGCGGCATTGAACGAGCTGCGCGAGGCGCTGTTGCGCGGAGATGAGCTGAACCTGCCGCCCCTTGGCAAGATCAAGGTGATGAAATCCAAGGCGCTGAGCGGGGGGGCGGAGGCGCTGACGTTGAAAATTCGCACCACCAAAACCGAGGTCATTGACTAAGCGGCAATGGGGATGAGGTGGCGTTGAAAACCGGGGTTGAAAGCGGTTCGGCACCGCGCTAAACCCCGTCGCAAGGGTGATTAGCTCAGTGGTAGAGCGCTTCGTTCACATCGAAGATGTCAGGAGTTCAAATCTCTTATCACCCACCAGTTTTCGGGCGCTGGTCCTTAGCGGGGCCGGCGCTTTTCTTTGGTGGCTTCTTTCAAAAATGTGCGCTGGCGCGCGCGTGATGTTTGGCGCAGGGTTCCCCTGCGCGCTTGGGGGCCAGCCCCCAAACACGACCTCTATTGGGGGCCAGCCCCCAAACCCCCGGCATATTTTCATTCAAAAGAAAGAAGGGGGTTGGGTGTCGGCTGTAGCTGCGGTAGGCGCGGGGCATGACACATCCAGAGCTTTATATTTGCCGCCATGGCGAGACTGAATGGAATGCCGCTGACCGAATGCAGGGGTGGTTGAATTCGCCGCTGACACCCAACGGCGAGATGCAGGCCGCCAGGCAGGGCGAGATTTTGCGGAGCCGTGATTTGACCGGGTTTACGTGCCTCAGCAGCCCCTCGGGTCGGGCGTTTCAGACGGCGGGCATTGCGGCGGGACGTCTGGTGGATGAGATTCGCACCGATGACCGGCTGCGCGAGATTTCGGTGGGGGACTGGTCGGGGCTATATCGCCGCGATTTGCCTTTGGTTGAAGGGGATGACCCATACATTGCACAATATGAAAATGCGCCGGGCGGTGAGGGCTTTGATGGGCTGCGGGCGCGAGTGCAGGACTTTTTGGATGATCTGACCGGGCCTGCGCTGCTGTTTACCCATGGGATCACCAGCCGGATGGTCCGGTCTTTGCTGGTAGGCGAGGGTGCGTTGACCGTCGGCACGGCGCAGGGTGGTCAGGGTGTCGTCTGGCATGTGAAAGATGGTGCACAGGAGCTGTTGCAATAGGCGTCATGATCGCCTAAATCCCCCCTCAGCGGGTCGTTAGCTCAGTTGGTAGAGCGCTTCGTTTACACCGAAGATGTCGGGAGTTCGAGCCTCTCACGACCCACCATTTTCCCAACGGGAAAATGGTGGCGTGCCGGTAAGCGGCTTTTCGCAGAAAAGTTGCGGCGGGAGCCGGGTCGGCGGGGTGACGCAGTGCGTTCATTTTGACATCCGCTACAGTGCTGGCTATCGCAGGCTGTCCCAAGCAGGTTGGAAAGATGCCGCGCATTCTACATGTCAGTCAGGTCGCAAAGGCCGGTGTGGGAACTTATCTGGATCTGATCTGGACGGTGCGTGATCCCGGCCACGAACATCATGCGGTGCTGCCACAGTCCCAGCCGGATGGTGTGGCCAGCGAAATGCCGCGTGTGACCTTTGATGATACTGGGCGCGGTGTGGGATGTATTTGGCGGATGATCCGGGCCGTGCGGGCCGAGGTACGTAGGCGCGACCCCGACATTGTTTTCTTGCACAGCAGCTTTGCCATGGCGGTGTTGCCGCTGTTGTCGTTCGGGCGGGCGAAGGTGGTGTTCTGCGCGCATGGGTGGCCCAGCGATCGCTATGGGCGCGGCTGGAAGCAGCGCGTGGTGGCGCTGGCCGAGCGGGTATTGCCGCGTTTTGCGGTCCAGGTGGTGAATATCTCAGGCTACGAGCAGCGGCTGGCGGAGGCGCGAGGCTTGGGCGCGCGGTCGGTGATGATTGAGAATGCGGCCTTGCCGGTTGTGGCAGAGCCGGTGGAAGGGCCGCCGCAGCAGGGGCTGACGCTGTTGTTTGCGGGCCGGTTTGCGCGACAGAAGGGATTGGATTTACTGCTGCAGGCCATTGCAGCGGTTGGGCGGTCTGATCTGGTGTTGAAGATTGTCGGCGGCACACGCGCGGAAGCGGAGGCCGCAGCGGGCGGCAGGTTGCCCCCCGGTGTGCAAGTTCTGGACTGGATGAGCAAGGCAGAGGTCGCAGGTCAGATGGCGGCGGCGGACGCGCTGATTGTGCCGTCGCGGTGGGAGGGGTTCGGTTTGGTCATTGCTGAGAGCTTTGCCCAAGGAACGCCCGCACTGGTCAGTGCCGTGGGGGCGATGCCTGATTTGGTTACGGATCGGAAGACTGGCGCTGTCTTTGCGGCGGATGTCGCAGGGATTGAGGCTTGTCTGGCCGGGTTGGACCGGGACAGGTTGCGCGCGATGCGCCCGGCCTGTTTGGAAGTCTATGCCGCGCGGTTCCAACCGGAGCGATTTGGACTCGAGATCAATGCGCTTTTCGAAGAATTGGCGACTGTAGATCAGGGCAGGTGAAAAACCCACAGAAAAACCGATATGCTTGCTTGACGGGCGGCGGCCCCGGGCCTATCAAGCGCGACATCCGGCAGCATAGCCGGGTTGCAGATGCGCGGTTGTAGCTCAGTTGGTTAGAGTACCGGCCTGTCACGCCGGGGGTCGCGGGTTCGAGCCCCGTCAACCGCGCCACTGCTGCAAAGAGGCCCCCGGTTTCGGGGGCCTTTTTTGTTGGCAGAGTGTTGTTCGATCCATCGTTGAATATGCTGTCTTTGGTGGGATGTGCGCGCTTCTTTTGGTTTGGCTAAGCATGCGGCGCAGGTGGGGGTGACGTCTGGCTGTTTGCCGTTTTGATCTATCACAGGTAAGGCGGTTCAAATCGCGCTTGACGGTCACCGGGGCTTCGCTTAATCCGCAGCTTACGCGCGGTTGTAGCTCAGTTGGTTAGAGTACCGGCCTGTCACGCCGGGGGTCGCGGGTTCGAGCCCCGTCAACCGCGCCATTTTTCCAATGACCTGTCAAATTGAACGCGCCAGAGGCGCGTGCATGATGTTTGGCGCAGGCGGGGCCTGCGCGTTTGGGGGGCCAGCCCCCCGCGGCGCAAGCGCCGCACCCCCCGGGATATTTTTGGCCAGAAGAAGATCAGTCGGTCAGGGCGTGGAGGATGCGCGCCCAGGAGCGGGTGCCTTTGTGAAAACTTGAAAGGTCGTATTTTTCGTTGGGGGAGTGGATGGCGTCGTCATCTTTGCCAAAGCCGATCAGCATCGCATCCATGCCCAGTTCGGTCTTGAAGTGGCCGGCGATGGGGATCGAGCCGCCGCAGCCCACGTAAGCCGCGGCGTTGGGCCATTCGTCGGTCAGCGCGGCGGCGGATTTGGTGAAGGCGGGGTTGTCGGTGGACATTTGACCGGCGGCGGATGCGCCATGGTCGTCCCAGGTGACACTGCAATCGGCAGGGATCATCGCTTCGACCATCGCGCGGAAGTTTTCGCGGATTTTCAGCGGATCTTGCGTGCCCACAAGGCGGAAGCTGATTTTGGCTGATGCCTTGGACGGGAGCACGGTTTTGAAGCCGTCGCCAGTGTAGCCGGATGTCATGCCATTCACTTCGCAGGTCGGGCGAGACCAGATCATTTCCAGCGGGCGGCGACCCTGTTCGCCTGCGGGGATGGACAGGCCCACGTCGCCCAGGAATTGCGCGTGATCGAATTTCAGGTCGTCCCAGGCGGCGGCGAGTTCGTTCGAGAGCTCTGGCACGCCGTCGTAAAAGTCGGGAATCGTGATTCGGCCGGTTTCATCGTGCAAGGAGGCGATGACCCGGGCCAGCACACGCGCGGGGTTCATGGCGAGGCCGCCGTACATGCCCGAATGCAAGTCAAGGGACGGGCCGGTGATCGTCAATTCCTCGCCCAGCAGGCCGCGCAGTTGGGTGATGATGGCGGGTGTGCTGTCGCCGTAAAGGCCGGTGTCGCAGATCATTGCCACATCGGCGGTCAGTTCAGCGGCGTTTTCCTGCATGAAAGGGACTAGAGAGGGCGAGCCGGATTCTTCTTCGCCTTCAAAGAAAAGCGTGATCTTGCAGGGCAGGCTGCCGTGTTCAGCGACCCAGGCGCGGCAGGCTTCGACAAAGGTCATCAGCTGGCCCTTGTCGTCAGAAGAGCCACGTCCCCGGATGACTTTGCCTTTGGCAGTCTCCTCGATTGCGGGGGCGAAGGGATCATTATCCCAAAGGTCAAGTGGATCAACGGGTTGCACGTCGTAGTGGCCGTAAAACAGCAGGTGCGGGCCGGGGCCGTCATAGTGTGCGACGACCATCGGATGGCCCGGTGTGGCGCGTTTGGAGGCGGTAAAACCAATGGTTTCGAGGTCTGCCACCAGCCAATCTGCTGCGCGTTCGCAGTCGGACTTGTAGGCCGGGTCGGTGGAGATCGACGGGATTCGCAGCAGATCAAGCAGACGGTCGGTTGCGGCGTCGAGATCTGTGTCGATTCGGGCGAGGACAGAAGAAAGGGTCATGGGGGCCACCTGTGCGTTTTCTTTGGCGGCAGGGTGGCAGGATCAGTGGCAAGGTCAATGGGGATGACGGTTGCGATGGGGCGGTGCAAAACCCTTTGAAGGGTTTTGACCAAAGCCTTCGAAGGCTTTGGTGACCGGTTGGTGGGATTTTCCGGACTTGCGCCAGATCAAATCCGGGACAGACTGACTGTCGTAGAAAAGGCGTGACAGATTGTAGCGTGTTGCCCAGAGGGGTGCAGCACTATATGGACACCAAGACAGCGGCAGGGCGTCCTGACGCCGGAGTAAGTTGAAGGAATTGCTGGTGGATTATCAGGCCAAGCTCGACAGCGCATTGAACCGTCTTCACGAGGAAGGGCGGTATCGCACCTTTATTGATATCGAACGCACGCGCGGCCAATTTCCACACGCCACTTGGAACAAACCCGATGGCAGCACAGCACCTGTGACGGTTTGGTGCGGCAATGATTATCTTGGCATGGGGCAGCATCCGGTGGTGCTGAGCGCGATGCACGATGCGATTGAAGCCACGGGTGCGGGATCGGGCGGGACACGCAACATCAGCGGAACCACGGTTTATCATAAGCGGCTGGAGGCTGAACTGGCCGATTTGCATGGCAAAGAGTCGGCCTTGTTGTTCACCAGCGCCTATATCGCAAATGACGCCACGTTATCGACGCTGCCAAAGCTGTTTCCGGGGCTGATCATTTATTCCGACGCGCTGAACCACGCCAGCATGATCGAAGGTGTGCGCCGCAATGGCGGTGCCAAGCGAATTTTCCGGCATAATGACGTGGCACATCTGCGCGCGCTGATGGAGGCCGATGACCCGGCTGCGCCGAAGCTGATTGCGTTTGAGTCGATCTATTCCATGGACGGTGATTTTGGCCCGATTGAAGCGATCTGCGATCTGGCAGATGAGTTCGGCGCGCTGACCTATATCGACGAAGTGCACGCGGTGGGCATGTATGGCCCACGCGGCGGTGGCGTGGCCGAACGTGACGGGTTGATGGACCGGTTGGATATCATCAACGGCACGCTGGCCAAGGCCTATGGCGTGATGGGTGGCTATATCGCGGCATCGGCAAAGATGTGTGATGCCATAAGGTCTTATGCGCCGGGCTTCATCTTTACCACGTCGCTTCCGCCCAGCGTAGCAGCGGGGGCTGCGGCCAGCGTGGCCTTTCTGAAAGAAGACCAGGAATTGCGCGCAAAGCATCAGACGCAGGCGAAAATCCTTAAGCTGCGGTTGAAGGGTTTGGGCCTGCCGATTGTGGATCATGGCAGTCATATTGTGCCGCTGATCGTGGGCGACCCCAAACACACCAAACTGATGTCGGATATGCTGTTGCAGGATCACGGGATCTACGTGCAGCCGATCAACTTTCCAACGGTGCCACGAGGCACAGAGCGGCTGCGTTTCACCCCATCGCCGGTACATGGCCCAAGAGAGATGGATGCGCTTGTGTCCAGCCTTGATACACTGTGGAGCCATTGTGCGCTGAATCGTGCCGACATGGTTGGTTAGGCTTTGGGCATGTGCAGACCCCGGAGGTCTGTGTTAATATCTCTTTAAAGGTTTTGCCCGACACGATTCGTCAGGGGGAGCCGCTGGGGACAGAGACAGGCACGGGACGGCGATGATCGTTAAGAGCTTCAGACGCGCGAAGGCTGCTGAGGACGTGGAAACCAAAGGTTTCGACGCCTTCGAGTTGCGTTTGGGCGATTTGATGCGCGGTGAGCGAGCCACAATGGGCAAGAGCCTGTTGGATGTGCAGCGCGAGCTGAAGATCAAGGCGGCTTATATCGCGGCCATTGAAAACGCGGACCCTTCGGCCTTTGACACGCCCGGATTTATTGCAGGTTACGTGCGGTCCTATGCCCGCTATTTGCACATGGATCCCGATTGGGCGTTTGACACATTCTGCCGCGAAAGCGGGTTTGCCACGGCGCATGGCATGTCAGCGGCGGCCAGTTCGGTCAAGCAACCCCGCGAACAATCCAGCCCGTTTCAGGGCAAGGATATTTTTGCGTCATCTGCCACACCATTTGTGCCCGCAGGCGAGGCGATGTTCGCCCGCGTCGAACCGGGTGCTGTTGGGTCGATGGTTGTGCTGCTGGCGCTGATTGGCGGGCTGGGCTACGGCGGTTGGTCGGTCTTGCAGGAATTGCAGCGGGTGCAGTTCGCGCCTGTCGAACAGACACCGGTTGTGCTGTCGGACATTGATCCGCTGGCGGGTGCTGCCGCGCTGACGGAAACCGCCGATCTTTCAAGCGACTTCACAGCACCCTCGCCAGAGGCGTTGGACCGGTTGTACCGGCCACAGGCCTTGGATGTGCCAGTGCTGGTGGCGCGGGATGCGCCGATCTCGACATTGCGGCCTGACGATGTGGGCACGATTGCGCCGATGGATGTGGACCGGGCCTTGGTCGAAGCCGTGGCCGAAGCGGACCTGCCAACAGGGCCAGTGGTGCCGCAGGTCAGTGAGGGCCCTGTGCCAGAAGTGCAAATTCTGGCGGTGCGTCCGGCTTGGGTGCGCGTGCGGGCTGCGGACGGTTCGGTGATTTTCGAGGGCATTCTGGACAAGGGCGACACCTTTGATCTGCCGGCCACCGAAGAGCCCGCAACGCTGCGTGTGGGCGAAAGCGGCGCGCTTTACTTTGCGGTGAACGGCACAGCCTATGGCCCGGCGGGCGCGCGTGGGCAGGTGACATCAAACCTTGCACTGTCAGTGGAAAACCTGACCGAAAGCTTCGCTGTTGCGGATCTGACGCAAGATGATGATCTGGCGGCCATCGTGAACGTCGCCGAAGTGGCTATCACCGAATAATCAGATATGCGTGGTGCGACCGTTGCCCCGGCTGGGTCGGGCGCTTAGGTTGTGGCTGAACGCAACCTGATAGGTCACCGCATATGTCCCTGCATGCCATTCGCCCCTGGCGTCATATCGAACGCCGCAAAAGCCGCCAGATCATGGTCGGCTCTGTCCCTGTGGGGGGGGATGCGCCGATCACCGTGCAGACCATGACCAACACGCTGACCACGGATGTGAAGGCCACGATTGCGCAGGTGCAGGCGGCCACCGATGCAGGTGCCGATATCGTGCGCATTTCGGTCCCGGACGAGGCGAGCAGCCGGGCGCTGAAGGAGATCGTGCCAGAGGTCAGCGTGCCGATCGTAGCGGATATTCATTTTCACTATAAGCGCGGGATCGAAGCGGCAGAGGCAGGGGCGGCCTGTTTGCGGATCAATCCGGGCAATATCGGGGATGAGACCCGCGTGCGCGAGGTGATCAAGGCCGCGGTGGACAACCAGTGTTCGATGCGGATCGGGGTGAACGCGGGTTCGTTGGAAAAGCACCTGCTGGAAAAGTATGGCGAGCCGTGTCCGGATGCGATGGTGGAAAGTGGCCTCGACCATATCAAGCTGTTGCAGGACAACGATTTTCACGACTTCAAAATCAGCTGCAAGGCGTCGGACGTCTTCATGGCGGCAGCGGCCTATCAGATGCTGGCCGAACAGACCGATGCCCCGATTCATTTGGGCATTACAGAGGCTGGCGGGTTGACCAGTGGCACGATCAAATCGGCAATTGGTCTGGGCAACTTGTTGTGGATGGGAATTGGCGACACGATCCGGGTCTCGCTCTCTGCTGATCCTGTGGAAGAGGTCAAGGTCGGCTATGAAATTCTGAAATCGTTGGGGCTGCGGCATCGCGGGGTAAATATCATTTCCTGCCCAAGCTGCGCACGGCAGGGTTTTGACGTGATCAAAACGGTTGAAACGCTGGAAAAGCGGTTGGAGCATATCAAGACCCCGATGAGCCTGAGCATCATTGGCTGTGTTGTGAACGGTCCGGGCGAGGCGCTGATGACGGACGTTGGGTTTACCGGCGGCGGGGCTGGCAACGGCATGGTCTATTTGGCGGGCAAACAGAGCCACAAGATGGACAATGACAAGATGGTCGATCACATCGTGGAACAGGTTGAGGCGAAAGCCGCAGAGATTGAAAAGGCCGCGCAGGCGGCAGAGTGACGGTCGTGCGCCGCTGTTTGCGCATGCGCGCAAAGACGCCCCGCCCACCGTCCCGGACGAAAGACCGATCATGAGGACAATGCCGGCACTGGTATTTCCGGGGTTTCAGACGCTGGACTTTTTCGGCCCCATCGAAATGCTGGGCGGCTTCTTTGACGAGATTGAGGTCGTCACGGTCGCCAAGGGGCCAGAGCCCGTGCCTAGCAGGCATGGTCAGCGCATCGCGGTTGATCGGGTTCTGGCGCAGGGCACGGATTATGATCTGTTGTTCATCCCCGGTGGCGATTCTGCGCTGATCGAGGCGGTGGATGCCGCCACTCAGCAATGGATCAGGGATGTGTCTGAGAGGGCTGAAAAGGTGATGGCGGTCTGCACCGGCACGGTTCTTTTGGGGATGACCGGTGTGCTGGACGGCAGGCGGGCCACCACCAACAAGATGGATTTCACAAGCACAGTCCATCTGGCACCGGGCGTTGACTGGGTCAAACAGGCCCGGTGGGTTGAGGACGGCAAGTTTTTCACTTCATCCGGCGTTTCAGCGGGGATGGATATGGCGCTGGCGGTCGCGGCAAACCTGTTTGGCCGCGACAAGGCCGAAGAAATGGCTGAGGGCTGCGAGTATACTTGGCACAGTGATGCCGAGTGGGACCCGTTTGCCGCCTCGGCCGGGTTGGTCTGAGGGCGCGCTATTGCCGGATCAGTGGTGCGCGGGCGGCCTCATCACGGGACCACATCAGGATGCCGTTGACCAACCCATCCACGATCCGCGCGCGGCCATCGGGTGATGAGAGCGTATCGCGGTCTGCGGCGTTGGACAGAAAGCCGACCTCGACCAGCACGGACGGAAAGTCGGCGGCATTGAGCACCGCCAGCAGTGCCTCGCGCCGGGGGCGCGAATTGAGCCGCGCACCGCTATCGCGCAATGTCTTGACCAGCATATCGGCAAAGCGGATGGCGGCGGGGCCGGTTTCGGCGCGGGCCAGATCCATCAGCACGGTTGCGACGCGATCATCCTGATCGCTGAGGTCCAGACCGGTCAGAAGGTCGCCGCGTTCGTGGCGTTCGGCCATGCGTTGGGCTGCGCGATCCTGTCCGTCAGCATCCAGCGTATAGACCGAGGCACCGGTGGCTTCGTCCTCTTCCAGCGCATCCGCGTGCAAAGAGATAAACAGGTCCGCACCAGCGGTGCGGGCTTGGGTGATGCGCGCGCTGAGCGGCACAAAGACATCCGCATCGCGGGTCAGCAATGCGCGCACCTCTCCGGTGCGGTTGAGGGCATCTGCCGCCTCGATTGCCAGTTGCAGCATCAGGTTCGCCTCGTAAATACCGCCGTGCACGGCGCCGGGGTCGATGCCGCCGTGGCCGGGGTCAAGCATGACTGTCAATAGATCGTCGGTGGCAGGGTCGGGTGCGGGAAGGCTGGGTGTGCGCACCGCGTCGTCCCAGGTGGCCGAAGGTGGTGGGCCAGAACGGGCACCGAATGTGGTGTCGTCCGTTGCCCGCAACCGGACGGTCAGCTGAGCGGTTCCGGTTTCGGCGTCAGTGGCCAGCCCGGCGGTGTCGATAATCAACGGGGCCGAAAGGTCGACCACCATGCGCGACCAGCCGGGTGCCAATGTCCCAAAGCGCAGATCGGGTGCATTGTCTGAATTCAAGAGTGCGGCACGCGTGACGCCTTGCCAGTCAATCTCGCGGAAATCGAGGACAAGGCGGCGCGGGTCATCAAGGGTGAAGGCGCGGTAGGGGATGGTCTGGCTGAGTGCCAGGTCAACCACCAGATCGGTGCCATCGTCATAGACTTGACTGCCGGCCATATCGACCCGCGCCAGCCCGGTGAAATCATGGGCCGCCGCAGGCAGGGCAAGGCAGATCAGGCAGGCAAGCAGGCGGATCATCGGGCGGCCATATAGGTTGCAAGCCGGTCCATGGCGGTTGTCATATCAGCGGTCGTCCCGGCATAGGAAAAGCGCAACCAGTGATGCCCGCGGTCGGGGTCGAAATCAAGGCCGGGGGTGACGGCAATGCCTGCGCGGTCAAGGATGTCGGCGGCCATCGCGCGGCTGTCATCGGTATAGGCCGAGACATCGGCATAGACGTAGAACGCCCCGTCAGGCGGGGCGAGGATGGCAAGGCCCGCAGCCTTGAGCCCGGCAAGCACGATGTCGCGGTTGGCCCTATAGGTCGCAAGGTTTGCCTGACATTCCGCAGGCGCGTTCAACGCATGCAAGGCAAGCCGTTGGGCGGCATGCGGTGCGCAGATGAACATATTCTGGGCCAGCCGCTCGATCCGGCGAACGTGATCCGAAGGCACCACCATCCAGCCCACGCGCCAGCCGGTCATGGCGAAGTATTTGGAAAAGGAATTGACCACATAAACTTCATCGGTGGCTTGCAGTGCGGTGACCTGCGGGCGGTCATAGGTGATGCCGTGATAGATCTCGTCCGAGATCAGGGCGGCATTGCGGTCGGCGCAGGCCGAAGCGAAGGCCGAAAGGCCGGGCAGGTCCAACATGGTCCCGGTGGGATTGGCGGGTGAGGCAACGACAAGTCCTGCAAGGTCGTGGGTCGCCACATCAGAAGGCTGCGGCTGGAACCGGGTGGCGGCATCTGTTGGGATGCCCACGGGCGTCAGCCCCACGGCCCGCAGGATTTGCCGGTATGACGGGTAGCCGGGCAGGCCAAGGCCAACCCGCTCGCCATTGTCGAAAAGCGCTGAGAACGCCAGCAGGAACGCGCCTGACGCGCCAGAGGTCACCACCACGCGGGCCGGATCAAGATCAACATTGTACCAGTCGTTATATACCTGCGCGATGCGCGCGCGCAGATCAGGCAGGCCCAAACCGACCGTGTAACCCAAAGGGTCTGCAAGGTCCTGTTGCAGGGCGGCGCGCGCAGCGGCAGGTGCGCCGGTGCCGGGCTGGCCCACTTCCATATGGATAATGTGGCGGCCCGCGGCCTCTGCCGCGCGAGCCGCTTCCATCACATCCATCACAATGAAGGGATCGACGTCGCCGCGGGTTGAGTTGCGCATGTGGTGCCTCTACTGCTTTGTGCTGTGATGCCCAGCCTGTGGGTGCGCGTCAATGCCGCCTTGGCTCTGACGCCATGATGTGATGAAACAGGCAGGACCAAGAGGAAAGAGACCAGATGATGTTGCGCGCCATTGCCCTTGCGGCCCTGACCCTTGCCACACCGCTTGCTGCGCAAGAGGCGATGAGCGAGGCCGAGCGGGCCGCGTTTCGTGCCGAAGTGCGGGCCTATCTGCTGGAAAATCCCGAAGTGCTGATGGAGGCGATTGGTGTGCTTGAAGCGCGGCAGCAGGCTGAGCAGGCACAGGCCGAAGGGGCCATGCTGGCGGCATCTGCGGATCAATTGCTGAATGATGGGTTCTCTTTTGTGGGTGGCAATCCCGAGGGCGACATTACCGTTGTCGAATTCCTCGATTATCGCTGTGGCTATTGCAAAAAGGCGCATCCGGAGGTCGCAGAACTGGTCAGCCGGGATGGCAATATCCGCTATATCGTCAAGGAATTCCCCATTCTGGGCGAGGAATCGGTGTTGGCATCGCGCTTTGCCGTCGCCACCAAGTTGGTGGCCGGGGATGACGCCTATTACGACGTTCACAACACGCTGATGGCCTATCGCGGTGATTTCTCGCCCACGGCCTTTGGCCGCATGGCCGAGGGCCTGGGGCTGGAGGCGGCACCGATCCTTGCGGCGATGGAGGGTGATGAGGTCGCGGCGATCCTGAATGCCAACCGCGTGTTGGGCCAGCAGTTGCAGATCAATGGCACGCCCACTTTTGTGGTGCAGGACGAAATGCTGCGCGGGTATGTGCCGCTGGATCAGATGCGACAAATCGTGGCCGAGCTTCGCGGATAGCAGTGGAGCCCGGATTGGGCTGCGTTGAATTGTCGCTGTCTTGCGCTAGGTGGTTTGCCATCGCGCATAACGGAGGACATCGACATGGCACAGACACGACGGGTATTTTTGACGCAGGCCGCGGCAGCGGGCACAATCACGTTTCTGCCGTTTCAGGCGCGCGGCGCCAGTCACGCAGCAGACAGTTTTGAAACACCTGCGGGGCCGATTACCGTGCACCCGGTCGATCATGCCTCGATCATCTTTGAGACACCGCTTGGCACCATTGCCGTTGACCCGGTGGGCGAGATGTCGGCCTATGACGGGTTGCCGAAGCCTGATCTGATTTTGGTCACGCACGAGCATGGCGACCACTTCAACGAGGGGATTTTGGATGGGCTGATGACGGATCAGACGCGGCTGATCACCAATCCAGCGGTCTATGACAAGCTGCCCGATGACCTGAAGGCCAAGGCAGAATCGCTTGGCAACGACGACGCGACTGCGTGGAACGCGCTTGGGATTGCCGCGATCCCGGCGCATAACCTGACCGAGGGGCGGATGAACTTTCACCCGCCGGGCCGCGACAATGGCTATGTGCTGACGTTTGAGGGCTTCCGCGTCTACATCTCGGGCGATACCGAGGATATCCCCGAAATGCGCGCGCTGCAGGACATTGATCTGGCCTTTGTCTGCATGAACCTGCCGTTCACGATGGACCTAGAAGCGGCGGCCAGTGCGGTGTCGGACTTTGCGCCACGGTTCGTCTATCCCTACCATTATCGCGGTCGCGATGGCGGGACCCAGGATCCAATGGCCTTTGCCGCATTGATAGGGGATGGAACAGAGGTGAAGTTCGCCCCGTGGTATGGCGATGAGATCATGCCGGCCTAAGGTCAGGACCCTCATCAAAACCTGCTGAAAAAGTGACCAGAAACGCGGCGCAATTCAGCCCATAACCCTGCTTGAGCTTTTGACCATGCCGGTGGCACCGCCTATAAGCGGGTCAGTCACCGGTATCGTGAGGCGAGCCCCTTGTTGCGTTTTGTCATGTCCTTTTTCGGCAGCATCTTTTCGATGCTGACCCTTGGCCTTGTGATGGCCGGGATCACGTTGGGCGGGATTTTCTACATGTATGGCCGGGACCTGCCGTCATACGAGGTACTGGCGACCTATACGCCCAAGACGATCAGCCGGATTTATTCGGGCGAGGGCAATATCATTGACGAATTTGCCGTTGAACGGCGGCTGTTCACCCCGGCCGAGGAAATCCCTGATCTGGTGAAGCAGGCGTTTATCAGCGCTGAGGACAAGAATTTCTATACCCATGCGGGATATGATCCCCGCGGGATGGCCGCGGCCCTGTTTGATGCGGTGCGCAGCCGGGGGGCGGATTTGCGCGGTGCCTCGACCATTACGCAGCAGGTGATGAAGAACTTTCTGCTGGATGGATCACGCAGTGCAGAGCGCAAGATCAAAGAGATCATTCTTGCGACCCGGATTGAGGGCGCGATGCCCAAGGAGAAGATCCTTGAGCTTTACCTGAACGAGATTTTTCTGGGCAAGAACAGCTTTGGTGTGACCGCGGCAGCGCTGACCTATTTCAACAAAAGCCTTTCAGAGCTGACCGTGGAAGAGGCGGCCTATCTTGCGGTGCTGCCTAAGGCGCCATCGCGTTATGACCCGGTGCGGCAAAAGGACCGGTCGATTGCGCGCCGGAACTTCATCCTCGAAGAGATGTTCGAGAACGGCTACATCGATCAGGCGACCTATGATGTGGCGGTGAATGAGCCGCTGCGCACGGTGCAGAATGGCGACTATGAAAGCTTTAAGTCGGACCTGCCGCCGCGCGATTACTTTACCGACGAAATCCGCCGCCAGCTGAGCCAGAACTTTGGCGAGGAAGAATTCTTTTCCGGCGGTCTGTCGATCCGCGCGACAATTGATCCCGAGATGCAGGTGGAAGCCGCCCATGCGCTGCAACGCGCGCTCGAGCAATATGATCGCGGGCAGGGCAAGTGGCGTGGCACCGGAGAGACGATCCCGGTTGAGACGCTGACCAGCGCGCCCGCGTGGCGCGAGGCGCTATCCAAAGTCAACGTGGCCCGCGATATCACGCTGGGCAATCGTTGGTATCCGGCGGTGGTGCTGGAGGTGGCGGAACAGACCCTGACGCTGGGTGCGGATGGGGTGAACGGCACGGTCGAGGTGCCGCGCGAGGACATCCAGTGGATGGCTGGCGATTTCTTTGAGAACTTCACCCCCGGCGACGTGGTGCATGTGCGTCAGATGACCAACGACAGCGACGGATCGCTGATCCGCTGGACCCTGCGGCAGGTGCCAGAAGTGCAGGGCGGGTTCATGGCAATGGACGTGAATACTGGCCGCGTTTTGGCGATGCAGGGCGGTTTCAGCTATCAGCACTCTGTCTTTAATCGCGCCACGCAGGCGCAGCGTCAGCCCGGTTCGTCGTTTAAGCCGTTTGTCTATGCGGCGGCGTTGGATTCAGGCTATTCGCCCGCCACAGTCGTGGTGGATGCACCGATTGAGATCAACACACCCCAGGGTGTCTGGCGGCCAAAGAACTATTCCAACCAGTTCTACGGGCCCACGCCGCTGCGCACCGGCATTGAAAAGTCACGGAACCTGATGACCATCCGACTGGCGCAAGAGGTCGGCATGGATACGGTTGCGCGCTATGCGGAAAAGTTCGGTGTTTACAACGATATGAACCAGGTGCTGGCGGCCTCGCTGGGGTCGGAAGAAACCACATTGTTCAAGATGGTTGCGGCCTATGCGATGTTTGCCAACGGGGGTGAGCGGGTGGAACCGACGCTGGTGGACCGGGTACAGGACCGTTACGGCCACACCGTGTTCCGCCACGATCAGCGCATTTGCGTGGATTGTAACGACCAGACCTTGCCCGCGGGCCAGCGCCCACAGATCACATCGGACCGCGAACGGGTGATGAACGAAATCACCGCCTATCAGCTGACCAGCATGATGGAAGGTGTTGTGGATCGCGGCACCGCGAGCGGCACGGTCAACCTGCCGGTGGCGATTGCGGGCAAGACCGGCACAACCAACGATGAAAAGGACGCGTGGTTCGTGGGCTTCTCTTCGACCATCGTGGCGGGCTGCTACATCGGTTTCGACACGCCGCGCCCGATGGGCCGGGGGGCCGGTGGCGGCGGCATCTGCGGCCCGGTGTTCACCGATTTCATGTCCGAGGCGATCCAGAAGTACGGCGGCGGCGAGTTTTTTGTCCCCGCAGATTGTCAGTTCATCAAGATCGACCGATTTACTGGCGCGCGTCTGCCTGACAGTGCCGGCGGCGAGAACGTGATTGCAGAGTGTTTCCGCCCCGGAGAAGAGCCTGTCTTTGGCATCACATTTGACGGTGGCTTTGCGATGGGGTCCGATCTGTCGCTGTTCGACGAGGTGCCGCGCGCGTCCCGTCAGGTGACCACCTCGACCGGGAGCACAGCAACAGTTGGACCCCGCGCCACCTTCGGTTCGCTGTCCTCGGGCGGGCTTTACTAGACAACGCGATGGGCAGATTGCCCACCCAACCTTGCCCGTGCCAATGGCGCGGGATATGACCCTTTGACAATCAGACAATCCAGGACCCGGGCCCATGCGCGCTGAGACCGAAAATACCGTTGAGGCCATCGAGAACTCGCTGCAATTGCTGGCGCAGCGGATGGACCACGAGACCGCAGCCCACCGGCTGGAGGAATTTAACGCGCGCGTCGAAGACCCCAACCTGTGGGATGATCCGGCGGCAGCGCAAAAGCTGATGCGCGAGCGGCAGATGCTGGTGGATGCGCTGGACAGCTACAACAGCATCAAGACCGATCTGCAGGACAATATCGAGCTGATCGAATTGGGTGAGATGGAAGAAGATGCCGAAGTGGTGTCCGAGGCCGAAGCCGCGCTTGAAACGCTCAAAGCCAAGGCCGCCAAGAAAGAGTTGGAGGCGCTGCTGAACGGTGAGGCCGACGGCAATGATACCTTCCTTGAAATCAATTCAGGGGCGGGTGGCACCGAAAGTTGCGATTGGGCCGCGATGTTGGCGCGGATGTATGTCCGCTGGGCGGAAAAGAAAGGCTATAAGGTCGAGTTGCAGTCAGAAAGCCCCGGCGAAGAAGCGGGCATCAAATCGGCGGCTTACAAGATCAGCGGGCAGAACGCCTATGGCTGGCTAAAGTCCGAAAGTGGTGTGCACCGGTTGGTCCGGATTTCACCGTTTGATAGCGCGGCCAAACGGCACACGTCCTTTACCTCGGTCAAGGTTTACCCGGTGGTGGATGACAACATCGAGATCGAGGTGAACCCCGCAGATATCCGCATTGATACCTACCGGTCATCGGGCGCGGGTGGGCAGCACGTGAACACCACGGATTCGGCGGTGCGGATCACACACCATCCCACGGGGATTGTCGTGACATCATCGGAAAAATCGCAGCACCAGAACCGCGACATTGCGATGAAGGCGCTGAAATCGCGGCTCTATCAGATCGAGCTTGATAAGCGGTCCGCATTGGTCAACGAAGCGCACGAAAACGCAGGTGACGCGGGCTGGGGCAACCAGATTCGATCTTATGTGTTGCAGCCTTATCAGATGGTCAAAGACCTGCGCACGCGGTTTGAAACCTCTGACACATCCGGCGTGCTTGACGGTGACTTGGACGGTCTGATGGCGGCCACGCTGGCGATGGACGTGAGCGGCAAGAGCCGGGCCGAGGCCACCGCCGAGGATTGATGCAGATCAAGGACGCGCCCCGTGCCATGCCTAATCTGATCCTATGACGTCGCACGACATCACAGACCCCGCACCGCTGCCCCGGATTGGGCGGGTGACGCTGAACGAACTTTGGGCCTGCCTTGCGATGGGGGTGGCGGATTTTCGACGCGCGCCGGCCTTTGGCCTGTTTTTCAGCGCGGTCTATGTCTTTGGCGGCTTTGGGATGTTGTGGATCGGCGCAGGGCATGTGACATGGACGCTGGCCACTGCCCTTGGCTTTCCACTGGCCGCGCCCTTTGCTGCCGTCGGTCTTTATGAAGTGTCGCGCCGGTTGGAGGCGGATCAGCCGCTGGTCTGGTCAGAGGTGCTGGGCGTGGTCTGGGCAGAACGCGGGCGGCAAATCCCGTGGATGGGGGCGCTCATCGTCTTTTACTTTCTGTTCTGGACGTTTCTGGCGCATATCATCTTTGCGCTTTTCATGGGGCTGTCGGCAATCACCAATATCTCGACCGATCTGTCCGTGCTTTGGACAGCAGCGGGCCTGCGGATGATCGCGGCAGAGGTGGTCGTGGGTGCGGTATTGGCGTTCTTGTTGTTCTCGCTGACTGTGGTCAGCCTGCCGCTGTTGCTGGAGCGCGAGGTCGATTTTGTCACGGCGATGATCCTGTCGGTGCGCACGGTGAACGAAAATCTGGGTGTGATGCTGGTCTGGGCGGGGGTGATTGCCAGCCTGACCTTTCTGGCGTTGGTGCCGTGGTTTCTGGGGCTGGTGGTTGTTCTGCCGGTGCTGGGCCATGCCACATGGCACTTATACCGCCGCGCGCTTTATGATGCGCCGCGCCGCGGGATGCCGACATAGGCCAAAGCTGCTGATAGGGCCGCCAGTGCGGCAGAGACCCAGGCAATCGCCGCAAAGGCCGCACCCATTGCCGCCACATGTGCCGGGTCATCCAGCGTTTCGCCGTAGCTGAACGCGCCGCCCGCACGGGCATAAGCAAAACCAACAAGCGCGCCCATTGCCGCCACCGCCACAAGCCCTGCGATCCGGCTGATCGCGTTGTTGACGCCTGATGCTGTGCCTGACTGGCTATCGGCCACAGCGCCCATCACTGCGGTGGACAAGGGGGCCACCACCATCGACATGCCGAACCCGGTCACCGTCATCGCGGGAAGCACGGCGAACCAGTAGTTCTGCAACGGGACCACAAGCGCCAGCGCGGTATAGCCCGCCGCCACGGTGACGCCCCCCATCGCGATGACCGGACCGGGGCCGATCTTATCCGACAATCGCCCGAAACGGGTCGAGAAGGCCGAGATGAAGATCGACAGCGGGGCAAAGGCCAATGCGGCCTCAATCTCTGATATCTGCCAACCTGCGACGGTGAGCATCGGCAGAAAGAACAGGATCGCAGACAGCCCAAAGTAAAGCGCAAAGGTCGCGGCATTGGCGGCGGCAAAAGTGTGGTCACGGAACAGTGCCAGCGGCATCATCGGGTGGGCGCTGCGGTGTTCCTGCCACAAAAACGCCAGCAGGGTCAGCGCGCCTAGGCCGCCGATGATCCAGGTGAGCGGGGTGGTGCCTGACCCCTCTAAATGGGTGAAGGTCCAGGCGATGGCGGCCAGACCCGCCACAGCGAGCACCGCGCCCGGGATGTCTACCGGCTGACCCGGTCGGCGGGTGTCGCGGGCGACGCCCGCACGGGTCATGAGAAATGCAATCAGCCCCAGTGGCAAGTTGATCGCAAAGATCCACCGCCACATCTCTGGCCCGCCAAAGGACAGCGCAAGCCCGCCCACGATCGGCCCCGCGGCGGTTGTGACAGCAGAGGCGGCGGCCCACAGGCCAATGGCGCGCCCGCGCACCTCGCGCGGGTAGGCGCGGCTGATCATGGCAAGGCTGCCGGGGATCATCATTGCAGCCCCGGCACCCTGGGCCAGCCGCGCAAGGATCAGTACATCGGGGTTGGGCGCTAGCGCACAAATGAGCGAGGTCGCCACAAAAACCGCGATGCCGAGCGAGAACACCCGCGCGAGCCCAAAGCGGTCACCAAAGGCACCGCCCACAAGGATCAGCGCGGCTAGGGTGACCATGTAGGCGTTGTTGATCCACGTGGCCTGATCCAGCGTAGCACCCAGCGTCTGGCGGATCGCGGGCATGGCGATGCTGACCACAGTGCCATCAATGAACCCCATGGAAGAGGCGAGCACAGCAGCGGTGAGGATCAGACGGCGATGCCGCTCTTCACAGAAGTCGGCATGAAAAACGGGCCGCGCCTTTGCCGGCGCGGCCCGTTGAGAAGGTGGTGTTGCGGCCAAGCCTAGCCTTTGGCGGCGTCGTTGGGCATTTTTGCCTTGCCACCGGAACCGGTGGACAGCGGATCATCCTGTCGCTGTACGGACCCTTCGAAATGGGCGCCGCTTTCGATGGCGATGGTCTTGTGAATGATGTCGCCTTCGACACGTGCCGTTGAAGTCAGGCGCACCTTGAGGCCACGCACGCGACCGATCACCCGGCCATTAACGACCACATCATCTGCCACAACCTCGCCCTTGACAGTGGCGCCTTCGCCCACGGTCAGCAGGTGGGCGCGGATGTCGCCATCCACCTGGCCTTCGATCTGGATGTCACCGGTCGTCTTGATGTTCCCGGTGATATGCAGGTCAGCAGAAAGTACCGATGCGGGCGGCTTGCTTTTGGGGGCCGTCGCTTTGAAGTCAGACGCAGGTGCGGATTTCGCCGGTTCCGCTGCAGCAGCAGGGGCCCCTTCGGCTTTGGGTCCGGGCTCGTTGATTTTGGATTTAGAAAACATCTTGTCCAGCTCTTATGTAGGTCATGGGATTAACGGGAGTACCGCCAACGCGCACTTCGTAGTGAAGGTGTGGTCCAGTGGACCGTCCGGAGTTGCCCATATCACCAATTCGATCCCCGCGCGAGACCCTTTGACCAACTGAAACACGCATCGCGTTCAAATGTGCATACCGGGTCTCGATCCCGAACTCGTGCTGGATCTTGATCAACCGGCCATACCCCGATGACCAGCTGGCGTGTGTGACAACGCCATCGGCGGTGGCATAGATTGGCGTGCCGACAGGCCCGGCAAAATCGGTGCCCGCATGCAGGCGGCCCCACCGTTGGCCAAAGCCCGAAGTGAAACGGAAGTTCGATTTGACGGGGATGTCAAAGGGCGCCTTTTCGGCGGCGATCCGATACAGGTTGATCCGGTCCATCGCATCCAGAATGCCATTGGCGCGGGCTGCATCAGGATCGGGCGCGCCGCCTTTCGTCGAAAACTGCAGCGGCGTCAACGGGCCTCCGGTGCCGGAATAGCCACGACGCACCGCAGAGATCAGGCTATCGGGCGAAAGCCCTGCGTTGCGGAACATCTTGTCGAGTGGCTCAACAGAGATGGTCATCGCCTCTTCAAGCTGACGGAAAATCTCGTCATTGCGTTCCTGCAGCAGACGCAGTTCCAGCTCCATCTCCGCGGCGTGGTCAAGCGCAAAGGCCGCGTCAGAGGCGATCATATCGCGTTCTGCTGTGGTCTCGGCAAGGGCAGAGGCCAACAGATCGACGGTGCTCTCTGCCTCTTCACTGATCACGGCAGTCGAGGGGCCGTTGCCATCTTCGTTTGTCAGCGAAGCGACCTGCTGTCGGGCCGCTTCACGCTGTTGCATGGTGTTGCGCAGAGTGGCCTGCACGACCTCCATCCCAGTTTCCAACTCGCGGCGCTCATCCTCCAGCGCCAGCAGTTCTGATTGCATGGTACTGATCTGTGCCAAGGCCGAAGAAAACCGCTGTTGTGCCGCAACCGCTTCTTCTGCGCGGGCGTCACGTTCGGCAGACAGGGCGTTGAGCCGCTGTTCATAGATCATTTGATCACGTTGCGCCTGTGCGCGGAAGTTGCCGGCACCGATGCTGTCCATGAGCAGGATTGCGGTAGAAATGATTGTCCAGCCGACAACGACAACCGCGCCGCCCCAGCCGATCAACTGTGTTTCAGGCTTGAGACGGATGAAACGGGTCTCGGTATCGGACCGCAAAAAGAGCCGTTTTTCAGGGAACCATTTTTCGAGCTTATGGTGAATTGCATGCGTCAGTCGTGATTTCACGGCTTCGTCCCTGTCCCGTCCCATTTCCCACCGGCAGGTCCCCACACCCTTTGCGCCGCTGAAAAGGGTCTAGCTTCCAAGTGCCGTTCCTGCAACCAATTATCAGATTTCATGACCTTTTTCGGCAGCTTGGGCAGCTTTTTGCCTACGATTTTGATCTCCCCGCCGGGGTTCCGGCAAGCGGCCAATAGAAATCGGGGGGAATTCCCGCCTCTGCGCGTTTTTCTTCATTGAACGGTGGTTTCAGCGCGCCGTGAAAATACCGGCGGACCAGATCGTGAAAGACCGGTGTCGGGTCAAGATTGTCGCGGCCACATAGAAAGTGGAACCATTTGGACCCATAGGCCACGTGGTGCACTTCTTCGGCGTAGATCACCTCGAGCGCGGCAACCGCATCAGGCAGCTTTGCGGACCGGAAAATCTGGATCATGCCCGGCGTCACATCAAGGCCGCGCGCTTCCAGCACCATCGGCACCACCGCCAAACGACCCATCAGATCATCCGCTGTGTCAGTGGCCGCGCGCCACATGCCTGCATGGGCAGGCAAGGCGCCATAATGTGATCCAAGTGCTTCAAGACAGTCGCACATCAGATTGAAATGTTTCGATTCTTCGTCAGCTGCTTTGACCCAATCGTCGTAGAACCCAATCGGCAACGGGACGTGCGAGAAACGCGCGATGATATCCCAGTGCAGGTCCACGGCGTTCAGCTCAATATGCGCCACCGCATGCAAAAGCGCGATCCGACCCGCAGGGCTGCCGGGTTTGCGATGCGGCACATCCCGCGGGTCCAGCAATGCAGGCTGGTCTGGGCGCGCCGGAAAATCCGGTGGGCTGGCAGTTCCAACTTCCGGTATCTCGCCCGTTTTGCGCGCCGCTTGCCACTGGGCCGCAAAGTCACGCGACAACGCGGTCTTGGCGCGCCCGTCGGCGGTTGTCAGCACCGCAACTGCCATTTCTGCCAATGGGATCATTGCATGACCCTTTGCTTTCTTTTGAATGAAAATATGCCCGCCGGAGGCAAACGATTATTCGATGAGTAATCGCGGTCCCCGGCTCAAAGGGCGCGCACCGCGTCCAACACCGCGTCCACGTGGCCAGGGACTTTGACCTTGCGCCAGACCTGCGCAATCTTGCCGTCGGCATCAATCAGAAAAGTCGACCGTTCGATCCCCATGTAGGTCTTGCCGTACATGCTTTTCTCTTTCCACACGCCGTAACGTTCACAGACATCGCCGTCTTCATCCGACAAAAGGGCGACGCCAAGGGTGTGCTTGGCCACGAATTTGTCGTGCTTTTTCACACTGTCCTTGGACACCCCCAGGACAACCGCACCTGCGGCCGCAAAGTCAGCGCTGTGATCTGTGAACCCAATCGCCTGCTTGGTACAGCCCGAGGTGTCATCGCGCGGATAGAAATAGAGCACGACGGCCTGACCCGCAAAATCGGCCAGATCAATCATTTCACCGCCGTCGCGGGGCAGGTTCACAGCGGGGGCGGGATCACCAATTGAGAGTTCAGACATCGGGTGTCTCCTTTTGCGGGCTGCATTGCGTTTCAATTTCGTTTTAGTGTGCGCTGAGCAAAGTTAAAGCCCGGACGGGCAAGCCATGACGCAAACAGACGAAAAACCGAAACCGCCGCGCAGGCGCAAGGTTGCCCGGGCGGCCTTGCACGGGGTGCGCGTGATCTGGCTTGTGGCCTGTCTGCCGGTGCTCTTTGCGATAGTGGCGGCGCTGATGATGATTGACCGCGACATCACCGCGCCGACATGGGTCACCAAACGGGTCGAGGCGCGCGCAGCAGAGATGTTGGGCGGCGGATCGCTGGCTTTTGGAGAAATCAGTTTGCGCATCGGGCGCGATCTGCATCCGCGCATGCAATTGCGCGACACGGTGCTGCGTGACGCAATGGGCGCAGTGTTGGCGCGCGTGCCACAGATTAGCGGATTGGTGTCGCCGCGCGGGTTGCTGTTTGATCGCGCAGCCCTTGTGCAAGAGCTGCAGCTTACGGGCGCACAACTAGACCTGCGCCGTGCGGCGGATGGATCGGTGGCCATTGCCTTTGATCAGGGCCGCGCGGTCACCGGACGCGCAGACGGCTTGCAGGCGCTTTTGGCCGAGGTGGATCAGGTTTTCGCACGCCCGGCGCTGGCGGCACTTGAGCAGGTGAGCGTCGACGGTGTCGTGATCAACTACAGCGACGCGCGTGCTGGCCGGGCCTGGACGGTGGATGGCGGCACTTTGATGCTAGATGTGCGTGGCGGGGCGACGCGGCTGGATGCGGACTTTGCCGTGCTCAGCGGCGGGTCGGTGGGTCAGATTGCATTGGGTTTTAGCAGCCCCGCCGATGACGCAAGTGCGGCGATCACCGTGGCGGTCAGTGATCTGCCCGCGCGCGATATCGCCACACAATCACCGGCCTTGTCGTGGCTTGGCGCGGTTGATGCGCCGCTGACGGCCAAAATGACAACCGGCATTGATGCCGCGGGCGACCTCACGGATTTGACCGCGACGCTTGAACTCGGGGCCGGACAATTGGCGCCACCGGGGGCCGCACCCTTGGGCTTTGACGGGGCAGAGGTAGCGCTGCGATTTCTACCCGCCGACCTGCGACTTGATTTTCAGGCTCTGACACTGCGCACCGAATGGGGCGTTGTGTCGGGCCGTGGTCAGGCCTTTGCCAGTGACCTGAGCGATGGGCTGCCCGATGCGCTGATCGGGCAGTTTGTCTTTCCTGACCTGCGCCTGAACCCCGCAGGCGTCTATGAGGCACCCGTTGCGATGGGTGATCTGGCCGTTGATGCGCGTCTGCGTTTGCAGCCCTTCGGGGTTGAGGTCGGGCAGGCCGTGATTGTGGGTGATGATGGCACGCTCGTTGCAAGTGGTGCGGCAAAGGCGGGCACGGATGGTTGGCAGGCCGCATTGGATCTGCGCGGCGATACGATCACCCGCGACCGGATCATGGCGCTTTGGCCGCAAGAGACTGCGACAGGTGCGCGCCGTTGGTTTGAAACCAACCTGACAGCTGCGCGGATCAAGGACCTGCATCTGGGCTGGCGCAGCGCCCCGGAACGGCCCTATCGGCTGGCGCTGCAATTTGGCTTTGATGCCACCGATCTGCGGATTTTCAAACGGATCGACCCGATCCGGGGCGGGTCCGGCCACGCCAGCCTGATCGACAACCGGTTCGTGCTGACCCTGGCCGAGGGCGAAGTGCTGGCCCCGCAGGGCGGTCAGTTGGATTTCGCAGGCTCAATCATGACAATCCCGGATGTGCGGATCAAAGACCCCCCGATCGAATTGGATTTGCAAGTTGCCAGCACCATCACAGGCGCATTGTCTGTGCTGGATCAGCCGCCGTTTGGGTTGATGTCGCGCAGCAATTTTCCAGTCGATGCGGTGGATGGCCGGGCTGAGACGGTGGCCCGTCTGGCGTTTCCGCTGAAGAACCCGGTGCCGCGTGAAGAGTTACAGTTTGACGTGACCGCCGGATTGCGCAGTGTCAGCAGTGAAACCTTGATCAAGGGGCGATCGCTGCGTGGGACAGGCCTGACGGTCGCGGTTGACCCTGCCGGGCTAACGATCAGCGGGCCGGTGCGGGTGGACGGGGTGCCGATGCGCGGTGCGTGGTCGCGGATTGCAGGCCAACCGGGCAGCTCTGTTGCGGCCACGATTGCCTTGTCCCAGAACACGCTGGATGCTTTTGGTGTGGCACTGCCACCGGGCACGGTCAGCGGCGAGGGGCAGGGGGAGCTGCAACTTGATCTGCAAAGGGGGGAGCCGCCGCGCTTTCGGCTGACCTCTGATTTGCGCGGGATCGGGCTGGCCTTGCCGCAGGTCAGTGTTCGCAAGCCGCAGGGCGAGGCCGGGTCGTTTGCCGTGGCCGGACAGCTTGGCACGCCGCCCCGGATCGAGACGCTAGAGATTGCGGGCGGCGGGTTGGCGGCCACCGGGCAGATCAATCTTGACCCGGGCGGCAGGCTTTCGGCGGCGCGGTTCTCTCGGGTGCAGGTGGGCAATTGGCTGGATGCGCCAGTCACGTTGCGTGGGCGCGGGGCCGGGCGGCCCGTAGGGGTTGAGGTCGCGGGCGGTGTGCTGGATTTACGGCGCGCGCGGTTTGGGCCCCCATCGGGTGGCGAAGGCGGGCCGATTGATGTGTCACTCGATCGGATGCAAGTGACCGAAGGGATTGCCCTGCGCGGGTTTCGCGGCACCTTCAGCAGCACAGGCGGGCTGGCTGGCGAATTCACGGCACGTGTGAATGACGGCCCCGGCGTGCGGGGCACGGTCGCACCACAAAATGGACGCACGGCGCTGCGCATTCAAAGCGATGATGCAGGCGGTGCGGTCCGTGCGGCAGGGTTCCTAAAAAATGGTGTTGGCGGTGATCTGGACCTGCGACTGTTGCCCGCCGGGGCCGCTGGCAGCTTTGACGGTTATCTTGCGATCCGGGACATCCGGGTACGGGATGCGCCATCCATCGCGGCCCTTTTGGACGCGATCAGCGTGGTTGGCCTGTTGCAGCAATTGGACGGGCAGGGGCTGGCTTTTGATACGGTCGACGCGCGGTTTCGGTTGACCCCCGCGCAGGTCATTGTGACCGAGGCGAGCGCCGTCGGGCCGGGGCTTGGCATTTCGCTGGATGGGATTTACACGCTCGCCAGCAAATCGGTTGATTTTCAGGGCGTCGTGTCACCTTTCTACATTCTCAACAGTATCGGCAGCGTGCTGACCCGCCGGGGTGAGGGGCTGATCGGGTTCAACTTTACGATCACCGGCACGGGCGATGCGCCGGATGTGGCGGTGAACCCGCTGTCAGCCTTCACGCCGGGGATGTTCCGCGAGATTTTCCGCCGCCCGCCGCCGCAGGTTACACCATGAAGCTATCGTCTTTTGATTTTGACCTGCCAGAGGATCGGATCGCGGTCCGCCCTGCGCGTCCACGCACAGCGGCCAAGCTGTTGGTGGCGGGGCCGGACCGGATTGACGATCTGACGGTTGCTGATCTGACAGACGTGCTGCGCCCAGGTGACCGGCTGGTGCTGAACGACACCAAGGTCATTCCCGCACGGCTGAGCGGTTTGCGCCGCCGCGATGGCGATGCAGGACCAACAGAGGCCCGGATTGAGGTCACATTGCTGGAACCGCAGGCGAGCGGGACATGGACCGCGCTCGTCAAGCCACTGAAGAAGGTACGCGACGGAGAGGTGATCACCTTTTCGCCCGATCTGTCAGCCACGGTTGAAAGCCGGGCTGAGGGGCAGGCGGTGCTGCGGTTTGGCGTGCAGGGCGATGACTTTGATGCTGCATTGCAAGCTGCCGGAGCCATGCCCTTGCCACCCTATATTGCCGCCAAGCGTCCGGCGGATGAGGCCGATAAACAGGACTATCAGACCTATTGGGCGCGGCATCAGGGGGCCGTGGCGGCCCCAACGGCATCGTTGCATTTTGATGGGGCTTTACTGGACGCGCTGGCAACGATGGGGGTCACATTTACCTATGTGACGCTGCATGTGGGCGCGGGCACCTTCCTGCCGGTCAAGGTGGACGATGTCACCCAGCACAAGATGCACAGCGAATGGGGCCATGTGTCAAAACAGGCCGCAGCAGAGGTGAATGCCACCCGCGCAGCAGGCGGTCGGGTGATCCCGGTGGGCACAACGGCGCTGCGATTGATCGAAAGTGCGGCGACCGATGCTGGCCTTGCCCCGTGGGAGGGGCCCACGGACATCTTCATCACGCCGGGGTTCGAATTTCAGATCGCGGATGGGTTAATGACCAACTTTCATCTGCCCAAATCCACGCTGATGATGTTGGTGTCGGCACTCATGGGGATCGACCGGATCAGGGCGATTTATGACCACGCAATAAAGTCCGACTACCGGTTCTTTTCCTATGGCGATGCCTCGCTTTTGCTGCCAAAGGGCCGTTGAGCGGCGCAAGCGACCAAAAACGCCGCAGATAGACCAGATGCTAACCTTCTCCGGTGCAAGATGCACCTGACCCCACCTTCTCGAAAGGGCTCGTAATGATACAGGTTTTTGGCGCATCATGGGCGCTGTTTCTGGGCATGTTCATGTTGATGATCGGCAATGGCCTGCAAGGGACATTGCTGGGTCTGCGCGGCGAGATGGAAGGGTTCACGACGCTGGAATTGTCGGTCGTGATGTCGGCCTATTTCGCAGGCTTCCTCTTTGCCTCGAAAATGGTGCCGAAAATGATCCAGCGGGTCGGGCATGTGCGGGTCTTCGCGGCGTTGGGGTCGACGATTTCGGCGGTCCTGATCCTATATCCGACGCTGGCAGAGCCCTGGGCCTGGACCATTGGGCGTGTGGTAATCGGGTTCTGCTTTTGCGGCGTTTATGTCACCGCCGAAAGCTGGCTGAATGATGCCAGCACGAACGAAACGCGGGGGCAGTCCTTGTCGATCTACATGATCGTGCAAATGGCCGGGATCGTCTTTGCGCAATATATCCTGAGCCGGGGCGACGTGGGCGGCTATATCCTGTTCATCATCCCGTCGGTGATGGTGTCGCTGGCCTTTGCGCCGATTTTGCTGTCGGTCAAACCGACGCCCGCCTTTGACCAGACCAAACCGATGACGATCCGCAAGATGATCGACGCCTCGCCATTGGCCTGTTTCGGGATGTTCATGCTGGGCGGCGTCTTTTCGGCACAATTTGGCATGTCGGCGATCTATGCTGCGCGTGCAGGGTTTACTGTGGCGGAGGTATCATTGTTCGTCTCGGCCATTTATGTCGCCGCATTGGTCGCACAATATCCCATTGGTTGGGCGTCCGACCGGATGGACCGGCGCCTGTTGATCGTCTGGGTCTGCGTGATCGGGGCGATAGGGGCGTTGATCGGTGCTGTGCTGCCAAGTTCGCTGTTTGTGGCGTTGGTGGCAGGCGCGCTGGTCGGCGGAACATCCAACCCGCTTTATGCGTTGCTGATCGCTTATGCCAACGACTATCTGGCGCGCGAGGACATGGCCGCCGCCTCTGGCGGGTTGCTGTTTATCAATGGGATCGGGGCGATCGCGGGGCCGCTGATCGTCGGGGCGATGTTGGATATCTATGGACCGCAGGGCTATTGGGTGTTTCTGGCGGTCTTGCTGGGCGGGGTGGCGATCTATGCGGTCTGGCGTATGGCCCGCCGTTCGCGCAGCGCCTTGGATTTGGACACTGTGCCATATGCACAGGTTGGCCCGTCAACCACGCCAATCGTCGCCGAGATGGCGCAGGAATGGTATCTGGATGGTGACGCTGCCGAAGAGGATCCGCAGCCCTAGAAAGTCAGGGGTTGCTTTTTGGGCTATGCCTCTGTTTGAGTGGAGAAAAGCGGTGCGGAGGGTTGTGTATGCGGACCCCACAAGAGGTTCTGGCGTATTGGTTAGACGAGATCGGCCCGAAGGGGTGGTACGCCGGTGGGGCGGACCTCGACGACGAGATACGCACACGATTTGGCGAAACATGGCAACTGGCGGCGGATGGTGCATTAGGTCTTTGGCTGACCTGCGCCTCTGAGACGCTGGCTTATATCATTCTCACAGATCAGTTTTCACGCAATATGTTTCGCGGTCAGGCCAAGGCCTTTGATACTGATCCGGCGGCCTGCATCGCCGCTAAGGTCGCCATTGCCAAGGATTGGGATCTGAAGATCGACGGCATGGCGCGGCAGTTCTTTTATATGCCGCTGATGCATTCCGAGAATTTGTTTGATCAGGACCGCGCGGTGCGGCTGATCTGTTCACGGATGCCTGACGGCGGCGAGGCGAACCTGCTTCATGCCAAGGCCCACCGCGAGATCATTCGCCGATTTGGACGCTTCCCGTTTCGCAATGAAGCCTTGGGGCGAGCCACAACCGAAAAGGAACGGCAATTCCTTGAACAGGGCGGATATGGGGCGATCATGCGCGAGCTTGAGGCCGCCGCCTGAGCCTTGCATTCATGTGATAGCGGCTTTGCCCCTGCACGGGTGGAGGTTTGCGGTAAATTAGTTTAACGTCAAACTATCTTATGCATTGGGAGAGAGACATGGCTGCGAAATCCTTTGATCTGATCGTGATCGGCGCCGGGCCGGGCGGCTATGTGGCTGCCATTCGCGGTGCGCAACTGGGGATGAATGTCGCCATTGTTGAACGCGAGCATATGGGCGGTATTTGCCTGAACTGGGGCTGTATCCCCACCAAGGCGCTGCTGCGGTCTTCAGAAGTCTACCATCTGATGCACCGTGCTAAGGAATTTGGCCTGTCCGTCGACAAGGCCGATTTTGATCTGGGTGCGGTCGTCAAACGTTCCCGTCAGGTTGCGGGCCAATTGTCGGGTGGCATTGGTCATCTGATGAAGAAGAACAAGATCACCACGGTGATGGGTGAGGCGAAGCTGACCGGCAAAGGTAAGGTCAGCGTGAAGACCGACAAAGGCACCGAAGAGCTGACGGCCAAATACATCGTGTTGGCCACGGGCGCGCGGGCGCGCGAATTGCCCGGTCTGGAAGCGGACGGCGATCTGGTCTGGACATACAAGCACGCGCTCGATCCGGTGCGGATGCCGAAGAAACTGCTTGTGATCGGTTCAGGGGCCATCGGCATCGAATTCGCCAGTTTCTACAACACGATGGGCGCTGACACGACCGTGGTTGAGGTTATGGACCGCGTGCTGCCCGTCGAGGATGCAGAGATTTCGGCCTTTGCCAAAAAGCAGTTCGTCAAGCAAGGCATGACGATCATGGAAAAGGCGATGGTCAAGCAACTTGACCGCGGCAAAGGCAAGGTTACCGCGCACATCGAAGTGGGCGGTAAGGTTGAAAAGCAAGAATTCGACACTGTGATCTCCGCCGTTGGAATCGTCGGCAATGTCGAGAATTTGGGTCTTGAGGAATTGGGCGTAAAGATCGACCGCACGCATGTGGTCACGGATGAATTTTGCCGCACCGGCGTTGAGGGGCTCTATGCCATTGGTGATATCGCGGGCGCGCCATGGCTTGCGCACAAGGCAAGCCATGAGGGCGTGATGGTTGCCGATTTGATCGCTGGCAAGCACGCGCATCCGGTGAAGCCTGAAAGTATCGCAGGCTGCACCTATTGCCATCCGCAAGTTGCATCCGTGGGCTATACCGAGGCGAAAGCGAAAGAGCTGGGTTACAAGGTCAAGGTCGGGCGCTTCCCCTTCATCGGCAACGGCAAGGCGATTGCACTGGGCGAGCCTGAGGGCATGATCAAGACCGTCTTTGACGAGAAAACCGGGGAACTGCTGGGCGCACATATGGTGGGCGCCGAGGTGACCGAGTTGATTCAGGGGTACGTGGTTGGCCGCCAATTGGAGACCACAGAAGAGGACCTGATGAACACGGTCTTCCCGCATCCGACCCTGTCAGAGATGATGCACGAAAGCGTGCTGGATGCCTATGGCCGCGTCATTCACATGTGATGTGACGTTGATCCAAGCGGACAAAAATGGTCAGGTTGCAGGCATTGCACCTGACCTTTTTGTTTGGAGTTCTTGATGAACCGCTTTTGTGCCCTTGTCGCAGCTCTTGGTCTGTCAGGCAGTCCAGCCGCCGCCGAAGACCTGATGTTTGATTACTTTTCGCATTTGGGGCCAACGGATGCCTTTAATTCGCGCGGTGTGCCGCTGGATGATCTGTGTGCACTTGCGCAGCAGGATCGCGCCAATTGGCATCGGTTCAAGAAGCGCGAGGAATTTGACAGCGCCGATCCTTACTTCACCACGCCTGCACGGCGCGCGCTGTTCGCGGACCGCTGCCAATATGATCGCAGCTATTTTGCAAACGCCGGGCAGCGCATCCGCAACGGCACCCGGCAGTTTTATGTTTACGTCGGGGTCTATGGCTCGGGCGGGCAGGTGACCCGGATCGTGATCGCTGAGGGCGCTGGCTAAGGCCTATTCGACCGTCACCGGCAGTTGCCCGATCACGCTGCGGTCCTGACCCAGAAAATAGCGGATCACATAGTCGCCGGGCGTCTCTGGCAAGGTGACCTCGACCGGGTTGCCGTCGCGGGTATAAGCGAAGGTTTCCCATTGGTTGCTGCCATCCGCATCAACCGCACCGATCCCGATATAATCGTTGCGGTAATCCGGACCGTCCCAGCCGATCACCAGCTTGCTGCCAGCGGCACCAGACGGGGCGGCCAGCAATTGCGCCTTGACCGGGGTGACGGTCATTGGTGTGGTGAACAACTGCGCGCGGTCTTGCCCCACGAAATAAGTAATCGCATAGTCACCGGGGGTCGTGGGCACGACCAGTTCTGCCGGGGTGCCGTCGCGGGTGTAGGCAAAGTTTTCCCAGCGCGCGCTGCCATCGGCATCGGCCAGCCCAATGCCGATATAGTCGTTCTGGTAATCAGGCCCCTCCCAGGTGACGCTGATCGTGTCACCTGCCACGGCCTCTGCCGGGGCGGTGATGGCGGCCTTGACCGGGGTCAGGGTGATAGGCACAGAGGCAAGGACAGCCCGGTCTTGTCCGACAAAGTAGGTCAGCAGGTAATCCCCCGGTGTGGTCGGCAGCTGCAGTTCCAGCGTTGCCCCGTCACGGGTATAGGCGAAATTGTCCCATCTTTCGGAATTCTCCGCATCCACTGTGCCCACCCCGATATAGTCGTTCTGATAGTCGGGGCCGGTCCAGCCCACATCAATCGTGCTGCCGGCCACCGCGGTCGCAGGGGCGGTGATGCTGGCGGTGATGTCGGTGATGGTGATTGGAACGGTCGCAAGAACCGTTCGATCCTGACCCACGAAATACTGGATCAGGTAGTCTCCGGTGGCCGTTGGCAATTGCAGGTCCAGCGGATCGCCATCACGGGTGTAGGTGAAGTTGTCCCACCGGGCCGAGCCATCGGCATCAACGGTTCCCACGCCGATATAGTCGTTGCGATAGTCCGGCCCGGTCCATGAGACAGAGATCGTGCTGCCTGCGACAGCCTCTGCCGGGGCGCTGATGCTGGCGGTGGCGTCCGTGATCGTGATTGGGTGCGTGGCCAGTATGGTGCGATCTTGGGCGGCGAAATACTGGATCAGATAGTCGCCCGTCGCGGTGGGCATTTGCAATTCCAGTGTGCTGCCATCACGGGTGTAAGTGTAATTGTCCCAAACCGCAGAGCCTTTGGCATCAACAGCCCCGATCCCGATGTAGTCGTTGCGATAGTCCGGCCCGGTCCAGGACACATCAATGGTGCTGCCTGCCACCGCCTCTGCAGGTGCTGTGATGCTGGCTGTGACCGGTGTGACAGTAATGGCCCGCGTCGCCAGGATCGTGCGATCCTCGGCCAGGAAGTACTGGATCAGGTGCTCACCCGGGGTGATTGGCACCTGCAATTCGACCGGAGTGCCATCGCGGGTGTAGGCAAAGTTCTGCCAGGCCGCAGACCCATCCGCGTCTACCGCGCCGATGCCGACATAGTCGTTCCGATAGTCGGGCCCGGTCCATGCGACATCGATCGTGTCACCGGCCACGGCCGTGGCGGGGGCGTCGATTGTTGCAAGAACCTGTGTCACCTCAATCGGCCGGGTGAAGATTTCCTGCCGGTCGAGGAACTTGTAGCGCAGCACGTAGGTGCCGGGTTCCGTGGGCGCGGTCAAAGTAACTGGGTTGCCGCGTTCGGTGTATTGAAAGTCGGAATAGCGCCCGTCGTCGGTGCCGATCTGGATGTTGTCGAACTTGGCATCGGGACCGGTCCACATTACCTCAAAATCAGAGGCGACAGGCACCGCATCTGGCGCATCAAGGCCCAGCGGGATTTCGGTGACCGTGATGGCGCGGGTGGCGATTTGCTTGCTGTCGCGCAGCCAATAGCTCAGCTCGTAGGTGCCCGGTTCAATTGGTGCGATGATCTGCACCGGGTTGCCTTCGTCGGTGTAGCCGAAGTCGAAGTAGCGTTTGCCGGGGGGCGAGATGCGGATCGTATCAAGGTTTTCGTCCGGGCCGACCCATCCCACCGGGAAGGTTGAGCCACCCGGCACGCTGTCGGGGGCCGTCAGGCTGGCGGTGGGCTCTGGTTCGGGAAAGGGGATCACGACCTGCACGGCAGAGGGACCTGCGACGGTGAACGTCGCCTCAAGCGTCATTTCGTCAACAACGCGGTAAGCGGTGACGGTATAGGCGCCTTCGGTCAGTTCTGCAGTCACCGGGTTGCCCTGCGCGCCGTTCAGTACGCCCGCAAGATCCCAGATCACCGGATCAGTCAGCAGCGGGCCGTTGGCGTCACCCAGTGTCGCGCGGAAGGTGCCCGTCACGATGACCGGTTCGGGTTCGGCCACGACAGTGTTTAGGGCTGCGCCTAATTCGGTGGCGTTGGATGCTGACAGGAATTGCCCGCCGGTTTCATCGGCGATGCATTGCATTTGGGTCAGCGCCTCGGCATCGCCCGATACATCAAAGCCGATCACATGGGCGGTAAAGTCGATCCCGGCCTCTTCCAGCAGGCGCGCCGCGGCGCAGGGGTCAGGGTTGCAGGTTTCCACACCATCCGAGATCAGGATGACCGTGGCGCTGTCTTCGGTATAGCGCAGCGCCTCTGCCGCGGCGATCACGCTGTCGGTCATCGGTGTCTTGCCCAAGGGCTTAATGCCGGCCACGGCGGCGGCAATCGCCTCGCGCGTGCCTTCAGCGGGATCAACAAGCGTTTCGATATCGGTGCAATTCCCGCGTTCGCGGTGACCATAGGCCATCAGGCCCAGCCGTTCGTCAGCGGGCAGGGTTTGCAGCAGGTCAGTGACCACGTCTTGCGCGATGGTGATCTTGGCCACGCCGTCAATCTGGCCCCACATGGAACCAGAGCCATCAAGAACTAGGATGGTATTGGGCCGGTCTTGCGCGGTTGCGGAGATCGCCAGAAACGCGAGTGAGAAGGCCGTGATCAACAACAAAAACAAAGCGCGCATTCAAAAATCCCCCGAAGCAATGAATCACCCAAACATAGCCATCCGGGCGGGCGCTTGGCTATCCTCTGATCGGCCTGGTCGGGAAATCCTGACCTCTTGGCGGCGTGCTGCGCGCCGCAGTTGCATCCAGCCTTTGGTTTTGTTCAGGCGGCGGGCCGCCACGCGCCCCGGTGTTGTCGCCAAAACACTTGCTGATGTTCGCTTTCTGTTCTAACTTTCTGCTGGCAATTTCGCGACGGGTCGCTATGTGGTGGACAGTCGATTTGCGGGGGTGGACATGGCCGAGCTCAAGAACATCGAAGTGCGCGGCGCGCGAGAGCATAATCTGAAGGATATCGACGTTGATATCCCGCGCGATCAGCTTGTGGTGATCACGGGCCTGTCGGGATCGGGCAAATCGAGCCTCGCGTTTGATACAATCTATGCCGAAGGGCAGCGGCGCTATGTGGAATCGCTGTCGGCCTACGCGCGGCAGTTTCTGGACATGATGGAAAAGCCAGATGTGGATCACATCAGCGGCCTGTCGCCCGCAATTTCGATCGAGCAGAAAACAACCAGCAAGAACCCCAGATCGACCGTTGGCACCGTCACCGAAATTTACGACTACATGCGTCTGTTGTTTGCCCGTGCGGGCACGCCTTATAGCCCCGCCACCGGCCTGCCGATTGAGGCGCAGCAAGTGCAGGACATGGTTGATCGTGTCATGGCGATGGAAGAGGGCACACGCGGCTATTTGCTGGCGCCCATCGTGCGCGACCGCAAGGGCGAGTACCGTAAGGAATTCCTTGAGTTGCGCAAGCAGGGGTTTCAGCGGGTTAAGGTCGACGGCGCATTCTACGAATTGGATGAACCACCGACACTCGATAAGAAGTTTCGTCATGACATCGACGTGGTTGTCGATCGGATTGTGGTTCGCGAAGGGCTGGAAACGCGATTGGCCGATAGTTTCCGCACCGCGCTTGATCTGGCGGATGGCATCACGGTGTTGGAAACAGCCCCAACCGAGGGCGAGCCGGAGCGGATCACGTTTTCCGAAAACTTCGCCTGTCCTGTCTCGGGATTTACGATCCCAGAGATCGAGCCGCGCCTGTTTTCATTCAACGCGCCCTTTGGGGCTTGTCCGTCGTGTGACGGGCTGGGGGTTGAGCTGTTCTTTGATGAACGGCTGGTGGTGCCCGATGTGACGCTGAAAATTGCGGATGGGGCCTTGGCGCCGTGGCGCAAAGGCAAGTCGCCCTATTTCCTGCAGACCATCGAAAGCATCGCCAAGCATTACGGGTTCAACAAGAACGCGCGGTGGAAAGATCTGGACCCGAAGATTCAAGACGTGTTCCTGCGCGGCTCTGGCAAGGAAGAGATTCAGTTCCGCTATGACGAAGGTGGCCGCGTCTATCAGGTCAAACGCCCGTTTGAGGGGGTGATCCCCAACATGCAGCGCCGCTATCGCGAGACTGACAGCAACTGGATTCGCGAAGAGTTCGAGCAATATCAAAACAATCGCCCCTGTGGCGCTTGCGGGGGCTACCGGCTGCGGCCAGAGGCGCTGGCCGTGAAGATCGGCAAGAAACACGTGGGCGAGATTGTACAGATGTCGATCCGCGAGGCGCATGAGTGGACAGAGCGTGTGCCGGGGCATCTGACGAACCAAAAGAACGAAATTGCCCGCGCGATCCTGAAAGAGATCCGCGAGCGGCTGGGGTTCTTGAACAATGTGGGGCTGGAATACCTGACGCTCAGCCGGAATGCAGGCACGTTGTCTGGCGGGGAAAGTCAGCGGATCAGACTGGCCAGCCAGATCGGGTCGGGGCTGCAAGGGGTGCTGTATGTGCTGGACGAGCCGTCGATTGGTCTGCACCAGCGCGACAATGACCGGCTGCTGACCACGCTGAAGAACCTGCGCGATCAGGGCAATACGGTGATCGTGGTGGAACATGATGAAGAGGCGATCCGCGAGGCGGATTACGTCTTTGACATCGGGCCGGGGGCCGGTGTGCACGGCGGGCAGGTGGTCGCAAAGGGCTCGCCTCAGCAGATCATGAAGAACAAAAAGTCGATTACCGGCCAGTACCTTGTCGGCAGTCGCGAAATTGCGGTGCCTGCCGATCGGCGCAAGGGCAACAAGAAAAAGCTGCAGGTTGTGAAAGCCACGGGCAACAACCTGCAGAACGTGACCGCCGATTTCCCATTGGGCAAGTTTGTCTGCGTGACAGGTGTGTCGGGTGGCGGCAAATCCACCTTGACGATTGAAACGCTGTTCAAAACCGCAAGCATGAAACTCAACGGTGCGCGTCAGACACCGGCCCCTTGTGAGACGATCAAGGGGTTGGAGCATCTGGATAAGGTCATCGACATTGACCAGCGGCCCATCGGGCGCACGCCACGGTCAAACCCTGCGACCTACACCGGGGCCTTTACACCCATTCGCGACTGGTTCGCAGGCCTGCCCGAGGCAAAGGCGCGTGGCTACAAGCCGGGGCGCTTTTCGTTCAACGTCAAAGGTGGCCGGTGCGAGGCGTGTCAGGGTGACGGTGTCATCAAGATTGAAATGCACTTTCTTCCGGACGTCTATGTGACGTGCGAGACCTGCAAAGGCGCGCGCTATAACCGCGAGACGCTTGAGATCAAGTTCAAGGGCAAGTCGATTGCTGATGTGCTGGATATGACGGTCGAAGACGCGCAAGATTTCTTCAAGGCGGTGCCAAGCATCCGCGAGAAGATGGATGCGCTGGTGCGGGTTGGTCTTGGCTATATCAAGGTGGGCCAGCAGGCGACGACCTTGTCAGGGGGCGAGGCGCAGCGGGTGAAGCTGTCCAAAGAGCTGTCCAAGCGGTCGACCGGCCGGACGCTGTATATTCTGGACGAGCCGACGACTGGCCTGCACTTTGAAGACGTGCGCAAGCTGTTGGAAGTACTGCATGAATTGGTCGATCAGGGCAATTCGGTCATTGTGATTGAACACAATCTAGACGTTGTGAAGACTGCGGATCATATTATCGACATCGGCCCGGAGGGTGGCGATGGCGGTGGCCAGATTGTCGCCGAAGGCACGCCAGAGGCGGTGTCAGAGGTCGCCGGTTCACATACCGGGCGCTACCTTGGGCCGATGCTGAAAGCCGCCGGACGGGTGGCCGCGGAATAGTTTTTCAACTTTTTGTGTGCTGACCTCTTCAAAGTTAAAGGTCGTAACATTACGTCTTCTGCATTGGAGTGGAGGACAGTATGACTATGAAGATGATCGCATTAAGTGGCTTGATTGTGATGGGCGGCGCACTGAAGGCCTATGCCGACGACCGCACATATGACGTGGATGGGTTCGACAAGATCGAGGTCAGCAGCGGTGTGACGCTGGACGTCGACGTCGGTTCGGCCTTTGAGGTGACGGCGGACGCACGGCGCGGTGATATTGATCGGCTGGTGGTCGAGGTTAAAGGCGACACATTGCATATTTCGCGCGAGGTTGGCTGGGGCTTTCTGGGCAGTGGCAAGCGGGACCACTTTGTCGTGACCGTGGCCATGCCAGCACTGTCAGAAGTGCACAGCAGTTCTGGCGCGACGGCGACCATTGAAGGGGCCACCGCAGTATTCGAAAAGGGCGAGGCGACGTCGGGGTCATCCATGCGGGTCAGTGGTGATCTGGGCAATCTGGCGCTTGCAGCGACGAGCGGGTCAACATTGCGCGCCGAAGGTCGATGTGAAGCCTTGGAAGCCGAAGCCAGTTCCGGTGCGTCGTTGGTCGCCGATGGGCTAAGCTGCGTGACAGCGGATTTGCAAAGTACCAGTGGGTCTTCGATCCGGGCTTTTGCGACTGACAGCGCAGAGCTGGCGGCCAGTTCCGGCGCGTCACTGCGGCTGAACGGCGGGGCGGATGTCACCAGCCGCGACGTTTCAAGCGGCGGCTCGGTTCGGGTGAACTAACCACGGCTCCGGGCGGCAAAGCGCGGCAACATCGCTGAGAAGTCTTTGTCGCCCTGACCTTCCGCCTCTACAAAGGTCGCATAAAGATCGCGGGCGTGCTGTCCCATCGGCGTGTCCGCATCGGCCATCTCTGCCGCCATCTGCGACAGGTTCAAATCCTTGAGCATCAGGGACGCGGCAAAGCCGGGTTGATAGTCGTTGTCCGCAGGGGATTGTGGGCCAATGCCGGGGGCTGGACAATAAGCATTCATCGTCCAGCTGTAGCCTGACGAGGTGCTGACGACATCGAACATCGCTTGCCGGTCCAAACCCAGTTTGTCGGCCAGCACAAAAGCCTCGCAGGTGGCGATCATGGTGACGCCCAAGATCATGTTGTTGCAGATTTTGGCGGCTTGGCCGTTGCCTGCATTGCCGCAATGCACAGCCTTTTGCCCCATGACGTCAAAAAGCGGTTTGACGGTCTCAAAGGCAGACGGAGGTCCACCGGCCATAAAGGTCAGCGTGCCAGCGGTGGCCCCGCCAATCCCACCGGACACAGGCGCATCAACGGCGGAAAGGCCAGCGGTTTCAGCGGCTTGTGCTACAGCGCGGGCGCTGTCGACATCGACGGTGGAACAATCAAGATGAACGGCACCCGCCATCATGGCCGGGTGCAGGTCAGCGGCAACAGTGCGCAGAATATCACCGTTGGGCAGCATGGTGATCACCACGTTGGCCGCGTTCGCCGCCGCCACGGCAGAGGCCGCCATTGGAATGCCATCGGGGGCGGCCGCGGTGTCAAACCCCAAGACGTCGTGCCCCGCGGCGATCAGATTTCGCGCCATTGGTGCGCCCATATTGCCCAGGCCGATAAAACCGATCTTCATGGCGTTTCCTCCAGTTTCAAGGCGTCCTTGCCCAAGGGCAGCGTCATTTTCAGGACATCACCGCCACTGACCTCTGTCCAGTCCTTGTGCGCCCAGGATGGGCTGCGGTCCTTGTCGATAATCGCGGCGCGGATGCCTTCAATAAAATCGCCCTGTGCCACGGCGCGATAGGTATAGCGGTATTCACGGTCGAGCGCGTTGGCGATGGTTGGATGCGCGCGGACGGAGTGGATCAATTGCGTGGCTACCGCCATGGCCAACGGCGCGTTGCGGTTCATCAGTTTGGCGGCATGCGCGATGACCTCTGGTAGCTCAGCGGGCAGGCCGCGCATGATGTCGCCAAGGGTTTCACCGGCAAAGCTGGCGTCGATGTCGGCCTGTGCGTCGGCCAGACGGCTGGCGGGGGCAGGGGATGCCGCCTGATCGACAATGCTGTGGTCGCCGGTACGGATCAACTGTTCCTTTAGCTCATCCCAACCTTCGGGGATAAAATAGTCGGCAAAGCCGCAGTGGATCGCGTCGCCGGCATCCATGCGGTCACCGGTCAGGCCCAGAAATTCGCCCAGCCGCCCCGGCGCCTGCGCCAACAGCAGCGAGCCACCGACATCTGGCACCAGACCGATCGTGCATTCGGGCATGGCGATCCGGCTGGAGGCATCAACGATCCGGTGAGAGCCGTGACAACCCACGCCGACCCCGCCACCCATCGTGAAGCCTTGCAGAAAGGTGACAACCGGCTTGGGAAACCGGAATATCTTGGCATTCATGCGGTATTCATCCGACCAAAACCGCCGCCCGTAGCTTAGATCATAGTTCTGGCCGGATGCATACATATCGGCAATATCGCCGCCAGCGCAGAACGCCTTTTCTCCAATTGCATCAATGATTAAGAGGGCGACCTTTGTGTCATTTTCCCAAGCGTTTAGCGCCTGTTCGATGGCCAGACACATCTCCCAAGTCAATGCGTTCAGCGCGCCGGGCCGGTTGAGCGTGATCCGCCCTGCGCAACCTTCGGTGCGGATGTGGATGTCATCGCTCATCGGTCATTGCGCCGCATCAGCGGCTCCCGATCAGGTGTCGCGCGGTAATCAGGCGCATGACTTCGTTGGTGCCTTCCAAAATCTGGTGCACGCGCAGATCACGGAGGATCTTCTCGATCCCATAATCGGCCAGATAGCCGTAGCCACCATGAAGTTGCAGGCAGTGGTCCGCTACCTGACTTGCGGTTTCGGTGCATAGCTTCTTGGCCATCGCGCAAAAGGCCGAGGCATCAGGCGCGCCAGTATCAAGTTTCCAAGCGGCCTGTCGCAAGAAGGTGCGCGCCGATTGCATGTCGATTTCCATGTCCGCAAGGCGAAATTGCAGGCCCTGAAATTGGTCAATGCTTTGCCCAAAGGCCTTGCGTTCGGCCATATAAGCCAGCGTCTGGTCAAACGCCGATTGCGCCGCCCCAAGCGAGCATGCGGCGATGTTCAACCGCCCGCCATCAAGGCTCTGCATGGCATAGGCGAACCCGCGACCTTCTTCGCCCAAAAGATTGTCGGCAGGGACAGCACAGCCATCCATCTGGACCTGTCGGGTGGGCTGGCTGCGCCAGCCCATCTTGTCCTCGAGACCGCCAAAGGACAGCCCATCTGTGCCGTCCTCGACCACCAAAGCGGAGATGCCGCGCGGGCCGTCGCCCCCTGTCCGGGCCATGACGATGTAAGCGTCCGAATAACCTCCACCTGAAATAAACGCTTTTGTTCCAGTCAGTTCGTAGCCTTCGTTCGTGCGATCTGCTCGGGATTTCAGCGCCGCTGCATCTGAACCAGAGCCGGGTTCAGTCAGGCAATAGCTCAGCACGGTTTCCATCGAAAGCGCCTGCGGCAGCATCCGGTCTTTCAGCGCGTCAGAGCCGTAGCTGTCAATCATCTTGGCGCACATATTGTGGATCGACAGGAAGGCCGCGACAGAGGCGCAGGAATGGCTAAGCGCTTCGAATACCAGTGTGGCATCAAGCCGGGTCAGGCCAGACCCGCCGCTGTCCTCGGACACATAAAGCCCACCGAAACCCAGTTCGGCCAGTTGCGGCCAAAGGGTGCGGGGGATCGTGCCCTCAGCCTCCCAGATGCGGGCATGGGGGGCGATGTTTTCGGCACCAAATGCCCGCGCCATGTCAAAGATGGCGGTTTGTTCGTCGGAGAGGGCGAAATCCATGAAAGCTCCACGGAATTGAACGGTTGTTTAGTTTTGGCGCGTCTCAGGGGATGGAGCAAGACAATTCTGGCACATTGGCGTGCCGTTGGCTGAGGTTGCTACGCGTACTTTTGATCAATTTCAGTGACAACCATCGACAAGTGACCGGATTGTCGCCAAATGCGGCCAAAATATAGCCAAAATACGAACTTGGAGTGGTTTAGCTGCCATCTTTATGTTACTAATTGAATGAACCGTAAGTTATTTTCGTTGTTTCTGGTGTTATCATGTTGAAATCTATATTTTTTTCCGCCGTGGCGATTTTTCCGTTTGTGGCGACTCAATCCAATGCAGCTTCGTTGACTTATGGCGCGTTTGTGTCGTCGAACGGCCCGGACATGCTTTCGCCGGCCGTGACAGTCAACGATAACACGGCAGGTTTCTTTGAAATTACCGTGTCGCACAACGGCTCGTCCGATGGTCATCTGAATCTGATTGCTTTCGATCTTGGCTCAGCAGTGGTCGGCGCATCGGACATCTCAGGTGTCAATAACGATGGCACCGCGATCAGTTACAATTCGAGCTGTAACAACACCAACAATCAGGTCAGCACCGGAGAGTATTGCTTTGGAACAACTGTTCCGGTCGGTGGTAACAGCAATGGACTGAATCCGTTCCCGACAGTTGATTTCGATTTCGCCCTCGCCTTTTTCAACAACGATGCGATTGCAGACAATGGATCGACATTAACCTTTCTGGTCTCGGATCAGGGCGGAACGATCGCGCTGACGGATTTTGCAAAGGTCGGTCTGCGTTATCAGTCGGCGAACAATAACGCCGGGAGTGATAAACTTATAGGTCTCCCGTTCCCTGACGGCACCATCGTTGGCGAAGTCCCACTGCCTGCGGCTGGCTGGATGTTGATCGCTGCCTTGGGCGGGATCGGTGCCATGAAGCGGCGCAAGTCGGCCTAAGCCAAACGGTCAGAACAATAAGAAAAGGGCGGTGCACTGCACCGCCCTTTGTCGTTCTTGCGTGTCGGATTAGCTGATCGTGATCGACCCGCGCATGTTGCCATGCGGGGTGCAGCGGTAGTTGAAGCTGCCAGCGGCGTTGAAGGTGATCGTGGCGGATTGACCATTGGCCAGCAGGCCGGTGTCCCAGGCCTTGTTCAGGTCAGTGGCGGAATGGCGCATGTTATCCATGTTGACGAAGGTCACACTGTCACCCGCTTTGATCGACAGATTGGCAGGCGTGAAGGCCATGTTCTGGATCGTCACGGTGTGGGTTTCATGGGCGGCATGGCTGGCCGCGTTTGCCGCTGTTGCCAGAACGGGCAGGGCGGCGGCAGAGGCAGCAAGGCGCAAGGCTGCGCGGCGTGTGATCATAGTCATGAAATTCTTCCTTTGTTGAACAACGATGGCGTAGTCACGACTGCGGGGCGCAAAGAGTTTCAGACAAAGTTCAACTTTCTTGTGCAAGCAGGCGCATCAGATCATCGGTCGTGGTTTCGGGCTGACCCAAAAGCGCCAGCGCTTGCGCCTCTGTTTCGGCGACACGCGGCACAACGGTGGTCACACCTTCCCATGACTTGCGTACCAGGTGCGCCATTTCCAGCGCCGGGCCGGACTGTGCCAGCATTACCAGCAGGATTTCATAGCCGTCCTGAACCAGCGCGGCGGCGACCTCTGCCTGCAGGGCGAAGACCTTGACGTAGTCGTGTTCGAACCCGGTGATCCTTGAGAAGTCCGCTAAATGCTTGTGGCCGGGGTGAAACTGAGGGTGGGCCTTGTATTCCTCGAGCGCGTCCATTGCCTCTGCCACAGTGACAAAGCCATCGTAGCGCAGGTAGACCAACCCACGCGAGGCCAGCAAATTGAAGTCAACCGGCATACGCGTCCCTCGTGTGCCGGGGCGGGCTTGAACGCCCGCCCCTGTTTTTTTATTCCATCACAGGAATGGAGAATTCGCCACCCTCTTTGATGCCGGACGGCCAGCGGGATGTGACCGTCTTGGTGCGGGTGTAGAATTTGAACGCATCCGGACCATGCTGGTTCAGGTCACCGAAGGCGGACTTCTTCCAGCCGCCAAAGGTGTGATAGGCCAGCGGGACCGGAATTGGCACGTTGATCCCGACCATGCCGATGTTGATCCGGTTGGCAAAGTCGCGGGCGGTGTCCCCGTCACGGGTAAAGATTGCGGTGCCGTTTCCATATTCGTGGTCCATCGCAAGGCCAATCGCCTCTTCATAGCTTTGGGCGCGCACAGTGGTCAGGACGGGGCCGAAGATTTCGGTCTTGTAGATGTCCATGTCCTTGGTCGCGTGGTCAAACAGATGCGCGCCGACAAAGAACCCGTCTTCATAGCCCTGAAGTTTGAAGTCGCGGCCATCAACGACCAGTTTGGCGCCTTGGTCGATGCCGGATTGCACCAGCCGTTCGATGTTGGCCTTTGCCGCAGCAGTGACCACGGGACCGTAATCGACGTCCTTGCCAGAGGTATATGGGCCAACCTTCAACGCCTCGACCCGTGGGACCAGTTTTTCGATCAGGCGGTCGGCGGTATCATCGCCCACCGGTACCGCGACGGAAATCGCCATGCAACGTTCGCCCGCCGCACCATAGCCCGCACCGACAAGGGCGTCTGCGGCCTGATCCATGTCGGCGTCGGGCATGATGATCATGTGGTTCTTGGCACCGCCAAAGCACTGCACGCGTTTGCCGTTGGAACACCCACGGCCATAGATATATTCCGCAATCGGGGTAGAGCCGACAAAGCCCACCGATTGGATTACATCGTGATCTAGGATCGCATCCACCGCTTCCTTGTCGCCATTGACGACCTGCAGGATGCCCTTGGGCAGGCCCGCCTCTTCCATCAGTTCGGCCAGCATCAGCGGCACCGAAGGGTCGCGTTCGGAGGGTTTGAGAATGAAGGCATTGCCACAGGCAATGGCGGGCGCAAACATCCACATCGGGATCATGGCGGGAAAGTTGAAAGGCGTGATGCCAGCGGTCACACCCAGCGGTTGTTTCATCGAATACATGTCGATGCCGGGGCCTGCGCTGTCGGTGTATTCGCCTTTCAGCATCTGCGGTGCGGCGATGCAGTATTCAACCACTTCCAGTCCACGCTGCACATCGCCTGCGGCATCAGGCAGGGTCTTGCCGTGCTCGCGGCTGAGCGCCTCGGCCAGTTTATCCATGTCACGGTTCAGAAGGTCCACGAATTTCATCATCACCCGCGCGCGGCGTTGCGGGTTGACGGCGGCCCACGCAGGCTGAGCTGCGGCCGCGACCTGCACAGCTTGATCCATTTCAGCGGCCGAGGCGAGCGGCACCTTGGCCTGCACCTCGCCCGTGGCGGGGTTGTAGACATCGGCAAAGCGGCCAGAGGTACCGGTTTGATGGGTACCGTTGATGTAATGGGTCAGCTCTTGCATGGAATCCTCCTGAGGTTTGTTGGCAGGATAGTCTTGCGGTTTTGCTTGCAAAAGGGGCAAGATGGCAAAGGCATTTTGCATTAATGCAAGGGTAGAGGGGGCGCTGCCTCCGCCAGCAAGCTGGCCCCCCGGGATATTTCTGGCCAGAAGAAGGATGGACAGATGCGCAATTGGGATGACGTGCGGGTGTTTCTGGCCGTAGCGCGGGCCAAGGGGCTATCGGGTGCAGCACCTGTCTTGCGGATGGATCCGGCCACCGTCAGCCGCCGCGTGGCCCGGTTGGAGGCGGCTTTGGGTGCGGCCCTTTTTGTGAAGTCACCGCAGGGCTATGCCTTGACCGATACCGGCCAGCGCGTCCGGGCCGAGGCTGAGGCGGCAGAGGGGCCGCTGGCGCGCGCGTTAGAGCAGGGGGCAGCCGATGGGCCCGGACTGTCGGGGCAAGTGCGGATCGGTGCGCCGGACGGCTGCGCCAACTTTCTGCTACCCCAGGTCTGCGCAGCCTTGCAGCGCGATCATCCCGATCTGGAGCTGCAGGTGTTGGCGCTGCCGCGTGTTGTGAACCTGTCCCAGCGCGAGGCGGATATGGCGATCACCGTCAGCCCGCCTGCTGCGGGGCGGTTGATGGTGCAGAAAATCACTGACTACCATTTGCATCTGGCGATGCACCGCGATGCGCCGCCGCCGCGCGCGCTGTCTGATCTCAAAGACCATGCGATTGTGGGCTATATCCCCGATATGATTTTTGACCGCGAGTTGGATTATCTGGGGGCGATGGCCGCCGACGGGGTGCAACTGGCCAGCAATTCGGTGGCGGTGCAATTGCAGATGCTACGGGCAGGCACCGGCATCGGTATTGTGCACGATTTTGCATTGCCATTTGCCCCTGAATTGCGCCGCGTCCTGACCGATGCGGTCAGCTTGCAACGGTCGTTCTATCTGGTGCGCCACGCGGTCGATCGCCCGTCAGAGCGGCTCATGCGCGTTGCGGAGGCCCTGCTGGCGGGCCTCCGGGCCGAAGTTTTCCGGTTGGAACAAGCCGTTGGCTTGACAGATGAGGTGGCGTGAGGGACGCTTGAAGTGACCAGCAGAAGGAGAGCGCCATGCTTGTGCAACAGATTTTGACATCCAAGGGTGGCGAAGGTGGTGTGATATCGGTCAAACCAGATGCAAAGGTGGCCGATGCAGCGCAGCTTTTGTCGTCCAAGCGGATCGGCACCGTTGTTGTCTCGGCGGATGGCAACAGCCTTGATGGGATCCTGTCCGAACGTGACATCGTGCGCGAATTGGGCAAACGCGGGGCGGGCTGTTTGAATGAGACCGTGGCAGGCATGATGACATCGACGCTGATTACCTGCACACCGCAGGATTCGGCGGATGCGGTGCTGAAAAAGATGACCGATGGCCGGTTCCGGCACATGCCGGTGGTCGACGACGGCAAGATGATCGGGCTGATCTCGATCGGGGATGTAGTCAAGGCGCGTTTGGCCGAACTGGCGATGGAAAAGGATGCCTTGCAAGGCATGATCATGGGCCACTAAGGGCAATCGGGGCTTGCCCCGGGCCGTGCAATATTGTTGCGTGCCACTCAGACAGAAGACAAGAGGTGGCCGATGCGCACTGGATTGTATCCCGGCACGTTTGACCCGCTGACCAACGGACACAGCGACATTATCCGGCGGGCCTGTTCGCTGGTCGACCGGCTTGTGATTGGCGTAGCGATCAATCGCGACAAGGGGCCGATGTTCTCGCTTGAAGAACGGGTCGAGATGGTGCGCGCAGAAGCCGTGCCCTTGGGCCAGAACGCGGGCTGCGAGATTGTCGTGCATCCATTTGAAAACCTGCTGATTGATTGCGCCCGCGACGTGGGGGCATCGGTCATTGTGCGCGGGCTGCGGGCGGTGGCGGATTTTGAATATGAATACCAGATGGTGGGCATGAACCGGGCGCTGGATGACAGCATTGAAACCGTGTTCCTGATGGCCGAAGCCCAGCATCAGGCAATTGCCAGTAAATTGGTCAAGGAAATCGCCCGTCTGGGCGGCGATGTCGGCAAGTTCGTCAGTCCAGCTGTGCAAGACGCGCTGATGGCGCGCCTGCGCTGACGTGAAGCGGGGTCTTGGGGTTTTGCTGGGACTCTACGCAATTTACGCAGCCGTCGCGGTTTGGATACATCCGGGTTTCATCTATCCTTTCACACAAGAAACATTTCAGATCGAAGGCTACGTTCAGCAGCAGTTTGTAACCGATCTGGGCCAGATTGATGTTGTTGAAACGCCAGGGCGCGAAGGTGCCCCGGCTGTCTTGTTCTTCATGGGAAATACCGGTGCGCTTGCACGCTTTCCCTCTGGGTTAAGCCTGCATCGTGACGCTGGGCGTCATACTGTTGCGCTGGCCTATCCGGGTGGCGGTGGTCTGCCGGGGCGTCCGGCAGAGCATGACCTGAAGGCGCGTGCGCTGGCGGCATATGACTGGTTTGATGCCCGCACCGATCAGCCGATTGCAGTACACGGGTTTTCGATGGGCACGGGGTTAGCACTGCATGTCGCGGCGCATCGCGACGTCAAGACGGTCATACTTGATGCGCCCTTTTTCCGGATGTGCGAGCAAATGAGCCGGATGGCAATCCTGCCTGCGTGTTTGCTGCCCGCAGTGCAGAAGTGGGACAATGCGGGATATGTTGGGGCGCTGATGGCGGATGTGATGATCCAGCAGGGGATTGAGGATCAGCTTGTCTTGCCAGACGACTCGCGACGGCTCGCCCGGCTGATGACTGACGCAGGGCTTGATGTCACCTATCACCTTGTGCCCGGTGCGACCCACAATAATCTTTTCAGACGCCCCGGCTATGGCCAAAGGGTTGCCGATTTTCTGAACCGCTAAAGCACGAAAGCCGCCCCGAAGGGCGGCCTGTGGCTTTGGTCTGGAGGCGGCTCTAACCGTAAACTGCGCGCGACGCGATCAGATGCGCGTCTTCGCGGTGGATGTCGAGGTCAAGGGCCACATCCAGCGGCATCATTTGCAATTCGCGCTTTGTGCGCAGGTAGAGCGCACGCTTGTGCACGGCATTCCGGACGGAGTTCAGGACGTTCATGGTGTGCTCCTTTCAAGGTTCACGTTGTTTTTCTGCTCCTCTTGAGATCACATTTAGGGATGCTGCATTGCAGCGCAAGTCACCAAATCGAAAAGCACCGTTGCAAGAAATGCATGGCGCGGTTCAAATTTTGTTCAAATTTTCAGCGTGTTACGCGGGGTCAAAGAAAAGGCCGCACCAAATGGCGCGGCCTTAAGCATGTCAGCGTTTGGGCTGGATCAGATCAGTTTGCCCATCGCAACGGCCGTGTCCGACATCCGGTTGGAGAAACCCCACTCGTTGTCATACCACGACAGGATCCGGACCATGTTGCCGTCCAGCACCTTGGTCTGGTCCAGATGGAAGATCGAGGAATGCGGGTCGTGGTTAAAGTCACAGCTGACCATCGGCAGGTCAGTATAGCCAAGAACGCCTTTCAGCGGGCCATCGGCGGCGGCGATAATGGCGTTGTTGACCTCTTCCACCGTGGTGGCCTTGGTGGCCTCAAACGTTAGGTCAACGACCGAGACATTGGGTGTGGGCACGCGGATCGCGACGCCGTCCAGCTTGCCATTGAGTTCCGGCAGCACCAGACCCACGGCCTTGGCCGCACCGGTAGAGGTAGGGATCATCGACAAGGCCGCCGCACGGGCGCGGTACAAATCCTTGTGCATTGTATCCAACGTGGGCTGGTCGCCGGTATAGCTGTGGATCGTGGTCATAAAGCCTTTGGTGATGCCCACAGTGTCGTTCAACACTTTGGCCACCGGCGACAAGCAGTTCGTGGTGCAGGATGCGTTCGACACAACAATGTCGTCCTTGGTCAGCATGTCGTCATTCACGCCGTAAACGATAGTCTTGTCCGCGTCTTTACCGGGGGCAGAGATCAGTACGCGCGAAGAGCCATTATCAAGGTGCGCCTGACAAGCCTCCTTACTGGTGAAAATGCCGGTGCATTCCAGCACAACATCCACGTCCGACCATGGCAGGTCAGCAGGGTTGCGGATAGCGGTCACCTTCATCGGGCCACGGCCCACGTCGATGCTGTCTTCGGTTGTCGTCACGGTGGCGGGAAACCGGCCATGCACGCTGTCAAAGCGCAACAGATGCGCGTTGGTTTCAACCGGGCCAAGGTCGTTGATCGCGACAACGTCGATATCGGTACGACCGGATTCAATGATGGCGCGCAGGACATTACGCCCGATACGGCCAAACCCGTTAATTGCTACTTTGACGGCCATGGAAGGTCTCCTTTGGGAGTTGAGGCTGGTGTTGGCGCTAACATTGCGATTTACGCCAAAAGGTCAAGCGCTGGCGGGCGCTTTAGCGCCAAAAGGCCAACCAGCCAATCAGGTCGGCCAAGGTCTTCATCAGGACGATATGCGCGTCCAGATGCAGCAGATAGGCATCAGCCACAAAGAAGGCCAGGATCAGGGCGGCAAGCCAGATGGCGATGGTGTTGGTCATAGGGCCGGTCTAGCGCGTGTGGCGCATAAACGCGAGGGTCAGCGGATCATTCACCGCCAGTCTGAGCATTGCGGCGGACGGTATTGCGTCGGGTTTCGTGTTCTTCATAGTCCACGAGCTGATCTGGTCAAAGGTGCGTTGGGCGCGCGTGCGACCTTAGTTCAGACGCCCCATTGCACCAGCGACATCTGCCATACGCGCCGAAAAGCCCCATTCGTTGTCATACCACGCCAGCACGCGCACGGTTTTGCCGCCCACCACCTTGGTCTGATCGGGGGCGAAGATGGACGACTGCGTGGTGTGGTTGAAATCAATGCTGACTTTGGCCTCGGCATCATAGGCCATGACCATGCCCATATAGCCCTGCGCCGCTTCAGCTACGACCGCGTTGACGTCCGCGACGCTGACCGATTTCGTGGCTTCAAATGTCAGGTCCACGGCCGAAACGTTGGGGGTGGGCACACGCATCGCAGTGCCGTCAAGTCGCCCTGCAAGTTCAGGCAGCACCTCGCCCAGTGCTTTAGCGGCCCCGGTCGAGGTAGGGATCATCGCCATGGCAGCGGCGCGGGCGCGGTAAAGATCAGCGTGCCGCCGGTCCAGTGTCGGCTGATCACCGGTATAGCTGTGAATGGTGGTCATGATGCCGCGCTCAATGCCAATCGCATCGTTCAGCACCTTCGCCAACGGGGCCAGACAATTGGTCGTGCAGGACCCATTGGAAACCATTTGCTCGGTCGCCAAAAGATCCCGGTGATTGACACCATAGACCACGGTGCGGTCGACGTTCTTGGCGGGTGCGGAAATCAGCACCTTTTTGGCACCTCGATCCAGATGCACGGCAGAGGTGTGGCCGTCGTTGAATTTGCCGGTGCATTCCAGCACCACGTCGCAGCCTGTCCAGTCCAGCTCTGTCGGGTCATAGGTGGATTGTACGGTGATCGGACCATTCCCAAGATCGAGCGTGTTGTCTGTGACCTTGATGTCGCGACCGAACCGTCCGTGCACGCTGTCGTATTTCAGCAGGTGCGCGTTGGTTTCAATTGGGCCGGTTGCGTTGATCTTGACGACTTGCACATCGTTGCGCGCGGCTTCTGCAATATGCGCCAAGGTGCAGCGCCCGATACGGCCAAAGCCATTGATGCCCAAAGTGACTGTCATGCTCTTCCCCAAGTCCTTGCCGCTGGTGCCACTTGTAGGTTCCGAAACCGCACGTGGAAAGAAAAAAGTCCAACAGGATCAGCATGTTAACGATAACATGCGGGGCAGACAGCGCGTTACCGCTAACCGTTTGCGATAGCAGTCGCGCGTGGCAAATCCGGTGGCGTGGACTAGGCTGATCCTCGAATCGATGAGGGCGAGAATGCAAAACAAGGGGATCAATGACGTGGCGCTTTTGCTGGCGCGGGTGCTGATTGGTGCGCTTTTCATCGGTGGAACTGTGCAAAAGGCTGTCTCGCCCGAAGACGCCGCAGGTCTACTGCGCGACTGGGGGCTGCCCGGTGGGCTGGTTTGGGTGGCACTGGTGTTCAACGCGGGTGCCGGGGTGGCCCTTTGGATTGGCCTGCAAGTCCGCGTCACGGCGGTTCTGCTGGCCGGTTACTGCGTTGTCACCAGCATCTTTCACCTGATCCCGGATGACCCCTGGCAGATGAGCATTTTTGTGAAGAATTTTGCGATTGCAGGCGGCTGTCTGGCGCTGTCTGTCGCCGGGTCAGGCCGCGTGGCGATACGACCCGATTCCAGATGAAAAAGGCCGGGCACGATGGCTCGGCCTCTTGTCTGAATTATGGCTTTGCGCTTACGCCAGCAGGTCACGGACCTTTTGCGCTGTCGCCTCTGCGGTGATGCCGAACTTTTCAAAGAGCGTGCCTGCAGGGGCGGAGGCACCAAAGCCCTCCATCCCGACAAAAGCAGCCTTCTTGGCGTTGCCACGTTCGCCCAGCAGGTAGCGGTCCCAACCTTGCTGCACGCCCGCTTCGATGGCGACGCGAACAGGTCCGGCGGGCAGAACGCGCTTGCGGATCTTTTCCTCTTGTTGGTCAAACAGCTCCCAGCAGGGCATGGACACGACGCGGGTCCCGATGCCTTCGGCCTCAAGGATGTCGCGGGCAGCCAGGGCAACCGAAACCTCAGACCCGGTGGCCATCAGGATCGCCTGCCGCTTGCCGGTTGCGTCGGCCAGCACATAGGCACCCTGTGCTGAGAGGTTCTTGGTCTTGTGCTCTGTCCGTACAGTCGGCAGGCCCTGGCGGGACAGGCACAACACATGCGGTGTCTTTTCAGAGGTCAACGCCATTTCCCATGCCTCTGCCACCTCGACCGCGTCAGCGGGGCGGAACACGTGGGTGTTGGGCGTGGCGCGCAGCAAGGCCAGATGTTCAACCGGCTGGTGGGTCGGCCCGTCTTCGCCAAGGCCGATGCTGTCGTGGGTCATCACATAGGTCACGGGCACACCCATCAGCGCGGACAGGCGCATCGCCCCGCGTGCATAGTCGGTAAAGCACATGAACGTGCCGCCATAAGGCCGCGCACCGCCGTGCAGCGCCATGCCGTTCATCGCCGCCGCCATGCCATGTTCGCGCACACCGTAGTGAATATAGCGGCCTTTGCGGTTGTCTGGGTTGAAGACACCCATGTCGGCAGTCTTGGTGTTGTTCGACCCGGTCAGGTCAGCCGAACCACCAATGGTTTCCTGCATGATCGGGTTGATCACTTCGAGCGTCTTCTCAGAAGATGCCCGCGTCGCCAGCTTGGGCGCGCTTTCGGTCATTTGCTTTTTGAAGGCGCGGATCGTGGCGGACAAACGCTTGGGCGCTTCACCGGCATAGGCGCGGTTGAATTCGGCCTGTTTGCCGGCCGACAGCTTGGCAAACCGGTCTTCCCACGCAGCACGGGCGGCCTTGCCGCGTGCAGCGGTGGCTTCCCACTGTGACTTGATCTCTGCCGGGATTTCGAAGGGGCCATAAACCCAGCCATAGGCCTTTTTCGCCTCAAGCAATTGTTCGGCATTGGTCAGCGCGCCGTGACCCTTAGAGGTGTCCTGTGCTGCGTGGCCCAGTGCGATATGGGTCTTGCAGGCAATCATCGAGGGGCGGGGATCAGCCTTGGCGGCCGTGATGGCCGCGTCAATCGCAACAGGGTCATGGCCGTCGATGTGCTGTACGTGCCAGCCAGAGGCGGCAAAGCGCGCGGATTGGTCGGTGACGTCGGCCAGATCGACGGTGCCGTCGATAGTGATGTTGTTGTCGTCAAAGAAAACGACCAGATGGCTCAGCTTTTGCATCCCAGCCAGGCCTATCGCCTCTTGGCTAACGCCTTCCATCAGGCAGCCGTCTCCGGCGATTACATAGGTGTGGTGGTTGACGATGTTCTTGCCGTAACGCGCACGCTGCACTTCTTCGGCTATGGCGAACCCGACTGCATTGGCGATGCCTTGACCCAAGGGTCCGGTGGTCGTCTCAATCCCGGTTGCATGGCCGTATTCAGGGTGGCCTGCCGTCTTGGCACCCCATTGGCGGAAATCTTTGAGCTGTTGCAGCGTCATATCTGCGTAGCCGGTCAGATGCAGCAATGAATACAGCAGCATCGACCCGTGGCCCGCCGAAAGGATAAACCGGTCGCGGTCGGGCCAGTTCGGGGCAGCAGGGTCAAAGTTGAGGTGCTTTTCATAAAGGACGGTGGCGACGTCAGCCATGCCCATCGGCATGCCAGAGTGGCCGGAGTTTGCGGCAGCAACCGCATCCAGCGTCAGCGTGCGGATCGCTGCAGCTTTCATCCAATGATCGGGGTGCTGGTCGCGGAGGGTCGCAATATCCAAGGGTCAGGTCCTGTTTTTGAAAGCTTTCAGTCCGGCACGTCATATCAGGGCGGGACCATAGTTCAAGCATTCCGGGCAGCCGCATGAAGCGTGACCGGTAAGCGCCTCAGAACAAAGCGCTTCATCTGGTTTGCGACCGAATGGTTGATCGCTTAGGCTTTCACCATCGAGGCGCGATTCGGCTGTGAACAGGGCGCGGGACAAACCACTGGCCAGCCGCAGGGACGATGCACCAGACAGGGCGGCCTGAAAGGTGCAAGCGGGTGCGTAAGAGGCGCGCAGGAAAGGACAGGCAAATGAGTGATATCAATGCATTAGAAGGTCGCATTACCGCGGCGCTGGAACGGATCAGTGCTGGGATGGCTGGTGTCAGTGGCACTGCTGTTGCGACTGATGATGGCGCGCTTCAGCAGCAGCTGGACGAAGAACGCACCGCCAATGCGCAGCTGGTCGAACGGGTGAAGGCGCTCAAAGACCGGCAAGACACCAAGATCGCCGAGCTTGAGGCGCGGGTTTCCGCCCAGGCAGAGCAGATGGCGCGGTTAGATGGCGAATTGCAGCGGATGCGCGCATCACACGCCGATTTGCGCGATCTGAACGCGCAACTGCGCAGCGTGGCCGCCGACGGTGCGGCTGATCCAGAGCTGATCAACCGCGCGCTGATTGCCGAAATTGACGCGCTGCACGCGCAACGGGGTGCCGACGCCGCCGAGGTCGACGCGATCCTGAATGAATTGAAACCCTTGATCGAGGAGGCGTCCTGATGCCGCAGGTCGAAGTTGCCATTGGTGGCCGCACATTCGAAGTCGCCTGTCAGGAAGGCGAAGAACATTTCCTTTATTCCGCAGCGCAGATGCTGGACAGCGAAGCAACCCATCTGTCCAGCCAAATCGGCCGGATGCCAGAGGCGCGGATGCTGTTGATGTCGGGCCTGATGCTGGCCGACAAGACCGCCGGGCTCGAAGAAAAGCTGAAAGAGGCTGAAACCCGCATGGCGGGGCTGCAGGCGCAGATTGATCAATTGCAGTCGCGCCAGCCCGAAAAGGTCGAAGTGCCGGTGGTCCCCGCAGAGATCACCGATACGCTGGCAGAAATTGCCGCCCGGGCCGAGGCGTTGGCCGATCAGGTGGAACAAAAGGCGGGTTAAGCCCCTGTACAGACAGCAAAAAGGGGACGGCGCATGTGCACCGTCCCCTTTTTCGTGTCTTGCCCCGTGATCAGGCGTTGGCTTCGCGGATCTTGTCGGCGGCGTCCTTGTCAAAGGCAACACCCTTGTCTGCAAACAATGTGTCCAACTCACCCGACAGGGTCATCTCGGTCACGATATCGCAGCCGCCAATGAATTCGCCTTTGACGTAAAGCTGCGGGATGGTGGGCCAGTCAGAGTATTCCTTGATCCCCTGGCGGATGTCGTCATCGGCCAGCACGTTCACATCGTCATAATCGACGCCCATGAAGTTCAGGACACCGGCCACGCGGGACGAAAACCCGCACTGCGGCATGGATTTGGTGCCTTTCATGAAAAGCACGACGTCGTTGGCGGCAACTTTGTCTTTGATTTGCGTCTCAGCGGTCATTTCTGCGTTCCTTGTTCTTAAGAAATTGCGCAAAGAAGGTCTGCGCATAACCCTTGTCATCATATTGTGTCGGTGTGGCGCGATCGGCGGCATTGAGGAAACTGGATCGCCCGCGCCGGTGTCGCGCGATATGCCCGTCATTTGTGGCTTCAAGCGCGTGATTGCGGCGTTGTGTCTGACGGATCAGCCCCATATCAAGCGCCTCCATCCCCAGTTCCGGCGTATCGTCGTCGGGAATATCAGCGCGCGCATCTTGACGGATATGCGACAGCGGCTTGTGCTGTGGGGTAATCAACCAATTCAGCCAGCGCAGAACCATTCAGTCCGGTGCCCGTGTGGTCAGCGCCAGCGCATGCAATTCGCCATTGGACCCGTCCATTTTGCCTTTGAGTGCTGCATAAACGGCGCGTTGCTGCTGCACACGGTTCTGGCCTGCAAAGCTGGCATCGACCACCTCTGCCGCGAAATGCGCGCCGTCATCACCTTGCACGGTGATCTGGGCCTCGGGAAAGCTTTCGCGCAGCAGTGTTTCGATGTCATGGGCTGTAATAGGCATGGGGCTCTCTTCAGTGACGTGCGCTTAACTTATGAACCGAAGGCGATTGCGGCAAGTGCAGGCGCCTCCGGCGAGGATACTAATAGCCAGAAAAAGACCCCGGTTTAGGCGACTGCGGCAGCGAATGCGCTGCGGTAGAGCGCCGCAAGCTCGGCCAGAGGGGCCGAGGCTGCGCCAAAACTGACAGCGTCGCTGCCTGCCTTGCCCACCGTGGTCAATGGTACGCTGGCCTGACCTGCAGCGATCATCAGCGCCTCTGCCTGATCGAAATTGCAGGCGATCAGATAGCGGCCCTGATCTTCGCCAAAGAGGGTCGGGGTGTCAGATGCATCTAGCGTGATCCCGACGCCAGCGGCCTCTGCCATCTCAAACGCGGCAAGCGCCAGCCCGCCGTCCGAGAGGTCCGTGCAGGCGCGGATCAGCATGTGGTTGGCGCGGATAAAGTCACCATTGCGCTTCTCGGCGGCCAGATCGACCGGGGGCGCTTCCCCTTCGGCGCGGTCGTAGACTTCTGCCAAGAGGGCGGATTGCCCAAGATGGCCCTTGGTGTCACCCACCAGCAGCAGGACATGCCCGTCGCGCAACTGACCTGCGATCATCTGATCGGGTTGGGCGATCAGGCCCACCGCGCCGATGGTCGGTGTCGGCAAAATGCCTTTGCCATCGGTTTCATTGTAAAGTGAAACGTTGCCCGACACGATGGGCATATCAAGTGCGCTGACGGCCTCTCCAATCCCTTGGATCGCCCCGACAAACTGGCCCATGATTGCAGGCTTTTCGGGGTTGCCGAAGTTCATGTTGTCGGTTGTCGCAAGCGGCGTGGCACCAACGGCGGTCAAGTTTCGGTAAGCCTCTGCCACAGCTTGTTTGCCGCCTTCGACGGGGTTGGCCGCGACATAGCGTGGGGTCACGTCAGAGGTGAAGGCGAGCGATTTGGGTGTGCCATGCACACGCACAATGCCCGCGCCAAGGCCTGGAATGCGCGCGGTGTCGCCCATGACTTGACTGTCGTATTGTTCATAGACCCAATGTTTGGCGGCATAATTTGGGCAGCCAATCAGGGCTTTCAGACCGTCGATGGGGTCCACACCCACCACATCGCCCAAAGGTGCGGCGGCCGGTGTTGGCTGCCAGGGGCGATCGTATTCCGGTGCGGTGGATGACAGTTTCGACAGCGGCAGATCGGCTTTCACTTCGCCGTTGTGCATGATGAGGAACCGGTCCTCGGGCAGAGTTTCGCCAACGATGGCAAAATCGAGGTCCCATTTTTCGAACACCGCGCGGGCCTCTGCTTCAAGCGCGGGCTTGAGAACCATCAGCATCCGTTCCTGGGATTCAGACAGCATCATCTCATAGGCGGTCATGTTCTCTTCACGCTGCGGCACCTTTTCAAGGTCAAGCCGGACGCCAAGACCGCCCTTATCGCCCATTTCCACCGCCGAACAGGTCAGGCCAGCAGCCCCCATGTCCTGAATAGAGATCACAGCGCCGGTGGCCATCAGTTCCAGCGTGGCCTCCATCAGGCGCTTTTCGGTAAACGGGTCACCGACTTGCACGGTAGGGCGCTTTTCCTCGATGGTGTCGTCAAACTCGGCAGAGGCCATCGTGGCCCCGCCCACGCCATCCCGACCTGTCTTGGCGCCCAGATAGACAACTGGCATGCCCACGCCCGAAGCGGCGGAGTAAAAGATCTTGTCGGTATCGGCGAGGCCGGCAGCAAAGGCGTTCACAAGGCAATTGCCATTGTAAGCCGGGTCAAAGCGGACTTCACCGCCAACCGTCGGGACACCAAAACAATTGCCGTAGCCGCCAACCCCCGCCACAACACCGTTGACCAACTGGCGAGTTTTAGGGTGGTCAGGTGCGCCGAACGACAAGGAGTTCATTGCGGCAATCGGGCGTGCGCCCATTGTAAAAACATCGCGTAGGATGCCACCAACACCAGTGGCCGCACCTTGATAGGGCTCGATGTAGCTGGGGTGGTTGTGGCTTTCCATCTTGAAGATAACGGCCTGCCCATCGCCGATGTCCACAACGCCTGCGTTCTCGCCCGGGCCGCAGATGACCTGCGGGCCCGTCGTCGGCAGAGTGCGCAGCCATTTCTTAGAGGATTTGTAAGAACAATGTTCATTCCACATTGCCGAAAAGATGCCCATTTCAGTGAAATTCGGATCGCGATTCAGGATCCGTTTGACTTCGGCATATTCTTCGACCGTAAAGCCATGTGCGGCGATGACATCTTCGGTGATTTCTGGATCGGACATGGCTTTCCCCTCGACTCGGCATGCTTTTAGGGCAGGGTGACACGAAGTGAAAGGCGGGTTTGATGATCGAATATGTGCTGATGTTGGATGTGGACGGCGTGTTGGTCACGGCCGGGCCAAATGGTGGCAGCTGGTCGGACCAGCTTGAGGCTGATTTGGGCATTCCGAAACGCGACTTGCTGGATGCGTTTTTCCACAAATATTGGGCTGAGATTATCATCGGCAAGGCGGAGATGATGCCGATGCTTGAAGCTGCTTTGGATGAGATCGGAACGGAGGTCAGCGCGACCGCGCTACGGGACTATTGGTTTGCGCAGGACGCAACGCTCAACACAGACATGTTGCGCGAGGTTGCCGAGATCAGGGCAGCGGGCGTGCCGGTCTGGCTTGCCACCAATCAGGAACATCTGCGTGCGGCCTATCTGCTGGACGATCTTGGCCTTGGTGACATGGTCGATGGTGCAATCTGGTCGGCGGCAGTTGGCGCGAAAAAGCCGGACCCGGCGTTCTTTGCGGCGGTAGAAGCACGTGTTGGAAAACCCCAGGCGACGTTCGTTTTTGTCGATGACAGATTGCCAAATGTTGAGGCGGCAAGGGCTTGCGGCTGGGTGGCCCATCATTGGACAGGTGACCAATCATTGCGCGCGGTCTTTGACGCGGTATAAGCCGATTGCGGCCAAAAAAAAATGCCGGGCACAAGGCCCGGCAAAGTCCAACAGGGAGGTTGAGGAGGAGAGCGCAAAAGCATCATCCGCCTCACGACTGCACATAGGGCTGGTTTTTTGACCATTCAAGAAAAACAGCGCATCTAAAGATGCAAACCCGCTATGCGGCAGGTGCATGGCTTGGCTAACCCGCTGCGGTCTCACGGATTTTGCGGCGATGCGCGATGATCTCGTCCTGAACGAAGTCCCGGAAGGCGCTGATCCGTTTGGATTGGCGCAATTCCTCGGGGTAGGCGAGGAAGACGGGCACTTCACCGGATTCCACATCAGGCAGGATGCGCACCAGTTCGGGGAAGTCTTCGGTCACGTAATCCGGCAGCACACCAATGCCCAGTTTGTTCAGCACACCTTGCAGCACGCCAAAGTAGTTGTTGACCGTAAAAAGCGATTGCACGTCATAGGTCAGCAGGTGCTGGACCATTGCGGCACCCGCCGCCACCTGCGTGGACGCGGGGCTTTGGCAAATCAGACGGTGATCGGCGACATCTTCGATGCTTTCGATTTCCCCCACTTCTTCAAGATAATTGCGTGATGCGTAAAGCCGCATCCGCACCGACATCAACCGCTTGCGGATCAGATCGGCCTGACTTGGCTCTTTCATGCGAATGGCCACGTCTGCCTCGCGCATGGGCAGGTCCAGCACCCGTTCCTCGAGCATCAGATCAATCTTGAGGTCAGGGTAGAGTTCATAAAGCTTGGGCAGCCGCGGGGCCAGCCAGAGCGTGCCAAAGCCGGTTGTCGTCGTGACCCGCAGATCGCCAAACACCTCTTCCTCGCTGTCGCGAATGCGGGCGCTGGCGGCCTCGAGCCGCTTGTTCATAGATTTGGTGGCGTCGAACAGCAATTCTCCCTGTTCGGTCAGAATCAGCCCCCGCGCGTGACGGTGAAACAGGGTGGTATTGAGTGATTCTTCGAGCGCGCGGATTTGCCGACTGACCGCCGATTGGGACAAATGCAGCGTGTCACCGGCATGCGTCAGCGATCCGGCATCCGCGACGGCGTGAAATATTCTTAGCTTGTCCCAGTCCATCACGTGTCCGTTGCAAAGGTTTTGATGCTCTTATGGCTCGTTCATTACGCTGATTACGTGCCACAATGCAAATGAACCAGATCAGCAATTCGTGCTTTATAGGTCAGAAAGTTTGACCTATCATCAGAGTAAGTTGGCGCATTGGGAGGTGCATCATGGGCCGGGAAGAGATCTCGCTGAACGACCGCTATGATCTGAACAAGCGGCACGTGTTGCTGAATGGCACTCAGGCACTGGTGCGGCTGATGCTGATGCAACGCGCGCGGGACGCGCTGGCGGGGCTGGACACAGCGGGCTATGTGACCGGCTATCGCGGATCACCACTTGGCGCGGTGGACATGCAAATGACCCGCGCGTCCGAGGTTCTGGTAAAGAACCAGATCACCTTTCAACCCGGTCTGAACGAAGACCTTGCCGCAACAGCGCTGTGGGGCAGCCAACAGGCCGAGTTGCGGGGCGAGGGCAAGTATGACGGTGTCTTTGGTCTGTGGTACGGCAAGGGCCCCGGTGTCGACCGGTCCGGTGATGTGATGCGCCACGCCAACATGGCAGGCAGCAGCCAGCACGGCGGTGTCATCATGGCGATGGGCGATGATCACACCGGCGAAAGCTCGACCACCTTGCACCAATCCGACTGGGCGATGCTGGACGCCTACATGCCCATCGTCAGCCCGGCTGGTGTGCAGGAGATTATCGACTATGGCCTCTATGCCTGGGCGCTGAGCCGCTATGCTGGTGTCTGGGTCGGTCTGAAAACCATGAAAGACACGGTTGAAGTCACCTCTGTTGTCGACGGCGACCCGCATCGCCTGACCTTTGAAACGCCTGATATACCGCTGCCAGAGGGCGGATTGAACATCCGGCTTGTCGACACGCCGCAGCTGCAAGAGGCGCGGATGATCGACCACAAACGCTTTGCGGCAGAAGCATTTTCGCGCGCCAACAAGATGGATCAGCGCAAATGGGGCAAGCCCGGTGCGCGCATCGGCTTTGTCGCGGCGGGCAAAAATTACCTCGACCTTGTGCACGCGCTGAACCTCTTGGGCATCGACGCGGATGAGGCGACGCGCCTTGGTATCACCACCTACAAGGTGGGGCAGGTCTGGCCGCTGGATATGGCCAGCTTTCACGAATGGGCCGAAGGGCTTGACCTGATTGTGGTCGTGGAAGAAAAGCGCAAGTTGATCGAAGTGCAGGTCAAAGAAGCGATCTTTGATGACCGGCAAGGGCGGCGCGTTTACGGCTGGCATAAGGGCGACGAGCATTCCGAAGGCCGCCGGGAAGAGGTGTTTCCGACGAAGGGCGACTTGAACCCGATCTGGATCGCCGAAAAGCTGGGCGGCATCTTGCAGGAAGAGGGCTGCAACGCGGGCGGTATCACCGCCGGGCTCGAGGCGATTGCCGCCGCCAAAAAGGCTGACAATGCGCCTGAACTTGCGGCGCGTCTGCCATACTTCTGTTCCGGCTGCCCGCATAATTCATCCACCAAAGTCCCTGATGGCAGCCGCGCCTATGCCGGGATCGGCTGTCACTACATGGTGCAATGGATGGACCGTGACACGGTTGGCTTTACCCAGATGGGAGGCGAGGGTGCCAATTGGGTGGGCGAGGCACCGTTCAGCAAGACCGGCCATGTGTTTCAGAACATCGGTGACGGCACATACAATCATTCCGGTGTGCAGGCGATCCGCTTTGCGCTGATGGCGGGCACCACGATCACCTATAAGATCCTTTACAATGATGCAGTCGCCATGACCGGCGGGCAGGGCAATGACGGTGATCTGACCGCAGATCAAATCTGCCACGAATTGGTTGCGATGGGCGTCAAACGGGTCGAGGTTGTCTATGACGACAAGGAAGACGTGCACGCCGAACTTTTCCCCAAATCGGTGATGTTTTCCGAACGTGCCGAATTGCCACGCGTGCAAGAGGAATTGACCAAGGTCAAAGGCGTCAGCGCGCTGGTCTACATCCAGACCTGTGCCGCAGAAAAGCGCCGCCGCCGCAAGCGCGGGCTGTTCCCGGACCCCGACAAGCGGGTCTTTATCAACACCGATGTCTGTGAAGGCTGCGGCGATTGCGGCGTGCAATCAAACTGTGTGTCGATCGTTCCGGCAGAGACCGAACTGGGCCGAAAACGCGCGATTGACCAATCATCCTGCAACAAGGACTTTTCCTGCGTGAACGGCTTTTGCCCATCATTCGTGACCATCGCAGGCGCGCAGATCAAGAAACAGGCAACCGCAGATGTGGACATCGGCGAATTGCCCGCACCGGTGCTGCCGCAGATCAACGGCACCCACAATGTGGTGATCACAGGCGTCGGTGGCACCGGGGTGGTGACCATTGGTGCAGTGATGGCGATGGCGGCCCATCTGGACGGCAAGGGGGCCGGCATGATGGAAATGGCCGGGCTCGCGCAAAAGGGTGGTGCGGTGCATATCCATTGCCGTCTGGCCGATACGCCAGAGGACATCGCCGCGATCCGGGTCAGAACGGGCGAATGTGACGCGCTGATTGGCGGCGATCTTGTGGTCAGCGCAGGTGCCAAGACGCTGGGCCTGATGCGCACCGGGCGCACCCGCGGGGTGGTCAACAGCCACGAGATTGTAACCGGAGAATTCACCCGCAACACGGATTTCAAACTGCCCGCCGAACAGCTTGCCCTGTCGCTTCAGGCGCGGCTGCGCGATGGGCTCGCGATGTTTGACGCCAGCGCGCTGGCCAAGGCGGTGATGGGCGACAGCATATATTCCAACATGATGGTTTTTGGGGCCGCATGGCAGCAGGGCGCGATCCCGCTGTCGGAAGATGCGATCCTGCGCGCCATCACGCTGAACGGCACCGCCGTGGAACGCAACAAACGCGCGTTTGCGCTGGGGCGTTGGGCGGTCCTGCATCCAGAAGAAGTGTCGCGGATCATCACACCCGACGTCACGCATTTGCCCAAAACGCTGGCAGAGCGGATCGCGTTCCGGGCGGATCATCTGGTGGCCTATCAGGGCAATCGGCTTGCAAAGCGCTATCGCAAATTGGTGGATCAATGCGACGGCCCGCTGCAAGAAGCGGTGGCAGAAGGGTATCACAAGCTCTTGTCGTACAAGGACGAATACGAAGTCGCGCGCCTGTTGCTGAACACAGAGGCCAAAGCGCGTGAGACCTTTGATGGGGACCTGAAACTGACCTATCACCTTGCGCCGCCACTGCTGGCCAAGACCGGTGCCGATGGTCGTCCGCGTAAGAAGGCTTATGGCGCACGCATGGCGCGGGCGTTTCCGGTGCTTGCGCGGTTCAAGCGGCTGCGTGGCACGCCCCTTGATCCCTTTGGCTACACCGCTGAGCGGCGCATGGAACGTGCGCTGATTGTCGAATACGAACGCGACATGGCCGAGGTGCTGCGCATTGTGACCCCGCAGACCCTGGACGCCGCGGTCGCTTTGGCGCGTCTGCCGCTCGACATCCGGGGCTTTGGTCCAGTGAAGGCGGCCAATGCGGCAAAAGCGGCCAAGCGCCGGGAAGAGTTGCTGGCACATTTACGCAACCCTGAGGGATTGAAGCGCGCAGCGGAATGATCGACTGTCGTAATTTCTTCATAGATGCGAAATAGAGTGTCGCACCAAGATGAGTGAGACGACAATGCGAACAGAACGGCGCATGGCCCGCGATATCAGCTATTCCCATTCCGCCGAAACTCGGCCCGGTCGTTTGATGATCCGCGCAATGGAGGCGGCAACAGGCCGCGGCAGGTTGATCCGCAAGGCCCGTGGTTACGGTCAAGAGGTTGCGCAGGGGGCTGATTTTTGGGACGTGATTACAACGCGTTACGGCATTGGACTTGATGTCGCCCGCGGATCACTCGACAATATTCCGCGCACCGGACCCGTGATCGTGGTCGCCAATCACCCTTACGGTATTCTCGATGGATTGATGCTGGGGCGGATCATGTCAGAACGGCGAGACGCTGATTTCCGCGTTCTGGCGCACAAAGTGTTTCGCGATGCGCCTGATCTGGAAAAGGTGATCCTGCCAGTCAACTTTGACGATACCAAAGATGCGATCGCCACAAACATCGCCACCCGCAAGGCGGCGCTTTGCTATCTGGAACAAGGTGGGGCAATTGGCGTCTTTCCCGGCGGCACCGTGTCGACGGCGGCCAGACCCTTTGCGCCACCGATGGACCCGGTTTGGCGCAACTTTACCGCCAAGATGATCCAGAAAAGTGACGCGATGGTGGTGCCGCTCTATTTTGACGGCTCAACCAGCCGTCTGTTTCAGGTTGCCAGCCATCTGCACACCACTTTGCGGATGGGGCTGCTGATCCGTGAATTCAAGACCCGGATCGGCACAGATGTGCGAATTTGCATCGGTGAACCGATCCCGGCAGCCACGCTGCGGCGTGCGCATCCCAACCCCAAAGACTGCATGGATTTCCTGCGCAAAGCCACGTATGACCTGTCTCCAGGGCCTGTTGTATCCACGACGCTGGGCCACGAATTTGAGGCGCGATACAAGGGCAAGACGCATGGCAGTCGGCATATTTGACAGCGGATTGGGCGGACTGACGGTTTTGGACGCGGTGCAAAAGCGCCTGCCAGACGTACCGTTGGTCTATCTGGGCGACAGCGCACACACCCCCTATGGCGTGCGCGATGCAGACAACATCTATGACCTGACCACTGCCGCTACGCAGCGGTTGTTTGATGCGGGCTGTGATCTGGTGATTCTGGCCTGCAACACCGCCTCTGCCGCTGCATTGCGGCGGATGCAGGAAGGCTGGGTGCCGCAGGACAAGCGTGTGCTGGGCGTCTTTGTGCCGCTGATCGAGGCGCTGACCGAACGGCAGTGGGGTGACAATTCCCCCCCGCGTGAAGTTGGCGTCAAGCACGTCGCCCTTTTTGCCACGCCAGCCACCGTCAGCAGCCGCGCATTCCAGCGCGAACTGGCGTTCCGCGCGATCGGCGTCGACGTAGAGGCACAGGCCTGCGGCGGCGTGGTCGACGCCATCGAAGACGGCGACCTGATCCTGGCAGAGGCGCTTGTGCGGTCCCATGTGGAGGCTTTGCAGCGCAAGATGCCAAAACCCGATGCAGCGGTGCTGGGCTGTACTCACTACCCGCTGATGGCCGAAATTTTTCAGGACGCCCTAGGCCCCGACGTCAAGGTGTTCAGTCAGGCCACATTGGTCGCGGACAGTCTTTCGGACTATCTGGAACGGCGGCCCGAAATGGTAGGGCCGGGGCAAGAGACCGCATTCCTGACCACCGGCGACCCGCGCCGTGTATCAGACCGGGCCACACAGTTCCTGCGACGAAAAATCGCTTTTGAAGCTGCCTGATTGATGCCCCTTGGGGGCTGCCTATATATCCGTATTGAAAGGGGTTGATCTGATGACCCATACCGTCGCTATTCTTGGCGCTTCTGGCTACACCGGTGCTGAACTGGTGCGGCTGATCGCCATCCATCCTGACCTGCATATCGCGGCCCTCTCGGCCGAGCGGAAAGCAGGTCAGCACATGGCAGATGTGTTCCCGCATCTGCGCCATCTGGACCTGCCAGGGCTGGTAAAGGTCGATGACATCGACTTTTCCACCATTGATTTGGTGTTTGCCGCCTTGCCACACGGGCTAAGCCAGGCGCTAGTCCGTGATTTGCCGGCGCATGTGAAAGTTGTGGATCTGGGCGCTGATTTCCGGCTGCGGAACCCAGATGCCTATGAACACTGGTACGGCAAGCCGCATGTGGCGGCTGATCTGCAAAAGACCGCCGTCTACGGCCTGACCGAGTTCTATCGCGACGACATCCGCACGGCGCGGCTGGTGGCGGGCACCGGCTGCAATGCCGCGACGGTGCAATTTGCGTTGCGGCCCTTGATGACCGGCGGGTTGATCGACCTTGACGACATCGTCTGTGATCTCAAATGCGGGGCGTCCGGCGCAGGACGGGCACTCAAGGAACAGATGCTGTTCACCGAGCGCGCCTCTGACGCTTCGGGCTATGCTGAAGGGGGCAAGCACCGGCATTTGGGCGAGTTTGATCAGGAATTCAGCGCCTTGGCCGGGCGCGATGTGCGCATACAGTTCACGCCGCATCTGGTCCCGATGAGCCGGGGCATCCTCGCGTCTTGCTATTTGAAAGGTGATGCGCATGCGGTGCACGCGGCGCTGACGGCGCAATACGCCAACGAGCCCTTCATAGTGGTGCTGCCCTTTGGCCAGACCCCCGGCACAGGGCATGTCGCGGGGTCGAACTTTTGCCATATCGGGGTGACAGGCGACCGGATTTCGGGGCGCACGCTGGTGGTGTCCACGCTGGATAACCTATGCAAAGGGTCCAGTGGGCAGGCGTTGCAGAATGCCAACCTGATGTTGGGGCTTGATGAAACGACGGCCCTGATGCAACCGGCGATGTTCCCATGAAGGGGCTCAAGAAAAAGCGGCGAATTCAGATCTTGGCGCTGTCAGGCGTCTGTCTGGCGGTGGTGCTGGTCATCCTTGCACTGCTGCCCGACGATTCCTTTCAATTCTTCCGTTCACCAAGCGAAGTGGCCGAAAACCCACCCGTCGCGACAGAGCTTTTCCGCATCGGTGGACTGGTGGCGGATGGGTCGATTGTGCGCGGTGAAGGGACCAAGGTTTCTTTCGCGGTGACTGATGGCGGGGCTACGATCCCTGTGACTTACGATGGCATTCTGCCCGACCTTTTTAACGAAGGCGAAGGCATGGTCGGGCAGGGACGCTACGTGAACGGCACCTTTGAAGCGGTTGAAATCCTTGCAAAACATGATGAAACCTACATGCCAAAAGAAGTCATCGACGCGCTGAAGGAACAAGGCACCTATGTCGCACCGGACGGTGCCGCAGTCACGAATTAACCAAGCGAGCGCAGATTGATTCCCAACGTGAGGGGATCATTATGCAAACAGTCAGACAAATCGCGTCAGAGATCGTGGCCCGCGAAGGCGGTTATGTGAACGACCCGTCCGATCCGGGCGGGGCCACAAACTTTGGCGTCACGATTCACACGATGCGCCGTCTTGGCCTCGACCTGGACGGGGATGGGCGCGTGACCACGGCGGATGTGCGCAGGCTTAGCCGCGATCAGGCCGAGGATATCTTCGTCAAACACTACTTTGAGGGACCACGTATCAACCTGCTGCCGGAACCGGTGCAGGCCAGCGTCTTTGATATGTACGTCAACGCGGGCAGCAATGCTGTCAAAATCCTGCAACGGCTGCTGAATTCCATGCGCATCGACGTCAGCGTGGATGGCGTGATTGGCCCGCAAACCGCGGCGGCCACAGCACAGGCTTTTGCGGCTGCACCTGACCACTTTGTTGATGCATACGGCATCGCGCGGCGCAACTATTACTACGCGCTTGCCGACCGCCGCGCGGCCAGCCGCAAATACGCGCGCCGCCGCGATGGTGGAAAAGGGGGCTGGATCACGCGCGCGGAAGAGTTCATTTCAGCCCGGTTTCACCTGACACCGGCGCAACATCAGCAAAGGATCGCGGCATGGGGTTGATCACGGGGGTAATGTCGATGCTGTTTGGCGATGGCCGCAATGCGGTCAGCCAGACGGTCGAGGCGTTTCGCGAGAACGCCGAAAACGCCGCACAGCGTGCCGCAGATGGCAAATCAGCCGCTCTGGCGCAATTTGCCACCGAGTTCGTGCAGCCGCGCAAGGGGCTGTTTGACCGGCTGGTGGATGCGATCAACCGCTTGCCGCGTCCCGCACTGGCGCTGGGGACCATTGCGCTTTTCGTGTCTGCCATGTGGCATCCGGTCTGGTTTGCGGATCGCATGATTGGCGTGGCACTGATCCCCGAACCGCTCTGGTGGCTGATGGGTGCGATCGTCAGCTTTTACTTCGGGGCGCGGCATCAGGCGAAAGGGCAGGATTTTCAACGCTCTGTCGTGCAATCGGTGGCCTTGACCCAAGCTGTAACCGCGCCCACTGGTACTCCTGATCCAAAAGACGAAAACGCCGCACTCGCCGAATGGTGGGCCAGCCATGGGCGTTGAGACGGGCAAGACGATTGAGGCGCGCGTTGCCGCTCTTGAAACCCATAACGCGGTCACTGCGGTGCATCAGGCCAATGTGGCCCGCCGTTTGGGCAGCATCGAAGATACGTTGAAATGGCTGGTGCGGCTGGTGATCGGCGGTTTGATTCTGGGCATGATCACCTATATCGTGCAGGGCGGCCTGATGCCCTGATTGGGCGCTGCTAAACCATTTTGCCGCAGTCAAATTCGCGCGGGTGGGCGTGTCAACCGCGCCCGCCTCGGCTATACAGCCCCCATGCTGATCGAGCTTGGACATTTCACCCTGATTCTGGCCTTTGCTGTCGCCATAGCGCAGATGATCCTGCCGCTGGTGGGTGCCCACAAGGGTTGGCGCGCCTGGATGGCCGTGGCCGAACCGGCCGCCACGCTGCAAGTGGTGCTTGTGGGCTTCAGCTTTGCGGTGCTGACCTGGGCATTTGTAGTCTCGGACTTCTCGGTAGAGCTTGTTTATCTCAATTCCCACACCGACAAACCGCTGCTTTACAAGATCAGCGGCGTTTGGGGGAATCACGAAGGGTCGCTGCTGCTCTGGGTGCTGATCCTTGCGCTGTTTGGGGCCTGTGCGGCGTGGTTTGGTGACAATCTGCCCCAGCGGTTGCGCGCCCGTGTGCTGGCGGTGCAGGGGGCCGTTTCGGTCGCCTTCTATGCCTTTATTCTGTTCACCTCGAACCCGTTTCACCGGCTTGATTTCGCGCCGCTCAATGGCCGCGACCTGAACCCGCTTTTGCAGGACCCCGGCCTCGCCTTTCATCCGCCGTTCCTATACCTCGGTTATGTGGGGCTGAGCATGACGTTCAGCTTTGCGGTGGCCGCCCTGATCGAAGGGCGCGTGGACGCCGCATGGGGCCGCTGGGTGCGGCCCTGGACGCTGGCTGCATGGATGTTCCTGACCGTCGGCATCGCACTGGGGTCTTGGTGGGCATATTATGAGCTGGGCTGGGGCGGTTTCTGGTTCTGGGACCCGGTGGAAAATGCCAGCTTCATGCCGTGGCTGATCGCCGCTGCTCTTTTGCACTCCGCCATTGTGGTCGAGAAACGCGAGACGCTGAAAAGCTGGACAATCCTGCTTGCGATCCTTGCTTTTGGGTTTTCGCTCCTGGGCACGTTCATCGTGCGCTCTGGTGTGCTTACCTCTGTCCACGCTTTTGCCAATGATCCGGAACGCGGGGTGTTCATCCTGTTGATCCTGGGGATCTTTTTGGGCGGTTCACTGGTGCTGTTTGCGTTGCGGGCCAGCGCGATGCAGGCCCAAGGCGTCTTTGGCACAGTCAGCCGCGAAAGCGCGCTGGTGCTGAACAATATCCTGCTGGCGGTCAGCTGCCTTGTGGTCTTTATCGGCACAATCTGGCCACTGGTGTCCGAACTGCTGTTTGATCGCACGCTGTCAGTCGGCCCGCCATTCTTTGATGCAGCTTTCACCCCCTTCATGGTGGCGCTGGCGGTGGTCATGCCGCTTGGCTCTCTGCTGGCGTGGAAGCGTGGGCGTTTGACCAAGGCGCGGGGCACACTGGGGGCCTTGGCGTTCCTGGCCGTTGCCGTGGCGGGGCTGGCCTTCGCGGTGCAAAGCGGGCGGTCCGCCCTTGGCCCGATTGGTCTGGCGCTTGGCATCTGGGTGATCGGCGGGGCCGCCCTTGATCTTTGGTTGCGCAGCGGGCGCGGCGGTGTCGCTGACCGGCTGCGGCGCATCACCCGGCTGCCGCGCGCGGACTGGGGTAAGGCCACGGCCCATGCAGGCATGGGTGTCACGATCATCGGGGTTGCTGGCATTCTGGCCTGGCAGGTCGAGGATATTCGCGTGGCAAACCCGGGCGAGACCTATGACGTCGGGGCCTATCAGGTGACCTTGCAGGATGTGCGCCGTGACCGCGGCCCGAACTTCCAGACCACCATCGCGGACATCGCCGTGGCCCGCGACGGGGCTCAGATCGCCGTGCTGCAACCTGAAAAACGGTTCTATCCAGTCGCCCAAATGCCCACAACAGAGGCAGGCATTCACAACGGTTTTCTGCGCGACATCTACGTTGTCATCGGTGATCCGCAACCTCAGGGCGGACACACGGTGCGTGTCTACGTGAAACCACTTGCGAACTGGATTTGGGGCGGTGCGATCCTCATGTCACTCGGCGGGCTATTGTCGTTGACAGACCGGCGATTGCGGGTCGGTGCAGCAGCGGCCAAGCCGGTGCCGGCAGAATGAAGCGTCTGGTCCTGATCCTGCTGTTTCTGGCTGCTCCATTGTGGGCCGTGGAACCCGATGAGATGCTGGACGATCCCGCGCTGGAAGCCCGGGCGCGCGAAATTTCGACCCAGTTGCGATGTCCCGTTTGCCAAAACGAAAGCATCGACGAATCTCACGCCGCCGTTGCGCGCGAGTTGCGGATCGTCCTGCGTGAACGGCTTGTCGCGGGCGACTCAGACGCCGAAGTTCTGGACTATATGGCCGCACGTTTTGGTGAATTTGTTCTGATGCGCCCCCGGGCTGCAGGGTCCAATCTGGTGCTTTGGTTGGCAGCGCCCGTGCTGCTGTTGGTCGGGCTTGGCATCGGTTGGTCGACGATCCGCAGACGCGACGTCGCCCCTCCTGTTGCGCTCAGCGATGCCGAAAAGGCCGAGCTTGAGAAAATAATTGGCTCGTGACGCAAAGGCGCGCTTTCCTAAACTGATTGGTTCACTAAGTTGTGGGCAACAGCATAAAGGACGCCGCCCATGGAATATTCTGCCATCACGCTTGTGACCCGCAACGACGTTGCGGTGCTGACGCTGAACCGGCCCGATGTGATGAACGCGCTGAATACGCAAATGCGGGCCGAGATCACCCATGCCGTCAACGCCGTCCAGACTGAGGCGCGGGTGCTTGTGATCACCGGCGCGGGCAAGGCGTTTTGTTCCGGCCAAGACCTTGGCGATGGTGGATCTGCGGCCAGCCTTGATCTGGAACGCACCTTGCGGGACGAATATGTGCCGATGCTGCGCGCCATTATCGACAGCAAAATCCCGACCATCAGCGCGGTCAATGGCCCGGCAGCGGGCGCAGGGGCGAACCTGGCACTGGCGGCAGATGTGGTCATGGCGTCTTATGATGCCTATTTCGTGCAGGCGTTCACCCGGATCGGGCTGATCCCGGACGCAGGCGGCACGTGGTTCCTGCCGCGTCAGGTGGGGCTTGCGCGCGCAATGGGGGCGGCGTTGTTTGCCGATAAGGTCACGGCCATTCAGGCCGCCGACTGGGGCATGATCTATGAAACCGCCCCGGCAGAGGAATTCACTGCCCATTGGCAGGCCCGTGCCGCACAACTGGCCGCCGGTCCCACCCAAACCTACACCTACGTCAAAGAAGCCATGCGCGCGTCCTTTGACAATGACATGGCCGGGCAACTGACGCTCGAGGCAAAACTACAGGGCAAATGCGGCCAGACCCGCGACTTTCAGGAAGGGGTCGTGGCCTTTCTTGAAAAGCGCCCCGCGAAATTCGAGGGGCGCTAGGGGTTAGACCTGCGCTGCCAACTGCCGTTCTGACAGCGCGCGGATGAACTGCCGTTCTTCGGGGGCGGGTGCGGCCTCCAACCGGCGATAGATGCGCCCATCGTTGGTCCGTTGCACAAGCCGTCCGTCAATCAGTGACCGGCGCAGCAGCACATGGTCGCCAAAGGCCTCTCCGGCTTGCAGCACGGTGTTGACCTCAGCCTCTGACAAGTCACGACGCGCGGGCAGGCGCGACCAGAACCACATCAGGCACAGGCGCTGCACGCTGGTTTTCTTGGGCCAGCGCTGCATGATGCCTTCCGCATCAAACACGCGCAACGCATCCTGCACGCGCTTTTGTGCGGCCTTGTCCGGTGCGTCCTGCACATCGGCATTGGCTTTCAGGTGTTGGTGATTGCGATAGCCTGCGGCGCGGGCAATCAGGGTCAGGGCTTGCGCTTGGCCCGGTGGGTCGGCAGGCCAGCTTTTCCGCAAGGCGCTGGTAAAGGCCGAAACATCCTCGATCAAGAGGGGAAGTGGGGACCGTGACATGGGGTTCCTCCAGTTCTGACGCGGTGTGTTGGGTCGAGAGCCGCCCTTGTCAACCGCAGCGTCACTGGCTGAACGGTCCGAAAGGTCAATGCAACAGGTTTAGCTTGGCCCCTGCGGGCTGGCGGCGTCTAGGCTTCCTGTCAGCCACGCACCGCCTAACGCAAAACGCCTTGCCGAAGCAAGGCGTTTTCACAAAGGCCGTCAGATCAGCCGTTGGGCCCACCGGGCCCGCCGTCGTCGGTGATGCCATGGACCTCTACGCAAAGTGTCTGTTCCAACCCGTCAACTTCGTAAACGAAAGTGGTCGTTTCGACATCGTTGTCGTTGAGATGGGCAAAGTCGTTTTCGAAAGAGGTGTTCAATGCAGAAAAGTCAAATGTGCCATCCGCATAGATCACAATCGTGCCGCCATTGCTGCCGGTGATGACCTGACCAACGTTGCTAGCATCGCCGCCCACTGACGTGACGCTGCTGCCCACTTCATTGTTGTAAAGAAGACTAAAGAACGCGTCTTGCGTGTCGGGATCAACGATCTGATCTCCGGGAAGAGGCGGAAAACCGGGAAGGATCGGGGCCGAAAAATCAGCCTCGGTGGTGATGTAGATATCGTCGCACCCCGGCTCGACTGGTGGATCCACGGGGAACAACGGTGCTGTGGTGCCCAGTTTCAACGATCCGTCACGGCTGCCACCTTCAACACCAACAGATGTCAGGCGCACACCAAAATCCTGCATACTGAAGTCAGCAAGGCTTAGCGCAGAGCCGTCAGATGTGGACAAGGTAAACGAGACGGACTGATAGTCGTCTGTCCCAATGCCTTGGGTTCCAAACTGCACGCCACCGTCAAATTTGCCCGCTTCCTTGATCACTTCGCCGTTCATGTTGGTAAAGCTGTCAACCTTGGTGATGCTTTCCTCTTTGAACGCATCCTCCAAAAGGACAGTGTCCAGCCCGGTGGACCCCAGATCGGTGCCGTCCGAGGTTTCCAGAAGACTGACGTCGATATTGTCGGCCACGTCAAAAAACAGCGCGTTAATGTCGCCGATCAAACCCGTCGCATTTTCGCCTTGAGTGATGACGGAGGTCGTGAAAGTCAGTGTGCCATCCATATTTTCGGTGATGGTCACCGCGACGTTGACATCGCCATAGATGATGAAGGATGAGCTTGCCATGTGTGTATCTCCAGTTTTTGCTGACGAGGTTTTGGGTGCCACACGCGGCCTCACTGAGGCTCAACCCGGACATTGTCAGCACGATACTGTGGCTTTGTTCTAAAAGAATGAACTGTCTGGCAAAAACGGGCGAATTAGCCACGTTTCCGTCGGAAATACACGCTGTCAGACCAAACACCCTCAATGCAGAACGTATTCTTGGCCCTGTGCGTTTCGTCAAAGCCAAGACTTCGCAGCAATCCGACAGAGGCTGTGTTCAGCGGGTCTGCGTCAGCGGTCAGGGCAGGGGCATCGGTCACTTTGAAAAGATGTGGGATGATCGTCTGCATCGCCTCGCGCGCGAACCCTTGCCGCCAGTAATCGGGATGCAATAGGAACCCGATTTCATAGTCCTTGTGCATCCCGCCGACACCGATCGCGTGGCCATCTTTTTCGAACACGAAATAGACCAGCCGCCGTGCTGCACTGGCGATCAGCCGGTCCAGATTGCCCTGCGTAGTCGCGCGATCGGGATGCGGTGGCGTGGACCAATAGCGCATTGCGCGCGGATCACTGTAAATCGCGTGCAGATCGTCCAGATCATCGGGCCGCGCTGCCCGCAGGATCAGCCGCTTAGTCGTCAGCATAGCAAAAGGGCCGCGCTATGGCGGCCCTGAAACTTAGCGGTTTTCGATGTCGACATAGTCGCGCGCTGTGCTGCCCAGATACAGCTGCCGGGGCCGCCCAATCTTGAGCTGTGGATCGTCAAGCTGCTCTTTCCACTGGGAAATCCAGCCCACCGTGCGCGACAGCGCAAAGATCGGTGTGAACATCGAGGTGGGGAAACCCATCGCTTCCAGAATGATACCGGAATAGAAATCCACATTCGGGAACAGTTTCTTCTCGGAGAAATACGGATCGGCCAGCGCCTGCTTTTCAAGTTCCTTGGCGACCTGCAGGGTCGGGTTGTTTTCGACACCCAGAAGGTCCAGCACCTCATCGGCACTTTCCTTCATCACCGTCGCGCGCGGGTCAAAGTTCTTATAGACGCGATGCCCAAAGCCCATCAGGCGGAACGGGTCATTCTTGTCCTTGGCACGGGCGATGAATTCGGGGATGCGGTCCACTGTGCCGATCTCGCGCAGCATTTCCAGACAGGCCTGGTTTGCGCCGCCATGCGCTGGTCCCCACAGACAGGCGATGCCTGCGGCGATACAGGCGAACGGGTTGGCGCCAGACGACGATGCCAAACGCACGGTCGAGGTCGAGGCGTTCTGCTCATGATCCGCATGCAGCGTGAAAATCCGGTCCATCGCGCGGGCCAGAATAGGGCTGACGTTGTAGTCGTCAGCGGGCACGCTGAAACACATGTTCAGAAAGTTCGACGCGTAATCCAGGTTGTTGCGCGGATACACGAACGGTTGACCGATGTGGTACTTATAAGCCATCGCGGCAATTGTCGGCATCTTGGCAATCAACCGGATCGAGGCGACTTCGCGCTGCCAAGGGTCATTGATATCGGTACTGTCGTGATAGAACGCCGACATCGCACCCACAACGCCGACCATGATCGCCATCGGGTGCGCATCACGGCGGAAGCCACGGAAAAAGTTCATCATCTGCTCGTGCAGCATCGTGTGATTGGTCACACGGAACTCAAAATCCTCAAGCTGCGCGGCAGAAGGGAGTTCACCGTATAACAGCAGATAGCACACTTCGAGGTAGTGCGATTTACCTGCCAACTGGTCGATGGGATAGCCGCGATGCAACAGCTCGCCCTTGTCGCCATCAATGAACGTAATCGTGCTGTCGGTCGACGCGGTCGAAGTAAAGCCGGGGTCATAGGTGAACACGCCCGCCTGACCGTACAGCTTGCGAATGTCGATGACGTCCGGGCCAGACGTCGGCGTATGGACAGGCAATTCGTAAGATTTTCCATCTACGGTCAGTGTCGCGGTCTTTGTGGTATCGGCCATGTATCTTCCCCATGTCAGCGCCGGGTGTGTGCCGGGCGTTAGTGTCGTGCAATCCGCCCATCGTTCACCATAAAAGCGTAACGAAAAGGTTTCAGGCCGATGCATCCTGAAGCCGGGCGAGTGTTTCCTCACGCCCGAGGACCAGCATCATGTCGAAAACACTGGGGGAAACCGCGCGACCTGCCAAAGCTGCACGAAGCGGCCCGGCAAGCTGTCCCAATTTCTTGTCGTGGCGCGTGGCCACATCGGAAACGGCTTCCTCCAGCGTGCTGCGTGACCAGCTATCACTTTGCAGGTGCGGCGTCAATTCTGAGAGTATACCACGGGATACCGAATCCAGCTGTTTTGCCGCTTTCTCATCTGGTGTGATCGGGCGAGATGTCAGGACAAAGTGTGCCTTTTCAATAAGTTCCGGCAGCGTCTTCGCACGTTCTTTAAGGCAGTACATCGCTTTCAAAAATCCGTCCGACTGCGTTTCCGTCAGCATTTCCGCACCGGTCGCGGCCAGAAAACCCTGCACTTCATGCAGCAGCGCAGCATCGTCAGCCGCCGCGATATGCTGGCCGCAGATATTATCCAGTTTTTTGAAATCAAAGCGCGCCGGTGATTTGCCGATCCCGTCCAGATTAAACCACTCGCGCGCCTGCGCGTCCGTGAAGAATTCGTCATCCCCGTGGCTCCACCCCAATCGGGTCAGATAGTTGCGCATCCCGGCAGCCGGATACCCAAGCGCCTGATATTCCGCCGCCCCCGTCGCACCATGACGCTTTGACAGTTTCTTGCCATCCGGCCCAAAGATCAGCGGCACATGCGCCAGCACCGGTGCGGTCCAACCCATCGCGGCATAGATCATGTTCTGCCGAAACGCATTGGCCAGATGGTCGTCGCCGCGGATCACATGGGTCACGCCCATATCGTGATCATCAACAACCACCGCCAGCATATAGACCGGCGACCCGTCAGAGCGGAGCAGGACCATGTCGTCAAGCTGCTCATTCTGCCATGTCACATCGCCCTGCACCTCGTCATGCAAAGTGGTCTGTCCTTCGCGCGGTGCTTTGACGCGCACGACAAAGGGCGCATCGGGGTGCTGATCTGCGGGCACATCGCGCCAGGGCGACCGAAACAGAGTTGATGTCTTTTCGGCGCGCGCCTTTTCGCGAAACGCTTCAATCTCTTCGGGCGTGGAATAGCACTTGTAGGCGGTGCCGCTCGCCAGCATTTGCTGTGCCACTTCGACGTGCCGGTCCGCGCGTGCGGCCTGGCTGATCGGCTCTCCGTCCCAATCCAGCCCCAACCATGTCAACCCGTCCAGAATGGCCTGCCGGTTTTCCTCCGTTGACCGCGCCTTGTCGGTATCCTCGATCCGCAACAGGAACTTGCCACCCCGGCCACGGGCATAAAGCCAATTAAACAAGGCCGTGCGAGCGCCGCCAATGTGCAAAGCCCCGGTCGGGGAAGGCGCGAAACGGGTGACAACGGACATGGGCGTTAACCTTTGGTTTACCGAAAATGGGGCAGTCTTGCAGCGCGGGATAAGCCTTTGAAAGGGCGGTGACAAGTGCAGCTCCTGACACAGATGGTCGATGCGGCACTGGCCCAGCGGGGAAACCTGATTGGGTGGGTGCCGGTCTGTCTGGGGATCGGGATCGCGGGTTACTTCAGCCTGCGGGTGGAACCGGAACTGGTGGTCTGGGCATGGGTCGCCGGGGCCGCCTGTGGGGCTTTGCTGCTGGCGCGGTTGATCCCATACGCAGCACAGCCGCTTGCCATCGGTCTGGCGCTGGTGCTTTGCGGTGCGATGCTTGCCAAGTGGCAGGCTGTCGCGGTGGACGCGCCCATCCTGACGTTCCGCTACTATGGCCCGATCGAGGGGCGCGTGGTCAATATCGACCGCTCTGCAAGCGACGCACCACGCCTGACACTCGATCAGGTCCGACTGGACCGCATCGCGCCCGACAGGATGCCCACCCGGGTGCGCATTTCCGTGCACGGCGATCAGCCGCTCACACAGTATCAGCCGGGCGAGGTTCTGATGACCACTGGCCATCTGTCACCGCCATCAGGCCCGGCAGAACCGGGTGGGTTCGACTTTCAGCGCCATGCCTATTTCGACGGTCTGGGCGCTGTCGGCTATACCCGCAACCCGGTGCTGCGGGCGGCCCCCGTCAGCCCCGGCAGTTGGCGTCACTGGATCTTTGCCAAACGCATGGCGATTTCGACAGCCGTGCAGCAGGCCATGCCCGGTGAAACCGGGGCCTTCGCGGCGGCCATCATGACCGGCGACCGCTCTGCGATGGGGCAGAGCACGCTGCAAGACCTGCGCGCGTCAAACCTTGCCCATCTGCTGGCGATTTCGGGGCTGCACATGGGCCTTTTGACGGGCTTTGTCTTTGCGGCCCTGCGGTACGGGCTGGCCCTTTGGCCGCGCGCGGCCCTGCGCTGGCCGGTCAAGAAAATCGCCGCCGTCTGCGCGCTGATCGTTGGGGCATTCTACCTTGCGCTGTCGGGCGGCAATGTCGCGACCGAGCGTGCCTATATCATGGTCTCTGTGATGTTCGTGGCCATCCTGCTGGATCGACGTGCGCTGACATTGCGCGCCGTGGCGATGGCCGCGATCCTCGTCCTTGTCCTGCACCCAGAGGCGTTGCTGGGCCCAGGATTCCAGATGTCCTTTGCCGCGACCACGGCGCTTGTGGTGGTATTCGGGCAAATGCGCCATCTGGACCTGCAGCGCCTGCCCAAGTGGACGCGCCCGGTGTTGTCAGTCGTGATCTCTTCCTTTGTGGCAGGCCTCGCAACGGCCCCGATCGCCGCTGCACATTTCAACCAGATCGCGCACTACGGGCTGATCGCAAACCTGCTCAGCGTGCCGCTCATGGGCACGCTGGTGATGCCCGCCGCCGTGCTGGCGGTCTGTCTGGCACCATTCGGCCTTTGGGGCATCGGCCTGTGGCTGATGGAGCTTGGCTTGCGCTGGATCCTCTGGGTCGCCCGCACGGTCGCGGCACAAGACGGCGCGCTCAGCCATGTGCCGTCCCCGGCGGGCTATGTGCTGGGCATTCTGACATTGGGCCTGCTGTGGTCGGTGCTGTGGCACGGCCGCGCCCGCTGGGCCGGATCGGTGGTGGCCGGCCTCGCGCTGCTGCTTTGGACCCAGACCCAACGCCCGCAATTGTTGATCGCCGACAATGGCGCATTAATCGGAATGATGACCCCGCAAGGCCGTGCCCTGTCGCGCGGCAAGGGATCGGGCTTTGTCGCCGGCATTTGGCTGGAGAATGATGGGCAACCGGTGGATCAGGCGAACGCCGCAAGCCGTCCGGGGCTCGATGTGCAGGGCAGGGTGGTGCGTGCCGCGCTTGGGGATTGGGAGGTGCTGCAGGTCTCGGGCAAGACCGCCCTTGCTGAATTGCAGGGTTGTGGTGGCGCCGACATTCTGATCAGCAATCAGTCCGAGGTGACAGACCGGCCCTGTCTGGTGCTCGACGCCCGGCAATTGCGGCAACACGGGGCGATTGCGGCCTCGCTTGATGCAGAGGGTGCGCTGGTGCTGACCACAGCACGGGACGTCACCGGCACACGGCCCTGGAATGCCCATGCGGCGCGGGGTGGCGTCCCTGATCTGAACGCTGCAATCGCAAAAGGACCGCAAACTGCGGCCCCTTTGTCGCGCATTGCGTTGGGTCAGTAGGTGCGGATCAAGCCCACCAACCGGCCCTGTACCTTGACCTGATCATCATTGAAGATGCGGGTTTCATATGCGGGGTTCGCCGCTTCAAGCGCGATTGTGCTCCCCTTGCGACGCAGACGTTTCAGCGTCGCCTCCTGATCCTCGACCAGGGCCACGACGATATCACCGTCGTCTGCTGTCGCGGTCTCGCGGATCACGACGACATCACCATCATTGATGCCTGCGTCGATCATTGAATCGCCCTTCACCTCAAGCGCGTAATGCTCGCCCTTGCCCAGCATCGACTGCGGGACGGCCACCGAATGCGACACCTCTGAAATGGCAGCAATCGGCACACCGGCAGCAATCCGGCCCATCACGTTGATCTCAATCGCGGCGGCAGTGACCGCCTGTGACTTCGGTGGAATGCTGTCCGGCCGGTCGCCGTCAATCACACGCGGGGCGAAGCCCGGCTTGTCCGCCATCGCATCGGGTAGCTTCACAATTTCCAGCGCACGCGCACGATGCGCCAGACGCCGGATAAAGCCGCGCTCTTCCAATGCGGTGATCAGGCGGTGAATGCCCGATTTGGACCGCAGGTCCAACGCCTCTTTCATTTCGTCAAAACTGGGCGGGACACCATCGCGTTGCACGCGCTTGTGGATGAATTCCAACAGATCGAGTTGTTTTTTCGTCAGCATCAAAGCCTCACAATTCAGGTCACGTGTGGCGGCACGTTTTGCGTATGTTCTACGCATGTTCCCGTTTTGTGTCAACAATCAGTGTGTCAGGTCGATAATCTCTAGCAAATCACCGGGCAGGCGCGCACCGTCATTCGGCGGGCGCACGGCGAGCGCATTGGCCGCGGCCAGCACCGTCAGAAGCGCGCTGTCCTGACGTTCGAACACGGTGACAGTGCCATCTGCCACCTGCGCGCGCATATAGTGTTCGCGCGGGCCGTTGCCGGGCAGGGCGTTCGCCAGCGGCAGGCGGCGGCGCGGGGCAGCCTGCGCGGGCATCCCAAGCATTGCGCGCAAGACCGGCAATACAAAGATATGGCCGCACACCATGGCAGAGACCGGGTTTCCGGGCAGGCCGATCATCATCGCACCATCCAGACGTCCGGCCATCAGCGGCTTACCGGGCCGCATCGCGATCTTGTAGAACGCACGTTCCATCCCGCGCGCCGCGGCCACACCACCGACCAGATCATGATCACCGACAGAGGCACCCCCGATCGTGATCACCAGATCAGCTCCCTTTGCCAGATCAAAGGCAAGGTTCAGCGCCGCATCCGTGTCGCGGGCGATGGGCAACAGGCGCGGCGCGCCACCATGCTGCGCGATCAATGCGGCCAATCCATGGGAATTCGAGGCGATGATCTGATCCGGCCCCGGCACTTCACCGGGTTGCACCAGTTCATCCCCCGTGGCGATGATCGCCACCTGCGGTTTGCGGGTCACGTCGAGCTGCGCGATATTCATCGCCGCCAGCAGGGCAATGTCCGATGGGGTCAGCAGGCGCGGGGACAAGGCATCGCCCTTGGCGAAATCGGCACCGGCGGGGCGAACATAAAGCTTGGTGTCATGCTCTGGCTGGACGGTAATCACATCACCTGCGCGCGTCACATCCTCTTGAATAATCACCCGCTGCGTGCCTTCGGGCATCGGCGCGCCGGTAAAAATTCGCACCGCTTGACCCGGACCGACGCGGCTCGCAAACCCATGCCCGGCAGCAGATTCACCAATCACGTCTAAGCTTTGGCCCGATGTAACCTCTGCATCTGGCACCGCATAACCGTCCATGGCAGAGGCGGCAAAGGGCGGTTGGGTGCGCGTCGCATGAACCGCCTGCGGCATATAGCGACCGGCAGCCAACCCCAATGGCACGGTTTCCACATCCAACGGCCGGGCCAGCGCAAAAAGCGCATCCAGCGCCTGGCTGGTTGAGATCATGCCTCGAACCGGCCTGATTTGCCGCCGTCTTTCAGCACCACCCGCACACCGCCGATGACCATGTCCTTTTGCACCGCCTTGACCATGTCATGCACCGTCAGTGCGGCGACCGAGACTGCTGTCAGCGCCTCCATCTCAACACCGGTCTGACCTGTGGTCTTCACGGTCGCGCTAATCCGCACACCGGGCAGGGCATCATCAGGCACCAGATCAACGCTGACCTTGCTGATCGGCAGCGGATGGCACAGCGGGATCAGCTCTGCGGTTTTCTTGGCGGCCATGATGCCCGCCAGACGTGCGGTGCCCAGCACATCACCCTTGGCCGCCGTGCCGTCCTTGATCAGCGCCAACGTGGCGGGCGTCATGGTGATATGCCCCTCGGCCACTGCGATCCGCGCGGTGACGGCCTTGTCCGAGACATCGACCATATGCGCCCTGCCGCTGTCGTCGAAATGGCTCAGCGGCATCTTATAGACCCCCGCCAGTCAGCGGATTGGCAAGCAATGTGCGCGTGGCACCGGCCACATCAGCCTGCCGCATCAGGCTTTCGCCAATCAGAAAGGTCCGCGCGCCATAGCGCGCCATATCGGCCAATTCCGCAGGCGTGTTCAGCCCGCTTTCACAAACGATCATCCGGTCGTGCGGCACCTGTTTTGACAGGGTCCGCGTGGTATCAAGCGTGGTCTCAAAGGTGTGCAGATTGCGGTTGTTGATCCCCATCAAGGGGCTTTTGAGGTGGCAGGCCCGCTCCAGCTCTGCCGCATCATGCACTTCCAGCAGCACATCCATGCCCCAGCTGATCGCTGCATCCTCAAGCTCTGCCGCTTGCGCGTCTGATACACTAGCCATGATGATCAAAATGCAGTCCGCATGCAGCGCCCGCGCCTCAGCCACCTGATAGGGGTCGTACATGAAATCCTTACGCAGCGCGGGCAAATCACACGCTGCGCGGGCAGCTGTCAGAAAGCTGTTGTCGCCCTGAAAAGATGGCCCATCGGTCAGCACTGACAGGCACGTCGCCCCACCTGCGGCATATGCCTGCGCCAAAGCGGGTGGGTCAAAATCTTCGCGGATCAATCCTTTGGACGGGCTCGCCTTTTTGATCTCTGCAATCAACCCGTACCCCTCGCGCGACGCGCTTTGCAACGCTGCCGCAAAGCCGCGCACGGGCGGGGCGTCCTTGGCCGCAGCCTCAACCGCGGCCAGCGGGGTCTGCGCCTTGGCAGCGGCGACCTCTTCCAGCTTGTAGGCTTTGATGTGTTCAAGGATCGTCGCGGTCATGGATCAGCCCAATGTATCGGAGTTTGCCCCCGCTCAATAAGCCATTGATTGACGGTTGAAAACGGGCGCGACCCGAAAAACCCGCGATAGGCTGACAGGGGGGACGGATGCGCGGTCTTTAGAACCAGATTGCGGCCTGCCTCTGGCGCAAACCGCTGTGCCGGGCCACCCCACAGCACATAGGCGCGGGGTGCGTCCTGCAGATGGGCAATGACAGCGCGGGTCAGCTTGTCCCAGCCCAGTTTGGCGTGGGCCTTGGCCTGACCCTGCGGCACAGTCAGGGCGGTGTTCAGAAGCAGCACACCCTGTGCCGCCCAATCCTCAAGATCTGTCTTGCTACGACTTTGCCCTGTATCACTTTGAATTTCCTTGAGGATATTTCCAAGGCTGTCCAGCCTGCCGCCGAAATCCCCTGGGATTGAGAAGGCCAGCCCGTCCGCTTTGCCAGGTGTATGATAGGGGTCCTGACCCAGAATGATCACACGCGTCTGGTCGGGTTGGCACAGTTCCAACGCACGAAACACGCGGTCCACCGGCGGAAAAATCGGTCCGGCCTCTGCAGTCAGCGCCTTCGCAATTTCCGGCAATTCGTTTCTAAAGAACGGCAGATCGGCCCAGGCCCCCAGCCGCGACAGATCAAACATCACGCCGCCGTCGTGATCTTCGCCATCTTGGCAAGTGCGGTCTTCGCGTGGCCTGCATCAATGCTTTCCATAGCCATTTCAACACCTTGCCGAAGGTTGATCGCCTTGTCTGCCACCACCAATGCCGCCGCGGCGTTCAGCAGCACCGCGTCGCGGTAGGCACCGGCAGCCCCATCCAGCAAGGCGCGGAAGGCGGCGGCATTGTCCTCGGGCGTGCCACCCAGAATGTCCTTGAACGGATGCACAGGCAGCCCTGCGTCCTCGGGGTGAATCTCCAACGACGTGATCTGACCTTCTGCAAGGGCGGCCACTGCCGTAGGTCCACAAATCGTGATTTCGTCAGTGCCGTCCGAACCATGCACCAACCAGGCCTTTTCGGACCCCAGATCGCGCAGGGTTTCGGCCATCGGAAAGATCAGATCAGGCGCAAATGCACCAGTCAACTGGCGGGTGACACCTGCGGGATTTGTCAATGGTCCCAAGATGTTAAAGATCGTCTTTGTGCCAAGTTCGACCCGCACCGGCCCCACATGCTTCATCGCGGGATGATGCATCGGCGCCATCATGAATCCGATGCCAGCCTCGGCAATCGCGCGTTCCACTACTTCTGGGCCGACCATCACGTTGATGCCCATCGCCCCTTGCACATCCGCGGTGCCGGATTTTGACGACAGGTTCTTGTTGCCATGTTTGGCCACCGGCACGCCTGCGCCCGCGACAACAAACGCCGTCGCAGTCGAGATATTCAGCGTATGTTTGCCATCGCCACCAGTGCCTACGATGTCGATTGCGCCTGCCGGGGCCTTCACCGGCACGCAGTGCTCACGCATCACATGGGCAGCAGCGGCATATTCGGCCACGGATTCGCCCCGCGCCCGCATCGCCATCAAAAAGCCGCCGACCTGCGCGGGCGTCGCTTCACCGCGAAACAGAATACCAAAGGCCAGTTCGGCCTGTGTGCGGGACAGGGGACCTTCGCTTGCCGCGAAGATCAGTGGTTTCATCGCGTCGCTCATGCCGCCACCGGCACGATATCAAGGAAATTCTGCAGCAACTTATGTCCGTGCTCCGACGATATGCTTTCAGGATGGAACTGCACCCCGTGGATCGGCAGCGTCTTGTGCTGCAACCCCATGATCGTGCCATCGTCCAGCTCTGCTGTGATCTCTAGGCTGTCAGGCAGGCTCTCGCGTTCCACAATCAGCGAATGGTAACGCGTCGCAGCAAAGGGGCTGGGCAGATCGCGGAACAGACCCTTGCCGGTGTGGCGCATCTGGCCCAACTTGCCGTGCACGATCTCGTGGCAGCGCACGACCTTGCCGCCAAAAGCCTCGCCAATCGTCTGATGCCCCAGACAGACCCCCATCAGGGGTGTCTTGGTCTCGGCGGCGGCTTCGGTCAGCGCAAGGCAAATGCCTGCCTGCGCAGGATCACAGGGCCCCGGCGACAACAGAATGGCGCTGGGGTTCATGCCCATCGCCTCTTGCACGTCCAGCGCGTCATTGCGGCGCACAACCACCTCTGTCCCCAACTCGCCCAGATAGTGAACAAGGTTGTAGGTAAAGCTGTCGTAGTTATCGATCAGTAAGAGCATGCAAACCACCGCCGGTTTCGAAATTGGGGCTACCGCTTCGGGTGATTGAAGCGGTATAATTGCGCTATTCATGGCCAAGGGGCAGGTAAGCGTCAAGGCCGGGGCAGTGCGTGAATTGGGGCAAAGGGCAGGTATCGTGGCAAAAGGCGTCATTCGCGGAACGGTTTGGGGGTTGGTGCTGGGCGGTGCTGGCGTTGTGTCGGCATCTTTGGTGGCACCGCAGCCTGCGGGCAACACCCCGCCTGCGCCGCCACAGGTCGACGTGGCAGAAACACCGACCGTGGCAACGCCCAATCCATCCATGCCCGAATCCACTGCTGCGACAGAGCCGACAGAGGTGGCGGCGACACCGCGCGTGGCAGCGCCCCAGCAATCGGTGACCGCGCCGATCGCAGACAGTGATCCGCTCGCGCTGCCTGAAACACCCGATATCGCCGTGACCCTCGCCTTGCCCGATGCGCCTGACGTGCCCGACATCGCACCCGAGGCGGAAGAACCTGTGCTTCCCAACCCGCAATCGCTCGCCCCGCAGGTGCCCACAAACGAAGGCGATCTGGTGATCGAAACCACGCCCGCCACGCCGGTCGAAGTGGTGGATGCGGAACCTGCTGACACCGATGCACCCACGCCTGATGTGCAAGAGGTGCTGCCCGTTGAAACGCCGCCCGCCGTGGCAGAGGCCGCCCCGGCAGAGATCATTGATACATCGCCCGACCGCGCCACCCCGGTCGAAGAACCCGATGTGGCAGAACTTGCCGATGTGGCACCAGAGCCCGCGCCGGAACCGAATGCGCCGCAAGAGGTCGCGATGGCCGATGTGGCCGCACCAGCCACACAACCCGCCGCTGACGTCGCCCCGGTCGCACCAGCCGAACAACCTCAGGCCGAAACCGCTCCGGCCGCGCCCGCAAACCAACCCGAGGCCGAAGCCGCGCCAGCAGCACCGACTGAGACGCCCGAAGTGACCACACCAGAAATCATCACAGCGCTGCCAGAAGAAGACTCCGCACCAGACCTGCCCGAAGCCGAAGTTGAAACTACACCAGAGGCCCCCGCGACCCCCACGCCCGAAGGTCCGGTGAAAACAGACGCACCGGATGCTCCGGCAACACAGGATGCCCCCGTCGTGGTCAGCATCATCGACGCGCCCACCAACAGCCTGCCGCAAGGTGCGGGTGGGGTGAAGATCAACCGCGTCGGTGGCAGCACCGCAGTCGAAGAGGCCCCAGAAGATCCAGCGCCCGCGCCACCAGACATCCCCGACGATGCCCCGGCGCTGCAACGCTATGCCGCCACCTTTGAGAACCCCGATGACAAGCCGTTGATGGCGCTGATCCTGCTGGATGATCCCAACTTTGCCGAAGCCCTGCGTGCCCTGTCAGAGGTGCCGTTTTCCGTCACTGTCCTGATTGATCCCGCATTGCCCGGCGCGGCAGAGCGGATGGCCGCCTACCGCGCCAACGGCATCGAACTGGGTGTCGCGCTGTCCCTGCCGCAAGGCGCGCAGCCTGCGGATGTTGAGGTCGCACTCGAGGCCAGCTTTGGGACGCTGCCGGAAACGATTGCGCTGGCCAACACCGGCGCTGCCAACCGCACGGCCACAGGCCAGATGCTGGCGGCGCTGGCCGCAGAAGGGCGCGGCTTCATCAGCCTGTCCAGCGGCCTGAACAGTGGGTTGCGGGCGGCAGACGCCGCCGGTGTGCCTGCGGTTGAAGTGTTCCGCGATCTGGATGGTGACGGCCAAGACGCCCGCGTGATCCGCAGGTTTCTCGATCAGGCGGCGTTTCGCGCACGCCAGAACAGCGGCGTGGTGGTGCTGGGCCGGATGCGAGCCGATACTCTGTCGGCGCTGATCCTCTGGGGCACCGCCAACCGTGCGGGGCAGGTGGCCATGGCACCAGTCTCGGCCCTGATGCAAGAAGATCCGAATTAGCGGGGCCAAAGCCCGGCCGACACCCGCTTAGCTGTTGCCGCGTCCGGTGAACATCGCGGCATCCGCCGCGGCCTTGCGGATGGCATTCGATTTGTGAACCGTTTCCTGATACTCCGCTTCGGGGTCGCTGTCATAGACCACGCCGCCGCCTGCCTGAATATAAAGCTTTTGATCCTGTACCACGGCAGTCCGCAGCGCGATGCACATGTCCATATCCCCGTTGGCCGAAAAATAGCCGCAGCCGCCGCCATAGACGCCGCGCTTTTCGGGCTCCAGCTCGTCAATGATCTCCATCGCGCGCACCTTGGGCGCGCCGGAAACGGTGCCTGCTGGCATGCCTGCGAAAAACGCAGATAGCGCGTCCTGATCGTCGGCCAACTCGCCCACCACGTTGGACACGATGTGCATCACATGACTGTAGCGCTCGATGATGAATTTTTCGGTCGGTCGCATGGTCCCGACCTTGGTCACCTTGGCCGTGTCATTGCGCCCCAGATCCAGCAGCATCAAATGCTCGGCCAGTTCCTTTTTGTCCGCCAGAAGGTCTGCCTCGTTGGCGGCATCCTCTGCCGGGGTGGCACCGCGCGGGCGTGTGCCGGCAATGGGGCGGATCGTCACCTCTTTGTCGAACACCCGCACAAGGATTTCCGGGCTGGCCCCAATCACCTGAAAGCCGCCGAAGTTGAAATAGAACATAAAGGGCGACGGGTTCGTGCGCCGCAAGCTGCGATAAAGCGCAAAAGGCGGTTCGCGAAAATCTTGCGTCCAGCGCTGGCTGGGGACCACCTGAAAGATGTCACCGGCCTTGATGTAATCCTTGGCCGTCTCGACCGCATCCAGATAACCCTGATGGGTAAAGTTCGACTGTGGTGGGGCTACCGGCGCGGGGTCGGCCAGCGTGCGCGGCTCGGCCAGTGCGCGGGTCAAGGCGCGTTCGGCGTCCATCACCCGCTCTGCGGCTTGCGCATAAGCGGCCTTGGCTGACAGATCGCCACCTGCCCAGGCCGGGGCCACAAGGATCACATCACCCTTGACCCCATCCAGAACCGCCACAACCGAGGGCCGCAGCATCATCGCATCAGGCAGGCCCAAAGGGTCGGGGTTCACATCCGGCAAATGCTCGACCAGCCGGATCATATCATAGCCCAGATAGCCATATAACCCGGCTGCCGCTCCGGGCAGATCAGCGGGCAGATCAATCCGGCTTTCGGCGATCAGCGCGCGCAGGGCGGCCAGTGGCGGCTCTGTGCTTTCGACCCAGGCATCCGCATCATAGCGGGCGTTGCGGTTCGTGCGGCTGGTGGTGCCGCGACACTCCCAGATCAGATCGGGGTTCATGCCGATGATCGAATAGCGCCCGCGCACCTCGCCACCGGTCACGGATTCCAGCATGAAGGTGTTCAGCCCGGCATCACCCAGCTTCAGCATCAGAGACACCGGAGTGTCCAGATCAGCGGCTACGCGGGTATAGACCACCTGATTGTGGCCCGCGTCGTAACCCCGCGCAAAGGCGGTCATATCAGGTAGCAGTGACATCTATTGCAGCTGTGCGTTGACCGCATCCAGTGCCGATTGGTTGATCGAAACATCAGTGCGGGTCTGCACGGCGGTGTTGTAGGCCTCAAAGATATCTTGCGCGATACCTTGGGCGGCCTGCGCACCGGCCTGTTCCAACTGGGCTGCGACTTGCGGATCCGCCGGATCAGGCGGTGCAGTCGCGTCCAGCCGCACGATCAGCGCACCGGCTGCCGCACCATTGTCAATCACCTCGACATCGCCCACTTCCATCTCGGCCAATACCTCGCCAAAGCCCGGCGGTGTGCCTTCGACAAAGGTCGTGCGGGTGACCTTCTCTGCGGTTGTCGGCGTCAGGCCAAGGGTCTCGAACCCGGTCAGCGGGCTGATCTGATCTGCAAGGTTTTGTGCTTCTGCCAAAACCGCGTCATGGGTCGATTGCACCTGCCAAGCAGCATCCACTTCCTGCCGCACCTCGGCAAAGGGGCGCACAGCAGGCGGTGTGATCCCGTCCAGCCGCAGCGCAAAGACGCCACCATCGGCCAGCGGGATCAGTTCCGGGAACGCGCCTTCTTCGGCGGTGGCGGCCGCGTTGCGAAACGCCTCATAGGCCGCGATCCCATCTTGTGTGTCAGCGGTCCAGCTGATTGTGCCCATGGTCAAGATCGTGCGCTCGGCCAGATCCTCCAGCGTTGCACCGCCCGCCATCAGGTCGTTGATGCCTTCGGATGCGGCGTCAATCTGGCGGATCGCGCGTTGTGCCGAAAGCTCTGCGTTCAGATCGGGCCGCGCTTCTTCAAAGCTGATGTTTTCGGCGGCCAGAACCGCGTTCATGCGGAACAATGCCGGGCCAAGCGAGGTGTTGAACGGCCCTACAACGTCACCTGCGTCTGCGGCAAAAACCGCATCGCCAGCCGCACCCAGATCACCTTGTGCCACATCGCCCATATCCACGTCCGACAGGTCAAGCCCGCGGTCTGCGACCAGCGTGTCAAAATCGGTCTCGCCCGCGTCGAGGGCTGATTTGGCGTCATTTGCAGGTGTCTCTCCGGCAAAAACCAGCCGTTCGACCAGTCGCCGCTCGGGCCGGATGAAATCGGCCTGACGCTCTTCATAGAGCGCCCGGATCTCAGATTCGTCCACGGTGATGTCGTCCTGCACCATTTCTGGCGTGATCCAGGCATAGCTGATCGCGCGCTGCTCTGGTGCGGTGAAAAGGTCGGGGTTGGCATCGTAGAAGGCCTGTAGGTCAGCCTCTGTTGCCCCCGGCAGCGGCGCGGTCAGCATGCTGGCCGTGACCGGTGCAAAACTGATGTCGCGGGTCTCTGATGCGAATTGCACAACCGCCTCGGCAAATGCGTCGGGCGTGGGCGCACCGCCCACCACAGCGCCCTGCAACAGCGTGCGGGCCACCTCGTCGCGGATCGAGGCTTCAAAATCCGCCTCTGACAGGCCAGAGCGTTCCAGCGTCAAGCGATAGGCTTCGCGGTCAAATTCGCCCGACAGGTCGCGGAAGGCGGGCACACGCAGCACCTCTTCGCGGACCCGTTCGTCGCCCACCGAAATGCCCAATTGCGCGGCTTCATTGTCCAGCGTCCGCTCTGCAATCAACTGTTGCAACACAGCGCGATCAAGGCCCAGTTCGCGCGCCTCTTGAAAGGTCACGCGACGGCCAGCCTGCGCCTCGAACGCCCGCAATTGCTGGTTCAAACCGTTCTGATAGGCGGCAATGGCGACATCCTTTTCGCCCACGGTGCCAAGGCTGCGGATATTGCCACCCAGACCGCCCGTGCCAAAGCCCAACAGGCCGACAAAGAGCAGGATCATGATGATCCAGACAAAGGGGTTTCTGCCTTTTTTCGCAGCCATAGGTCGTTCCTTTTCCACGCAGATCGGCGGGTTTCGCAGATGTGTATGGAAGGGGCCGGAAAGGTGCAAGCCTTAGGGCTGAAATGCCGCCAGCCGGTCGAACAATTCCGCGATACCGGCACGGTCGATATTGGCAAATGCGATCCGCAATTCGGTCTTGCCCGATGGATCGTCTGCCGGGCGGAACATTGTGCCGGGCAGGGTCAGGACAGAGGCATCCTGCACCAGCCGCGGTGCCAGTTGATCGGACGGCAGATCAAACGGATGGCGCACATAGGCGAAATAGGCACCTACTCCCATCAGCTCCCAGTCCTTGGCCGCCAACACCGGAAAATGGTCCGAAATGGCCGCCCGCCGATCCAGAATTTCCAATCGCTCGCCTGCCAGCCAGTCGCCCAGATGCTGCATTCCCCACAGGGCCGCGCGCTGGCCCAATTGGTTGGGGCAGATCGTCACCGTGTCGAGGAACTTTTCCACCTCTGCCAGCAAAGCCGGTGACGCCGTGATCGCACCGACCCGATGGCCGGTCAGCCGGTAGGCTTTGGAAAACGAATAAAGCTGGATCAGCACGTCATCCCAATTTGGGTCCTGAAACAGGTGGTGTGGCGCGCCGCTGCGGCTGTCAAAGTCGCGGTATGTCTCATCCACGATCAGTTTCAACCCACGCGCGCGGCAAAGATCCCGGAACGCGGTCAGGGTCTCGGCAGGATATTCCACACCGCAGGGATTGTTGGGGGTGACAAGCGCGATGGCACGGGTGCGATCGGTGATCAGATCAGCGGCATCGGTGACACGTGGGATCAGGCCGGGGCCGGCGGGCAGGGGGGTTACGTCAACGCCGGCCATATCCAGCCACATCGCGTGGTTGAAGTAATAAGGCGTGGGCAGAATGACGCTGTCGCCTTCACCACATAAGGCTGAAATGGCGGCGGCAAAGGCCTGATTGCAGCCAGAGGTGATGGCCACATGCGCAGGCGTGATCTCTCCGGCATAGGCGGCGCTGAATTGCTGCGCCACCTCGGCCCGCAAGTCTGGCAGACCAAGCACCGGACCATAAAGATGTGCGCTTGGATCGTTCAGCACGATCTCTGACATGGCGGCCAACAGGGGCGGCGGCGGCGGATCAACCGGGGCGGCCTGGCTGACGTTCAGCAAGGGCCTGTCAGCCGGATGCGTGACCCCGTCCAGCCAGCGCCGTGCCTCCATCACAGGGGGCGGAAAGGTGGCGGCGGTGCGTGCGGTCATGCGATGTCTTTCCAAAATGTGCGGCTGCGCCGCGCGCGATTCTATTTTTTTGATGAGGGACGCTGTCCCTCAAACTCCCTGGGATATTTTTGGCCAGAAGAAGCAAAGTGGGGCGTCCATCTTCTTCTGGCTCAAATCATCCCCGCCGGAGGCTCCTGTCCTGTCAGTCTTTGCCACGATAGGGTTCGACGTACTGCAGTGCCATGTCCCATGGAAAGAAAATCCAGGTGTCCTGACTGACGCCGGTAATGAAGGTATCGACCTGCGGTTCGCCCTCTGGCTTGGCGTAGACGGTGGCGAAATGCGCCTTGGGGTAAAGCTGGCGGACAAGTTCCAGCGTTTTGCCGCTGTCCACCAGATCGTCAACGATCAGGATGCCGGTGCCGTCGCCCATGATGTCGGTGTCAGGGGATTTCAGCACCTTTGCTTCGCGTCGCTGGTCGGCTTTGCCGCCGCCTGAATGATAGGACATGACCGAAATCGTATCGACGGTGCGGATGTCCAACTCTCGTGCTACGATCATGGCTGGCGCCATACCGCCCCGGGTGATCGCGACCACCGCCCGCCATGCGCCGTCATCGGGGCCCTTGCCGTCCAGCCGCCACGCCAGCGCGCGGCTGTCGCGGTGAATCTGGTCCCAGGAGATGTGAAAGCCTTTTTCGTGGGGCAGGCGGTCTGTCATGGTGTGGCCTTTCAGGTGGTGGCGATTTTGAGCCCGAAGAGGGCGATAAGCGTGCCAAAACTGCGATCAATCCAGGTCTTGGCGCGGACATATGCCGCGCGGGCCTGCGGCAATGAAAAGACGCGTGCGACAGCCAGAGACCATAGGGTTTCATTGGCAAAGACAGCCGCGATGATGGCCGCCTTCCATGCCAGCGACGCCTCGGCCGGGACAAGCCCGACGAAGACCGCGCCAAAGAAGATCGCAGGTTTCGGGTTGGTGGCGAAAGTCAGAAAGCCAAAGCGCACAGCGCCCCAGGCAGAGCGGGGGGAAGCAGCGCTGTCGGGCTCTGCCATCGGTGCATTGGCGTGGCGCCACATCATGACTGCAATGAAAATCAAGAAGGCCGCACCGACCAGTTTCATCGCCGCAAAAAGTGCAGGAACCAGTTCAAACAGCAGCGCAATCCCCGCCATTGCGGCTGTGGCCCACAAGATGGCCCCAAGGCCAAACCCAAGGGCAAGTGCTGCTGCAACCCGAAACCCTTCGGCTGCGGCCACGCGCAGGGCCACCACAAACGACGGGCCGGGGCTGATCGCCGCGGCCAGATGGATCAGCACCACTGACAGAAATGCGGCCAGCGTCATAACGCCGCCTCGCGCGCTGTTGCAGAGGCCGCCGCCACGCTCATTCCTTGGTGATATCGGGCGCGTCGACCGCCTTCATCCCGACCACGTGGTAGCCCGCATCCACATGCAGCACTTCGCCGGTGGTGCCAGAGCCGAGATCGGACAGCAGATAAACTGCGGATTTGCCTACGTCCTCGATCGTCACCGTGCGCCGCAGCGGTGAGTTGTATTCGTTCCACTTCAGGATATAGCGGAAATCGCCAATCCCCGATGCGGCCAGCGTCTTGATCGGCCCTGCCGAGATGGCGTTCACGCGGATGCCATCCTTGCCCAGATCTTCGGCCAGATAGCGCACTGACGCCTCCAAAGCGGCCTTGCACAACCCCATGACATTATAGTGCGGCATCACCCGTTCGGCGCCATAGTAGCTGAGCGTCAGGCAGGACCCGCCTTCGTTCATCATCTTTTCGGCGCGGTTCACCACGGCGGTAAACGAATAGACCGAGATATCCATCGAGGTCAGAAAATTCTCGCGGCTGGTGTCGACGTAACGGCCGCGTAATTCTGATTTGTCAGAAAAACCAATGGCATGCACGACGAAGTCAAGCTTGCCCCACTTTTCTTCGAGGGCCGCGAACATGGCGTCCACGCTGTCCATATCGGAGACATCGCAGGGCAGCACAATGTCTGACCCCACGCTGTCCGCCAAGGGCCCCACGCGCTTTTTCAGCGCCTCGCCCTGATATGAAAACGCAAGCTCTGCTCCTGCGTCGGCACAGGCTTTGGCGATGCCCCATGCGATGGATTTGTCGTTGGCCAGACCCATGATCAGGCCTCTTTTGCCAGTCATCAGTTGTGCGGACATTGCAATTCTCCTGCTCCGGTTTGCCGGTCGCGTTCGGTTTAGGGCATGTCTGAAAGAGCAGCAAGCGGTCGTGTCAATTCCGCGACGTATGCGTTGTCAGCCATTTTTCGCCCATGCCTGTGCCGCAATGCAGCAATCACATCAGTCGGGTTGCGGCAATTCCTGCGCTGATTTAAGTGTAAGCCCCTAAGGGATTGGGACGCTAACACCACGATGGACGGACGGGACGGTATTTTTGCAGGGGATGACCCCCTTGCAATCGCACAGCGCTGGCTGGGCGAAGCGGCCGATGTGGAACCGGCTGATCCGAACGCGATTGCGCTTGCGACAGTCGACGCTGATGGGTTGCCCAACGTGCGCATGGTGCTGTTGAAAGACATCGAACCTGACTCATTTGTCTTTTATACGAATTATGAAAGCCAAAAGGCACGTGAATTAGATGGCGCGGGCAAGTGCGCTTTTGTGCTACACTGGAAATCAATCGCGCGGCAGATCCGGGTGCGTGGCCTTGTCAGCAAGGAAGACGGGGCGCAGGCGGATGCGTATTACGCCTCGCGGTCGTTAAAAAGCAGACTGGGGGCCTGGGCCTCGCGTCAGTCGCAACCGCTTGCCAGCCGCGCCGCCTTGATGGCGGATGTGGCAAAGATGACGGCCAAGCACGGCACAGACCCGGCGCGGCCGCCCTATTGGGGCGGGTACAGGATCACCCCCTTGGAAATAGAGTTCTGGGCCGATGGTGCCTTTCGCCTGCATGACAGGTTTCGATGGACACGAGATGGCGCAGCGAAGAAATGGGTTGTTAATCGGCTCTCACCCTGATCTGCATTAGGGGGAATGTGCAGGGCGGCACAGTTTGTGTTGTGTGTCATGAGTGAGCTGTCAGAATGAAGTTAACGGAAAGCCGGCCAAATCCGGCAATGGACGACGATGCAAGAAAGCGACGCGCAAGAGGGCAAGACAGTCACCGGACGAATCAAATGGTTCGATCCGGTCAAAGGGTTTGGCTTTGTGACAACCGAACCGACGGGACCGGACGTGCTGTTGCACGCCAACGTGCTGCGCAACTTTGGTCAGGGATCCGTGGCAGACGGGTCTGAGGTGGAAATCGTGGTGCAGAAGACGCCGCGCGGCCTTCAGGCCTCTGAGGTGCTGGGGATCACACCGCCGCCGCCCGATGAAAACGTGCATTTGGCCGACATGGCCGCCGTGTCCCCGGAAGAGATCGCAAGTTACACGGTGCAGCCCGCACGGGTGAAATGGTTTGATAAGGGCAAGGGCTTTGGCTTTGCCAATGTGTTCGGCGACAGCCGCGACGTCTTTGTGCATATCGAAGTGGTGCGCCGCTCTGGTCTGGCTGACCTTGCCACCGGCGAGGCGGTGGGCCTGCGCGTGATGGAAGGCAACCGGGGCCTGATGGCGATTGAGGTCAGCGGCTGGGAAGCCTCTGACGCATGATGCGTCTGGCTTTGGCGTTTTGCCTGACCGGGCAGGTGGCATCTGCCGCCTGCAGCGATGACAAGGTCTCGGTCAAAGGCGATTTTGGTCTGGCGCATTTCAGTGTTGATCTGGCCGATGACCCGCAGGAACGCGCCCAGGGGCTGATGTTTGTCGAAGAGATGGGCACGCTGGAAGGCATGCTCTTTATCTACGAGGCGCCGCGCAACGCGACATTCTGGATGCGCAACACACTGATTCCCCTCGACATGCTGTTTACGGATGACACCGGGGTTATCACCCACATCCACGAAAACGCGGTGCCGCTGGATGAAACCACCATTGATGGTGGGGACGATGTGCTTGCCGTGCTTGAGGTTAACGGCGGTTTGAGCACCCGTTTGGGCATCAAGGTGGGGGATGTGTTGCAACATCCTGCATTTGGCGCGAATGCGGTCTTGCCCTGCGAATAATTGCGGTTTAGAGAACCCGCAGTCGGGGCGTAGCGCAGCCTGGTAGCGCATCTGTTTTGGGAACAGAGGGTCGGGAGTTCGAATCTCTCCGCCCCGACCACTTCACCACAATCAGCTTATGATTTGGCGCGGCCGCGTCTTTTGGCGCGATTCTGACGGCTGGTATCTGTTTGCACCGTTGGGGTGCGATTATTTGACCAATAATTGATACCTTCAGCAGCGATAATTTTGGCCAGAAGAAAGGATGACCCGCTAGATATGGGGGGTCCGGCAACGCTTGCATACCACCAGCGGTGGTCAGAGTGGCGCGACCGACACATTATTTTTGGGCCGCAACAGCGGGGGCAGATGCGCGCCGACTTCACCCAAAGTCTTAACCGATCTTGCTAAAGGTGCGGGTTCATTCGGTTTTCGCTGTGGAGAATTCTGTGGGGGAATCGCAGCGCTTTGGATGGGTCAGGCAGAGCCGCTTCGGTCAACAGCAAAATCCCAAGATTTAGTGAATAATCCCGTTGACCCACTAGGTGTAGTTGCGTCAAGTTGTGCAAGCCGATTGGGACGACACAAGATGTAGATCGGCAGGGACGGGGAGTGTTCCGCTGACAACCAGATCGACCAGCGTGGCTGCTTGGGCTGCGCACGGGTGATTTGCGGCCTGACGCACCCCATTCCAGAGGCATCGCACCGGCATCACCGGGGCAGGTTATTTTGATCATACGCCGCAACGACGGCAAAGAAGACGGGGCTGACGCAATGAAGATTGAACGCAATTTCACCACCGCAGGCGAAGATGCATATGCCGGGATCGGGTTTCGCAGCGCGACATCCGAAATCAGGAATCCTGACGGCACCATCGTCTTCAAGCTGGAAAATTGCGAAATCCCCGAAGCTTGGAGCCAGGTCGCCTCTGACGTGATTGCACAGAAGTATTTCCGCAAGGCCGGCGTGCCCTCTGAGATCAAGCGCGTGAAGGAAAAGGGCGTGCCAGAGTTTCTGTGGCGCGGCGAACCTGCCAAAGGGGCCACCATGAGTGGTGAGACTTCCGCCAAACAGGTGTTTGACCGTCTGGCCGGGGCTTGGGCCTATTGGGGCTGGAAGGGTGGCTATTTCACCACCGAGGAAGACGCCCGCGCCTACTACGACGAAATGCGCCACATGCTGGCGACCCAGCGCGCGGCCCCCAACAGCCCGCAGTGGTTCAACACCGGCCTGCACTGGGCCTACGGCATCGATGGGCCTGCACAGGGCCACTACTATGTGGATTATCAGACCAAAGAGCTGACCAAATCCGCCTCTTCCTACGAACACCCGCAACCGCACGCCTGCTTCATTCAGTCAGTGTCCGACGATCTGGTCAACGACGGCGGCATCATGGACCTCTGGGTGCGCGAGGCGCGCCTGTTCAAGTACGGCTCTGGCACCGGCACCAACTTTAGCTCGCTGCGTGGCGAGGGTGAGCCGCTGTCGGGTGGTGGTAAATCCTCTGGCCTGATGGGTTTCCTGAAAATCGGCGACCGGGCTGCCGGTGCGATCAAATCGGGCGGCACAACTCGCCGTGCGGCCAAGATGGTGATCGTCGATGCCGACCACCCCGACATCGAGGAATTCATCAACTGGAAGGTCATCGAAGAACAAAAGGTCGCGTCCATCGTTGCTGGCTCCAAGATGCACGAGCAAAAGCTGAACGCGATCTTTGCGGCGATCAAAGCATGGGACGGGGCGGAAGCTGACGCCTATGACCCCAAGGTGAACAACACCCTGCAAGCCGCTGTGCGCGATGCAAAAAAAGTGATGATCCCCGAAACCTACATCAAGCGCGTGCTGGACTACGCCAAGCAGGGCCACACCAGCATTGAATTTCCGACCTATGACACCGATTGGGATAGCGAAGCCTATTCCAGTGTTTCCGGCCAGAACTCCAACAACTCCATCCGCGTCACGGATGCTTTCCTGAAAGCGGTCGAAAATGGCGAGCAGTGGAAGCTGCGCAACCGCAAGAACGGCGAAGTGGCGAAAATCATCGACGCCCGCGAGTTGTGGGAAAAAGTGGGGCACGCCGCATGGGCCTGTGCCGATCCGGGCATCCAGTACCACGATACCGTCAACGCTTGGCACACTTGCCCAGAAGACGGTGAGATTCGGGGATCAAACCCTTGTTCTGAATACATGTTCCTCGATGACACGGCCTGTAACCTGGCCTCGATGAACTTGCTGACTTTCTACAAGGACGGCCAGTTTCAGGTCGAAGACTACATCCACGCCACACGCCTCTGGACTGTGACGCTCGAAATCTCTGTGATGATGGCGCAGTTCCCGTCCAAGGAAATCGCGCAGCGGTCTTATGACTTCCGCACGCTGGGTCTGGGCTATGCCAACATCGGCGGTCTGCTGATGAATATGGGCTACGGTTACGACAGCGCCGAAGGCCGCAGCATGGGCGCAGTCCTGACCGCGATCCTGACAGGCGTGTCTTATGCCACATCCGCCGAAATGGCTGGTGAGCTGGGGGCATTCCCCGGTTACAAGAAAAACAGCAAGCACATGCTGCGCGTGATCAAAAACCACCGTCAGGCTGCTTTGGGCAAGACCGATGGCTATGACAATCTGGACATCAAGCCAGTAGCACTTGACCACGCCAACTGCCCCGATGATCGCCTGTGCGACATTGCGGTCGGTGCATGGGACGAGGCGCTGAAGCTGGGTAAAAAGCACGGCTACCGCAACGCGCAAGTGTCGGTGATTGCGCCGACCGGGACCATTGGTCTTGTCATGGATTGTGACACAACCGGGATTGAGCCTGACTTTGCGCTGGTGAAGTTCAAAAAACTCGCCGGTGGCGGTTATTTCAAGATCATCAACCAGTCGGTACCTGCAGCCCTTGAAACACTCGGCTACGGTTCTGCCCAGATCGAAGAAATCATTGCCTATGCGGTTGGCCACGGGTCATTGGGCCAAGCACCTGCGATCAACCACACCAGCCTGATCGGTCATGGTTTTGGTCAGGCCGAGCTGGAAAAGATCGAAGGCGCGCTGAAGTCAGCTTTCGACATCCGGTTCGTGTTCAACCAGTGGACGCTGGGGGAAGAGTTCTGCACCCAGACGCTGGGCATCCCTGCGGCCAAGCTGAACGACCCGACCTTTGATCTGCTGCGCCACCTTGGCTTCTCCAAGCAGGACATCGACGCGGCCAACGACCACGTCTGCGGCACCATGACGCTGGAAGGCGCGCCGTTCCTCAAGGACGAGCACCTGAACGTCTTTGACTGCGCCAACCCCTGCGGCAAGAAGGGCAAGCGTTTCCTGTCCGTCGACAGCCACATCCACATGATGGCCGCCGCGCAATCGTTCATCTCTGGCGCGATCTCCAAGACGATCAACATGCCAAACGATGCTACGATCGAAGACTGCCAGAAGGCCTATGAACTCAGCTGGTCGCTCGGCATCAAGGCCAACGCGCTCTACCGTGACGGCTCCAAGCTCAGCCAGCCACTTGCCGCCGCACTCGTCGAAGACGACGAAGAGGCGCAAGAGGTGCTGGAAAGCGGCAGCCAGCAGGAAAAAGCCGCCGTGCTGGCTGAAAAAGTGGTCGAGAAGATCATCGTCAAAGAGATCCTCAAAGAGCACGAGCGCACCAAGATGCCCCAGCGCCGTCGCGGCTACACCCAAAAGGCCATCGTCGGCGGGCACAAGGTCTACTTGCGCACCGGTGAATACGAAAGCGGCAAGCTGGGCGAAATCTTCATCGACATGCACAAAGAGGGTGCGGGCTTCCGGGCGATGATGAACAACTTCGCCATCGCGGTCTCCGTGGGCCTGCAATACGGCGTGCCGCTCGAGGAATTCGTTGACGCCTTCACCTTCACCAAGTTCGAACCCGCAGGCATGGTGCAGGGCAACGACAGCATCAAGACCGCGACGTCGATCCTTGACTACATCTTCCGCGAACTGGCTGTGTCCTACCTCGACCGCACCGATCTGGCGCACGTCAAACCCGAAGGCGTCAGCTTTGACGAGCTGGGCCGTGGCGAGGAAGAGGGTGTCTCGAACTTCACCGAACTGGAAGGCACCCGCGCGTCGTCACAGGTGGATGTGCTGAAAAAGGTGGTGTCCACGGGCTACCTCCGCAACCGCGCACCGCAAGAGCTGATGGTGCTGGATGGCGGCATGAACCCGGTCGCAGCCCTCAACACGCTTGTGCCAGAGGTGGCCGACGCCGCCGTGGCTGAGGCCGTGACCTCAACCACCGGACTGACCCTGCGCGACAAGGCCAAGATGCAGGGCTACGAGGGCGACCCCTGCGGCGAATGCGGCAACTACACGCTGGTGCGCAACGGGACATGCATGAAGTGCAATACCTGCGGTGGGACAAGCGGGTGTAGCTGATGAAGAAACCCACGTCCATCACCATAAAAAATAGTGGTTCGTTTGACGACGAATTGGGCTGGAAAATCGAAGGCATTGATGAAGTTACAATTGACGGCTTCACAGGCAAAGGCACAAAGGGTGGACCTGCGCTGACGATTATCGATGTCGGACAAGCTGATTTGTCGAAGGTGTTCACAGAAGGAACGAACGGACAAGGTGTAAGGATTGTCGGTTACGACATTGAAATACCTAGTGAAATCGCTTCAGAAATCTCGGACATAAGGAAGAGCTCCTCATCTCTGGATGAATTTACCGACAAACTTAAGCGGTCGGGCGCAGGGAGATGGCTGATGAACCAAAAGGGGATAGATTGGGCTGTTTTGGCAGCGTCGATCTTCGGATGAGAATACCAGAGACCCAAAGTGGCTGAGGTCACTTTCGGCGCGGATCGGGCCGCAGGCAATAAACCGGGCGGTACATAAACACGAGCCTGATCAGCGAAACTAAAGGGCGGCCTTCGGGTCGCCCCTTTTTTTGGTGCGTGGGTGGGGTGTCCCTAACCCCGCAGGGTGTCGCTCCTTGGCGCGCCATTGTCACCGGGTGACGGCCGCAACTTTGCAAGCAAAGTCGCTTTCCCGCACTGCTGCATTTGCCTGCGTCAAATGCACTTCTTCTGGCCAAAAATATCCCAGGGAGTTTGAGGGACAGCGTCCCTCATCCGCGCCGCCACGCGGCGCAAAAGATCGCGCGCGGCGCAGCCGCACATTTTTCGAAACCATGCCGTTGTTTGCGCCCCACACCGTCACTATCCTTTTGTTATCATTGAAACGAAAGGACATTGGATGCGATGCCATGAAGTAGATTACGAAATTTTCGGCGATGACATGCAAATCGTCGAAGTTGAACTCGACCCCGGAGAGAAGCTGATCGCCGAGGCCGGTGCGATGAACTACATGGAAGACGGCATCGGGTTTGACACCAAGATGGGCGATGGCACCACGCCGACCTCCGGGGTGATGGGCGCGCTGATGAACGTGGGCAAACGGGTGCTGACCGGCGAATCAATCTTTTTGACCCACTTTCGCAACGACGCCCCCAGCGGCAAGCGCCGCGTGGCTTTTGCGGCACCCTATCCGGGCAAGATCATACCCATCGACATGGCCACTGTCGGGGAAGAGCTGATTTGCCAGAAAGATGCTTTTCTCTGTGCGGCCTTCGGCACCACCACCGACATCGCCTTTCAGCGCAAGCTGGGGGCGGGGTTCTTTGGCGGTGAAGGATTTATCATGCAGCGCCTGCGCGGCGATGGCATGGCCTTCATCCATGTGGGCGGCACGGTGATCAAACGCGAATTGGCCGCGGGTGAAACCTTGCGCGTCGATACGGGCTGTTTTGCGGCCTGCTCCAGCACGGTCGACTACAACATCGAACGCGCAGGCAACCTCAAGTCGATGGTTTTCGGCGGCGAAGGGCTGTTTATCGCCACGCTGCACGGTCCGGGCACCGTCTATCTGCAATCGCTGCCGTTCTCGCGCTTGGCGAACCGGGTGCTGCAAGCCGCAGGCGGCGGCAAGGGCGAAGGCTCGGTCCTTGGTGGGCTGGGGGATATGTTCGGCGACCGATAAACGGCAGGACCGGGGGCTGTCTGCCCCCGGACCCCCGAGGATTATTTTGGCCAGAAGAAGTTAGGGCGTGGCGTTAAAGGTAAAAAGCTGTGCGCCTTTGATCGTGTAGCCATTGATCAGATCGGCCGCGCGCGGGCTGGTCAGCCAAGCCTCAAGCTTTGCCACGGCACCGACGGCCACATGCGGGTGCTGCTCGGGATTGACCGGCAGCAGGCTGTACTGGTTGAACAACATCGGGTCGCCTGCATAAAGCAGCGCCAGATCGCCCGGATTGCCAAAGTTCAGCCAGCTGGCCCTGTCGGCCAAAACGTAAGCGGGCAGCCCAGCGGCGGTGTTCAGCGCGGCCCCCATGCCGGACCCGGTTTCCAGATACCAATCGCCTGCAGGCGGATCGGGCCAAAGGGCTTGTTCCGCTTTATGGGTGCCGCTGTCATCGCCACGACTGACAAACAGGGCCTTGGCCTGCCCAATCCGCGCCAGCGCATCACGGGCCGACGTCGCATCACGGATGCCAGCGGGGTCATTTGCGGGGCCGATCAGGACAAAATCGTTATACATGATCTCGCGCCGATGGGTGCCGTAGCCCGCGGCGACAAAATCCTCTTCGGCGGCGCGCGCATGCACCAGCACCGCATCCACATCACCCGCCGCACCCAGCCGCAGGGCCTGCCCAGTGCCGACGACCAACAGTTGCACCGTGATCCCGGTATCAGCAGCAATCGCGGGCAGAAGCACATCTGCCAGCCCTGAGTTTTCAAAGGATGTGGTGACTGCAAGCTTGAGCGTCTCGGCATGGGCAAGAGGTGCCGAAAGCAGTAGCCAAAGGGCAGCGATCAGGCGCATCACAGGATGTCCCCCCGTAAAAAGGCCGCAAGCTCAGGAGTTTGCGGGGCGTTCAGAATGTCGTTCCCGCGCTCGTGGATCTGGCCCTGCACCATGAACAGCGCGTCACTCGCCAGCCTGCGGGCCTGCCCCATGTCGTGGGTGGCAAGGATGATCCGCGTGCCGCGTGACGCCGCGTCCAGCAGCAAGGCTTCAATCGCACGGGTCGCAGCCCCGTCAAGACTGGCGCAGGGCTCATCCAGAAACAGCACCTTGGGGGCGGTGATCAGCGCGCGGGCGAGTGCTAGCTTTTGCCGCTCGCCCCCCGACAGGCGCGACGCTTGCAGGTGCAGCTTGGCCGTCAGCCCCGCACGGGCCGCCCAATCCGCAACGCGGGCCTCTTGGTCGGGCGCTCGCGACAGGGTCAGCGGATAGCGCAGATTGCCTGCCACCGTGCGGCGCAACACCACGGGGGCCTGGAACACGAAGGACTGGTGCTGATGCGCCACGGCAGCGGGAACAGCCCAGTCCAAGGTGCCATCCGACAACCGCTCGATCCCGTGCAGCGCGCGCAACAGCGTGGTCTTGCCTGACCCGTTTGGCCCCATGACCACGGTGATCCCGGCACCCTCCAGCGTCAGATCAATTGGGCCAAGCAGCACCTTTCCCTTGCGACGCACGATCAGCCCCTTGGCGTTCAGCGGCAACATCACCAGCGCCCCCGCCGTTCCGTGCCAGACAGCCAATGGATCGCCAGATTGATCACCAGCGCCAGCCCGATCAGCACAAACCCCAACGCCAGCGCCAAGGCGAAATCGCCCTTGCCGGTCTCAAGCGCGATCGCGGTGGTCAGCACCCGTGTCGCATTGTCGATGTTACCGCCCACGATCATGATCGCGCCGACCTCTCCGATGGCGCGGCCAAATCCGGCCAGTGCAGCCGTCAGCAACGCGCGCCTGCCATCGGTGATCAAGGTGACGATCCGCTGCCACTTTGTAGCATTCAGCGAGATCAGCAGGTCATGATACTCGGCCCAAAGCTCTCGCATCGCCTGGTGGGTGATCGAGGCGATCAGCGGCGTGATGATGATCACCTGTGCGATAATCATGGCGGTGGGCGTGAACAGCAGGCCCAGGACACCAAACGGACCGGACCGGCTCAGCAAGATGTAGACGATTAGACCGACCACCACAGGCGGCAGGCCCATCAGCGCGTTCAGAACGGCAATCACAAGGCGCCGCAGGCGGAACCGCTGCACCGCCAGCGCCGTCCCCAAGGGGATCGCAATCAGGCTGGCAACCATCAGCGCACTGATGCTGACCTGCAGTGACCGCAAGCTGATTTGCACCAGATCGGCATCCAGCGTTGCGACCAGCCAAAAGGCGGCCACCAGTCCATCAAGGATATCATTCATCTGCCAGACGCCGCGATCATGGCATTCCTGCTAGGGCGGCCCTGCGCCCTTGTCCAGCCACCTATCCGACGCGCGGGATATCAAAACCGGCATCCGCCAGCACGAAGGTTTCGAATAGGAAACCGGGGGACACAGTGCAACTGACCAGCGTGTAGTCGCCGGTGGTGCGTGCGGCCTGCCAATGACCCGGCGGGACGATCAATTGCGGGGCTTGACCCGCCGCCAAATCGGGGCCCAACAGATCATCCGTTGCAGGGCCCTTGGCCTGCGCCGCGCGCGACAGGACCAGCGGCGCACCTGCGTGATACAGCCAGATTTCAGCGGCATCCACCGTGTGCCAATGGCTCGATTCTCCGGCTTTCAACAGGAAGTAGATACAAGTCCCTGTCGCGCGGCCCGCATTCTTTGCAGCCCATGTCTGGCGGTAATAGCCACCTTCAGGATGCGGTTGCAGGTCCAGATGGGCAATGATCTCATCAGCTGTCATGCCGCCACGTTACGGGATTGCGCGCGTGCGGCAATAGGGCGAGGGTGCAGGCATGAAAGATATCGTGATTGTAGGGGCCGGGCTGATCGGGGCGGCACTGGCCTATCGCCTGTCAGCGGCAGGGGCAAAGGTGACGATTGTGGACATGGCTGGGCCCGCTGCGGGGGCCTCGGGTACTTCTTTTGGCTGGATCAACGCCAGCTTTTATAAGGATGCGGAACACTACCGCTTGCGTGCGGCCGGCATTGCCGCGCATCAGCGGCTGCACCAGATCCTTACCACCGGTGCCTACACATGGCAGCCCGCGCTTTGGTATGAAGAACAGGGCGATGCGCTCACCAAGATGGCCGACGATCTGCGCGCGCTTGACTACCCGGTGAGCCAATTTGATCAGGCCCAGATCGCGGATTTGGAACCCAACATCGTGGCCCCCGACGCAGGCCTTTGCTTCGCGGCAGAGGGCGTGGTCGATGCCGCCGCATTAACCCGCGATCTGTTCGCCGCCGCTCAGGCGAACGGTGCGCGCGCCGTGCTGGGCGTGACCGTGCAGGCAGTGCACCGGACCGCCGGAAAGGTGACTGGCGTTACAACGCACCAAGGTGTCATCCACGCCGATCAGGTGGTCGTCGCCGCTGGCACCGGGGCGGCAGATTTGATCGGTCTGCCGATGCTGACCCGACCGGGATTGCTGATGAAAACCAATGCCTTACCGCCGGTTCTCGCCCATATACTGGTCAGCCCCGCGGGCGAGGTAAAGCAAGACGCCGAGGGTCGCTTGGTCATGCCGACAGCGATTGGGCATCAGGCCGATGACAGCACGCAGCTTGCCCAAACCCCTGTGCTGGCGGCCGATGCCGCATTGGCGCGATTGCAGGCGATGATTCCACAGCACGATCTCTGTTGGACCGAAGTGGCGCTGGCCTACCGCCCGGTGCCGCAGGATGGATTGCCGGTGATTGGGGCCGTGGAACCGGGGCTTTATGCCTGCGTGATGCACTCTGGCGTGACCTTGGCGGCCATCTCGGCTGAATACGCCACGCAGGAATTGCTGCATGGCGATATGGTCAATGCGCTGGGGCCATATCGCCCGACACGGTTTGACTAAGGCGCGTCCCATACTGGCCCGCCACCATCTTGGACCGTCACAGCAAAACAAGCGCCTCGGGCAGTGCTGTGTTGTTGACCATTGCCCGGACCATCTCTGCGAAAAGTCGCGGGTTCTGACCTGACCAACCATGCCCAAGCCCCGGCGCCTGCGCCGCTCTGCCATGTGGGACCATGGCAGCGATCTTGGTTTGGCTGTCGCGGATCAGCGCATGTTCCTTTCCGCCCGCCGCGATCAACAAGCGACCGCCAAACCCGGAAATATCCGGCGCTTCGAAATCAACGGCGTTGTTGCTGGCGCGGCGAAAGGCCTGCGGCGTTGTCAGGCGGGCCGCAGCGACATATCCGTCGATCCTGTCGTCGGGAATGCCCAGATTTGCCGCATTCATGCGGGCAAGGCGGGGCAGACGGACAAAGGGTGACATCAGCGCGCCCATGACTTTCATCAGGGTCTTGTTGGGCATACCGTCTGCATGAACACCCGACAACGTGGCCGACGCAAAGCGCCCCGGCGCATGGTGTAACAAGTGCAGACGGACGTAACTGCCAAGTGACAAAGTCACCAGATGAACCGGTTTCTGGCTTGGTATGACGCTCAACACCTGTTCTGCCACGGCTGGCAGCGACTGCCATCGCATCTGCGCAGAGCGTCCGTGACCCGGCAGGTCCACCGTATGACAGCGCAGATCGGGCAGGGCGGCGATGACGTCCTGCCACATCCAACCTGATGTCCCGACGGCGTGCAGAAACACGACGTCGGGTGCATCAGATGGGCCAGCACTTTCGATGTACGGAAACACTAGTTCTTGAGGATGGACCGGCCCGCATAGGTTGCCGTTTCGCCCAGCATCTCCTCGATACGAATGAGCTGGTTGTATTTTGCCAAACGGTCGGAACGCGAAAGAGATCCGGTCTTGATCTGCCCGCAGTTGGTCGCGACCGCCAGATCAGCAATCGTGGCATCCTCGGTCTCGCCGGAACGGTGCGACATTACATTGGTGAACTGCGCGCGATGCGCCATGTCCACTGCTTGAAGTGTTTCCGTCAAGCTGCCGATTTGATTGACTTTTACCAGCATAGAGTTGGCGCTGCCCTTGGCGATCCCATCGGCCAGACGCGCAGGGTTGGTGACAAACAGATCGTCACCGACCAACTGGATCTTGTCACCGATCTTGTCGGTCAACAGCTTCCAGCCGTCCCAGTCATCCTCGGCCATGCCGTCTTCGATGCTGATAATCGGATAGTCGGCGCAGAGGGCGGCCAAATAATCGGCATTCTCGGCACTGCTCAGCACCTTGCCTTCGCCCTTCATGTCGTACTTGCCGTCGCGATAATACTCGGTCGAGGCACAGTCGAGCGCCAGATAGATGTCCTTGCCCGGCTCATAACCGGCCTTCTTGATCGAGGTCATGATGAAATCGAGCGCATCGCGCGTGGACGCCAAATTGGGGGCAAAGCCGCCTTCATCACCGATACCGGTGTTATGTCCCGCCGCCGACAGCTCTTTCTTAAGCGTGTGGAACACCTCAGACCCCATGCGCACCGCCTCGCGGATGTTCTCGGCGGCCACCGGCATGATCATGAATTCCTGAATATCAATCGGGTTATCCGCATGTTCGCCGCCATTGATGATGTTCATCATTGGCACGGGCAGGGTGCGGGCCGAGGTTCCGCCGATATAGCGAAACAGGGGCTGTGCAGTGAAATCTGCTGCCGCCTTGGCCACCGCCATCGACACGCCCAGAATTGCATTGGCCCCCAGACGACCCTTGTTTGCGGTGCCGTCGAGTTCAATCATCGCCATGTCGATGGCAACTTGCTCGGTTGCGTCAAAGCCCACGATGGTGTCCGCGATCTCGCCGTTCACGGCGGCCACAGCCTCCAGCACACCTTTGCCCATGTACCGGCCCTTGTCGCCGTCGCGCTTTTCCACCGCTTCATGCGCACCTGTCGACGCACCCGATGGCACGGCCGCACGGCCCATTGTGCCGTCTTCAAGGATCACATCCACCTCGACCGTCGGATTGCCCCGGCTATCAAGGATTTCGCGGGCGTGGATATCGACAATGGTGCTCATGGAAGAGGCTCCTTTCAGGGAGGTGTTAGCGGTATCGGCGCGTCTATAGCGCGGGTTTGTGACGGTTTAAACGGGATTCGCGCCAAAGTGTATAAAGACCTGACCCCACAATGATCGCAGCCCCCAGCAGCGTCAGGGCATCGGGGCGCTCGGCAAAGAAGATCGCCCCGATGATCAGCGCAAAGACGATCCGGGTATACCGGAACGGCGCAATGGCCGACAGATCACCAATCCGGGTGGCTCCGATAATAGCGAAATAGGCACCAATGACGATGGCGATGGCCAGTGCCAGCTGACCGGTCAGGGCAGGGGGCGGCGTGACCCAATCTTGTCCTGCCATCAGCATCATCGCCCAGCCGGTTGGGATCAGGAACAAGAACGCATAGGCCGCCAGATTGCTTGACGGGATCGACTTGGGCACCATCCTTGTGATCAAATCCCGCGCGCCCAGTCCTAGTACGCCGCCGATGGCAAAAAGCACATTGGCGTCAAACCCCTCTAACCCCGGTCTGAGGATCATCAGCACCCCGGCCAGCCCCACGGCAATGGCCGTCCAGCGTCGCCAGCCAATCGCCTCGCCCAGAAACAGGCCTGCGCCAATGGTGACGATCAGCGGTGTGGCCTGCAACACCGCAGAGGCTGTGGACAGCGGGATCAGCGACAGCGCGGTCACAAAGCACAGCGATCCCAGCGCCTCGCTCAGATTGCGCAGAATGATGAGCGGTTGCCATGCATGCGGCACAAAGGCGCGCGGGTTCTGGCGCAGTGCTACGGCCGACAGGACCACCGCACCACCCGTGCCCAAGATCATCACGATCTGGCCAACGGGCAGGGTATCAGAAGTGGCCTTGATGATGGCATCCACAATCGCAAAGGCCAGCATCGCCAGCACCATCAACACGCTGCCCCGGAAATTGTCCAAACCCTGTCCTATCTTGTGGTCGCTCGTGGCTGCGATACCGAAAGTTGTAGAAAATGAAAAGAAGTCAGGATTTCCAGCATTGAGGGAATCGCAACCAATTGCGACGATCCTTGCATTGAACAGACATGGGGATGTCGAAAATGCGTTTTGTTGTGTTGATGTGTGGTTGGGCGACGGCGACCGGGTTTGCAACCCTGATTGCCGGTTAGACCTCAGCCCTTGGTCTTGGTGCCGTATAATTCCAACCGGTGCCCGATCAATTTGTAGCCAAGTTTCGCTGCGATTTTTTCCTGCAGGGCCTCGATCTCGGGGTCCAGAAATTCAATCACCTCACCTGATTGCATGTCGATCAGGTGATCGTGGTGTTCGCGGTCCGCGGTCTCGTACCGGGCGCGGCCATCACAAAATTCGTGCTTTTCCAGAATGCCTGTCTCTTCCAGCAGCTTTACGGTGCGATACACCGTTGCCAGCGAAATGCGCGGATCGGCGGCAGCGGCCCGATTATACAACTCTTCCACATCGGGGTGATCATCGGCGTCTTGCAGCACAGCTGCAATCGTGCGGCGCTGATCGGTCATGCGCAGGCCAGCAGCCTCGCAACGGGACAGGATGGTGGTGGTCATTGGGCCCCCGAGCAGTGAAACTCCCCTGCCATAGCGTGCAATCGGGGCCAAGACCAGATGCGGGCTTGCGCGAAAGGTTGCTCTGCTGCGGTTTTTCCCCTTTGGGCCAAAGATGCGGCCTGTCAGGCTGGCAGCCATTGAAATCTGGGGGAATGACATGAGCTTGATGAAAACGCTGGCCAAGGTGGCCATTGGTGTCGCCGTCGCCAAGGGCGCGCAAAAGATGATGCAAGGACGTGGCAACACGCCATCCGGGCAGGTCGCGGATGACGGGCTTTTCCGTGGTGCGCATTCCCCCAATCAGGCTGATGCACAGGCGGGCAACCCGCTCGAAGGGATGATGGATAACATCCTTGGCGGTGGTGCCGCGCAGGGCGGGCTTGGCGGCCTGCTTGACCAATTTGCCGGCAGTGACGGCGTCGATACGCGCGCGCGCCCTTCGTCGCCTGCGGGGTTAGAGGATTTGCTGGGCGGGTTGACAGGCGGCGCCGCTGGCGGCGGTCTGGGTGGCCTCTTGGGCGGTCTGGCCGGTGCGCTCGGCGGTGCCAGCGGTGGCGGCGGCGGTCTGGGGGACGTGCTCGGCTCGCAATTCGACAGCACCCCGCAAAAGGCCAAGACCTCCAGCCAGGATCAGGAAGCCGCCGCAGGCCTGATGCTCGCCGCCATGCTGCAAGCGGCCAAATCCGATGGCACCTTTGATCAGGGCGAACAGGCCAAGATCATGGACAAGCTTGGCGATGTCAGTCAGGCAGAGCGTGATTTCGTGAACCGCGAGCTACAAAAGCCGATTGATGTGGCAGGGCTGGCCAATGCGGTTCCGCAAGGCATGGAAAGGCAAGTCTACATGATGTCTGTGCTGGGCATCGACCTAGATAGCCAGGAAGAGGCGAAGTACCTGCACGATCTCGCAAGCGCGCTGCATATCCAGCCGCAGGCGGTCAACGCGGTGCATGACAAACTGGGCGTGCCGCGCATCTACCGCTAGGGATCGTCACGGGGTCAGACCAGCAGCCTGCCGTCCATGACACGCACGGCCTGACCAGAGATTGTGACCTGCACCGGATCACCGTGGCTTTGCGCGGTAATCCTTGACGTCCGTCCCATATCTTCACCTTGGGTGATGTGCAGGGTTTGCGGCTGGCGCAAATCCTCGTGCAGCAGGGCGGCCAAGGTGGCGCAGGCGCTGCCGGTGGCTGGATCTTCCGGGATGTTGTCGAGCGGGGCAAACATGCGCGCATCGACCTGCGCACCCTCGCGGACATAGGCAAAGATCGCAAAATCGAGCCCCGCCGGGTGCCGCTGTGCCCCGTCGCGGCAGGCTGCAATATCGGGCTGGCAATGGGCCAGGGCCGCGCGGTCGGTCAGTTCCACAATCACAAAAGGCAGCCCAAGCGAGGCTTGCACCGGCCCATGCACCGTGGCGGAAATTGCCGACCGTGATGTGCCCAGCGCGCGGGCAACAAGGGCCGGATCGGGGTGCGAAAGACGCGACAGCGGGGCGGTGGTGGTAAACGCTGCACCTTCGGGTGTCACCGTGCAGGCAATCGGGCCGACCCCAAGTTCCAGCACCAGATCGGACCCGCGCCCCAGATCATACAGCGCAATTGCTGTGCCAATGGTTGGATGCCCGGCAAAGTCGATTTCCTGTGTCGGTGTGAAAATGCGGACCTTGGCCGTATGGGCCGGGTCTTCGGGCGGATAGACGAGGGTGATTTCAGAGAATTTGAACTCGACCGCAATGGCCTGCAACTGGTCCTCCGACAGGCCCGTGGCGTCAGGGAACACTGCCAATTGGTTCCCGCCAAAGGGGCGGTCGGTAAAAACATCATAGACAAGGTATTGGGTCATCACATCGGATCCTTTGGCGCGCAGGGCCTTTGGTCCAGCTTTGCCCGCAAATCGCGCGGGCGATCAAGGGGAAGCGCAGGGGCATTTCCGCACAGGCAGCGGCTTAGCGGCACCACGGCAACCGTACCCACGTGCCACCCAAGGTGACCGGTTGCGCACCAGCACCCAACTTGAACCGTGCCAACCCGGGCGCGCGGCGGGTATCAATCTGCCCCAGATCAAGCGTGGTCATTCCGCGCGCAGACAGATCGCGCGCCGCTTGGATCAACAGCAACCGATGCGCATTGCAGCGCCGCCCATCCTCTCCGGTCCAGCCAATGTGATAGGTGGCCGTCGGGGCATGCAGCAGAAAGATCATTGCGGCGATCTGACTGCGCTCCTGATAGGCTACGTAACATAAGGCAGCATCGGGGTTTTGGGCAGCAAAAGCATGGGTAAAGGCATGCGGATAACCGCGAAAGCCCCGCACACGCTGTTGCGCTCCATCCAGCGCCAGGATCCAATTGTCGCGCGCAGGCTCAAACGGGCCGGACTGGACACGCAGATCTGCGCGCGCGGCGCTGCGCCAGGCGTTGCGCCACTTGCCGTGCATGGCTGCGACCGGATCACGGGTCAGGTCCATCAGGCCCACGGTGCCGGGGGTCATCACCTGCCAAAAGCCAGCCGCGCGCATGGTATCGGGGGCGTCGTCCTCTGGATTGTGCAGATGCACCCGGTGGCGGCGCAGAAAATCCACCCGGTCGCGCGGATCGGGCGTTTCCCAGAGCGGCCCGCGCATCGCTGCGCGCAACGGACCAAAGGGCGTCTGCCGTGTCACTACCGCCATCTGCCCCACGCCATCGCCGTGCACAATCCGTGCTTTCTGGCCCAGCGCGCGCAGCGTCCGGGCATAGGCGGGGCTTTGTTGCAGCGGCAGCGTGCGCGCATGGGTGGGCAAAGGCATGTCAAACATGCCCTTGTTAAGACAGATGAAACCTAAAGTGGGGTTAATCGGCGCATGGAACACCGCTTTCGCCGCCTGCGCGACACCGATATCCCGCCGCCGCGCCTGACGCTGACGGCCCTGACACTGTTGGCCACCGTGCTGTCGGTGCCGGTCTGGCTGGTCCTGACGTTACTGACCTAACCCAATTGCACCAGCGCATGCCGCTTCTTGCCCGCCGACAGCTTGATCGGCTGGGCCAGCGCATCCGCATCCAGCATCAGGCCCGCATTGGTCAGCGGCTCATCATTCAGCCGCGCGCCATTTTCAGCAATCAGCCGCTTGGCCTCTTTGCCCGATCCGGCCAGCCCGGATTTCACCAGCGCCTGCACAATCGACAGACCCTCGCCCAGCTCCGACGCGGGGATGGTCAGGGTTGGCAAATCATCCCCCACGCCGCCTTTCTCAAAGACCTCGCGCGCGGTCGCCTCTGCTGCGGCGGCGGCATCGGCCCCGTGCAGCAAGGTGGTGACCTCATTGGCAAGGATCACCTTGGCCGCGTTGATCTCTGACCCCTCCAGCGCACCCAGCCGGTCGCATTCCGCCACCGGCAATTCGGTGTAAAGCTTCAAGAACTTGCCCGTGTCCGCATCCGTGGTGTTGCGCCAGAACTGCCAGAATTCATAAGGGCTGCACAGGTCTGCATTCAACCAGACCGCACCGGACTGCGACTTGCCCATCTTTTTGCCGTCGGACGTGGTCAGCAAGGGCGAGGTCAGCCCGTAAATCTCTTGCTCCAGCACCCGCCGCGTCAGGTCGATCCCGTTGACGATATTGCCCCATTGATCCGATCCGCCCATCTGCAACAGACAGCCATAGCGACGGTTCAGCTCAAGGAAATCATAGGCCTGCAGGATCATGTAGTTGAACTCAAGGAACGACAGGCTCTGCTCGCGATCCAGCCGCGATTTCACACTTTCAAACGACAACATCCGGTTGATCGAGAAATGCCGCCCGATGTCGCGGAGGAAATCAAGGTAATTCAACCCGTCCAGCCATTCGGCATTGTTCAGCATCAATGCGCCGGTCGGCCCATCGCTATAGTCCATGTAGGCGGCAAACACCTGGCGGATGCCCGCGATATTGGCGTCAATCTGCTCTGCCCCCAGCAAGGGGCGCTCATCGGCGCGGAATGAGGGATCACCCACCTTGGTGGTACCGCCGCCCATCAGGGTGATCGGTTTGTGCCCGGTCTTTTGCAACCAGCGCAGCATCATGATCTGGATCAGGCTGCCCACATGCAGCGACGTGGCCGTGGCGTCAAAGCCGATGTAGGCGGGCACCGGTCCCTTCGACAGCGCCTCATCCAGCCCCTGATAATCGGTGCAATCGGCCAGAAAGCCGCGTTCCATCATCACGGCCATGAAATCGGACTTGGGGTGGTAGGTCATGCTTGTTCCCGCGCTTTGCTTGGCGCACTCTATAAGCGCCGATGGGGGCAAGGGAAAGAGCATGAAGATCAAAGGGCCGATCAGGGCAGTCGGGGCGATGTCGGGAACCTCGCTGGATGGTGTAGACGCCGCAGAGATTGAGACCGATGGCGTGACCATCACCGGCTTTGGTGACAGCACCTACCGCGAATATTCTGACCGGGAACGCGCAATCCTAAAGGCCGCATTGGGCCGCTGGCCCGGCGATGATCTGGCAGAGGCCGCGGCCGTCATTGCCAAGGCCCATGCCATCGCCTTGGCCGGGTTTGAAGACGCGGCACTTGTGGGGTTTCACGGCCAGACCCTGGCTCATGACCCGGGCGGGCGCGGTACGCATCAGCTGGGTGATGGGGCCGCCCTGGCCGAAACGCTGGGCAAACCCGTGGTCTGGGATTTTCGTAGCGCTGATGTGAAACTCGGCGGGCAGGGCGCGCCCTTGGCCCCTTTCTATCACTGGGCACTGGCCCGGTTCATCGGGGCGACTGCACCTTGTGCCTTCTTGAACCTCGGCGGGGTCGGCAACCTCACGTGGGTTGATCCCACCGCTGACCGGCCAGAGGCGGATGGCGCGCTCTTGGCCTTTGACACCGGCCCTGCCAATGCCCCGCTCAATGACATGATGCAGTCCCGTGTGAATCTGCCTTACGACATAGGCGGCAGACTGGCCGCACAAGGTCAGGTGGACGAAGACATCATCACCCGTTTCATGCAGCACCCATTTTTCTTCCGCATGCCGCCCAAATCTCTGGATCGCGATGCTTTCGCCGCGCTCGCAAAGGACTGCGCCGGGCTCAGCGATGCTGACGCCGCCGCAACCCTGACGGCGGCTGTCGCGATCGCGGTCAGCGAAGGGATGCAACACTGCCCGCAATTGCCGCAAACGCTCTGGGTGACAGGCGGCGGGCGGCACAACCCCGTGATGATGCAGATGATTGCAGCAGCTGTGGATTGCGCCGTGAAACCGGTCGAGGATGCCGGTCTTGATGGTGACATGCTCGAAGCGCAAGCCTTTGCCTACCTCGCCGTGCGCGTGGCGCGCGGACTTCCGACGTCCTGTCCGGGCACAACAGGCGTCCGGGCTGCGGTCTGTGGCGGGACGTTGAGCGTGCCGCGCGGGTAGGGGTGATGGGCCGGTTGGAATGGCAGAGCTTCATTGCCACCGGGTGATGGCCGTTTGCGCGCTATTACCACCGGGTGACGGCCGCAACTTTGCAAGCAAAGTCGCTTTCCCGCACGCGTCAGGTCGCTGCGCGACCTGACGGGCTTTCCCGCACGCGGCGGGCTACTGCGTGTCCCCTGTTCTTCTGGCCAAAATAATCCCGGGGGTTCGGGGGCTGGCCCCCGAGACAGATTTTTCAAAAAATCTGGCGCCCCGCGCAGCCGTCAGTTTGACAGATGAATGTTGAACCGCGCCCGGATCGCCTGATCGGTCACCGGGTCCAGCCGTGCCGTGGCGCGTTTGCCCAGGATCTTCTCTTTGCGCGCAATTGCATTGGCGATCAGATCAGGCTTGTCCCGCTCTTCCCATTCCTTGGGCGATGACCGGTCCGCCGTCGCGGGATAGACATATTCGGTCTGCATCAAGGCAAGCGTCTGATCCGACCCCAGATAATGCCCCGGCCCGTTCAGACAGACATCGCGCATTGTCTCCAGCCCCAGCGTCTCTTCGTTGACCTCGATCCCGCGGACACAGCGCATCGCTTGGCCCAACAGATCATCGCCCAATATCAGCGACTCGTGGCAGAACCCCAGCAAAGACGCATGCATGCCCGCCGCCTCATAGACCATGTTCAACCCGGCAAGCCCCGCCATGACGTTGGAACCCATCTGTTCCCACCCGGCCTGCATATCGGGCAGCTTGGCGTCCGCGATCCCCGCTGCGGCCCCGCCGGGCAGCCCGTAGAACCGATGCATCTGCGCGCAGCCTGCGGTCAGCAGCGCCTGCTCGCCCGATCCACCTGACATCGCACCTGTCCGCAGGTCCGACACAAACGGCCATGTGCCAAAGATCGCCGGATGCCCCGGTGCGATGCTGTTGACGTAAACCACACCGGCCAGACACTCTGCCACCGCCTGCACGATGGCCCCGGCAATGGGCGCAGGCGCCGTGGCACCCGCCTGACCGGCAGACAGCAACAGCACAGGCATCCCACCGGCGATGCACGCCTCCATCACTTGACAGCTTTCGGTCGCAAACTTCATCGGCGGCACCACAAAGCAGTTGGAATTGCTCACAAATGGTCGCGCACGCCAGGTCGCCTCATCCCCGGCCATCATGTGCAACATCTCGATCGCATCGGGCACAAAATCCGGCTCGGTAAAGGACGTGCCGATGTGCTTGGTCGTGCCCGACACGGTCGCGTAAACCGTGTTGAGGTCCATCTCGCGGTTATCGACAATATCGCGCGCCACCATCGGGCGCTGCAGGAAATGGATGTTGTCCAGCTGGTCCACAATCCGCGCGGCATCATGCAAATCCTGCAAAGTGCTCTCGCGGTAAATCCGGCCCAGCACATCCACCATATGCACGGCCGCGCCAGCGGTGCCGTAATGCACGCGGGTGCCGGTCAACTGCAGATCATGCCTGGGGTCGCGGCCATGCAGCGTCAGATCGGTGCAGGCCACGGCCAGCATGTCCTCGACCAGCGCGCGGGGGAACCGCAAGCGTCCATCATCGCCAAGGATCGCACCGGCCGCCGTCATGGCGTCAATGCCTGACTGCGGGGCCTGGCTCAGGCCGATGTCTTCCAGCGCCACAAGCGCGGCATCATGAATGGCGGCGACATCCGCCTCGGACAGCGGGTTATAGCGCCCGCCGCTCAGGCCCGCGCGGATCGGGCGCAATGCCTCGGCCAGAGGGGCGGCGCGGGCGGCGGTGCGCGCGGCGCGCCCGCCAGAGCGGGTAGGGCGGCCTGCGGGTTTGGTATCGGTCATGTGGTGTCTTTCGCATGGAAGTAGGAACAGTCAGAAACGGCGCACCACTGCCGGTCGTCCCCGTGCCGCACGCCCGCGCCGCGCACCGATGGTGCGGGTGATCACTGCGAATAACACGCGATCAGGGCGCATCGGACCTCCTCTTCCTCATGCACCCCCAGTCTGGCGCGGGCAGCAGCGGGGTCTGTCCTGTCTGCGACATCGGGCTTTGTTTGCGACATCGCGGCTTCAAGGGGGGTGGCGTGCGATGGGCAAAGGCTTGCCAGCGCCCGCTCACGCCCGGCGAAACATCGCACAGGCCCAAGCCGATGCGCCTTTTTCCGCCCAGCATATCTGCGTAATCGCAAGTTTTTGCTGGCGAAAATTCACACCCCCGTGAGGCGGTTGAACGTGCAGGTGCGCGCACAGATGTGAGGGGCACGCAATGTTCCAGAATGGAGAATATGATGAAACAGCGTCTTTTGATCACCAGCGCGGCCCTTGGGTTCTTTGCCGCCCCCGCCATCGCCGGTGGCATCACTGAACCTGTGATGGCCCCGCCGCCCGCCCCCGTGGCCGTGGCCCCCGCACCGGTCTACACCGGCGGCAATTGGACCGGGTTCTATGCTGGTGCCAACCTCGGCTATGGCCAGCTGAACGCCGACGGCTTTTCTGACGACACAGAAGATTACACCTACGGTGTGCACGCTGGCTACCTTTACGATCTTGGGTCCTTCGTGCTGGGCGGAGAGCTGGAATATGACGCAACCGAGATCACCGATGCCGCCACCGGTATCAACCTTGATGGCGTCGCCCGGGCCAAGGTCCGCGCCGGTTACGACGCAGGCCAATGGCTGCCTTACGTGACCGCCGGTGCGGCACAGGCCTATTCCTCTGGCGCGCTTGAGGCGGATGATACAGGCTACTTTGCCGGTCTGGGCGTGGACTATCAGGTCGCCCCGAACATCCGTCTCGGCGCCGAAGTGCTGCAACACCAGTTTGACGACTTCAACGGCGGCGGCACCGATATCGAGGCGACAACCGCCAGCGTCCGCGTCGGCTTTACTTTCTAACTTTGATCTTTCAGCAGCGCGTCAATCGTCGCGCTGCTGATCCCCGCCTTCAGGCCTGTGAAATCCCCACCGATCATCGCGGCCCCGATGTCATGGATCGCGCGGTGCGTGACCCGTGCCAGTGACGACCCGATCGACAGGCGCGCCACCCTAATGGCCGCGAAATCGGCGCGGCTTTGCTTGGTGAACCGCCCCGCGACCAATGCGTTGACCGGCTTGTCGGTAGCGGCCACGATCTGCGCCAAAGCATCCATATCAGGCGGCAAAGGCGCATACAGGCAATCGGCCCCGGCTGCGGCAAAGGCCACGATGCGGCGGATCGCCTCGTCCGTGTCATAAGCGCCCGTCAGAATGCCATCGGCCCGTGCGGTCAGCACGAAATCCCCCGGCAAGGCACGCGCTGCCGCACTTGCGGCGCGCATCCGTTCAACCGCCAAATCAAAGGCGTAGGCATTGCCACTGGGAAACATCGTGTCTTCGATGCAAATGCCCGCCAGCCCCACCTCTGCAGCCATGCGCACGGTCTCTGCGCAGGTGTCGGGATCATCGCCAAAGCCGTTCTCGAAATCGCCCTGTACCGGCAGCGGCGTTGCCGCCACGATGTCCTGCGCATGGGTCAGACTGTCCTCTCGGCTGATCGTGCCGCCATCGGGGCGGCCCAATGTATAGGCCAGTGCTGCGGATGATGTTGCCAGCGCCTGCGCGCCCAGCCGGTGCATCACGCGCGCACTTCCCGCATCCCAAACATTCAGCATGACCAGCGGGTTGCCGGGTTGATGGAGGTCACGAAAGCTCATGGTGTCGTCCTTTGTACTGGTGTTCTGTTGCGATCAATCGGTCCTTGCGCCACAGCCCGCCGCCATAGCCCGTCAGGCTGCCATCCGCGCCCAGAATTCGGTGACAGGGGATCAATATGGCAATCTGGTTGGCGCCGTTTGCGCGGGCCACGGCACGGGTGGCGGTGGGGCGCCCCATGCCCGCCGCAAGTGCCGCATAGCTGCGAGTTTCACCCGCCGGGATGTCCTGCAGGGCCTGCCAGACCGACCGGGTAAAGGGCGTGCCATGCAAGGCCAGCGGCACGGTGAACCGGGCGTCGCGTCCGGCAAAATACGCGGCAAGCTGGGTTTCTGTCTGATCGGTGACGCCCGTGCGACCAAAGCCGATGTCACCCCTGATCAGCTTGTACAGCCGCGCCATCTCTGCAGGCAGGGCCTTGCGGTCGAAGAACTCCAGCAGGTGCAAATGCGTCGCGTCAGCGGCGGCGACCATCGTGCCCAAAGGCGTGCTGATCTGATCGACGCGGATGCGCGCATTGCGCCGAAACGCACCGGGGTTCAGCCCAATCTGTCGGGCAAAGGCGTCGCGAAAGGCCTGCGCGCTTTCAAATCCCGCATCAATCTGCGCATCAATCACCCGCGCACCTGACACCAGCGTCGTAAACCCGGTGGCAAGCCTGCGCTGGCGCGCCATTTCAAGGAACGTCATGCCGAACTGCCGCTGAAATGCGCGCCGGATGGTTGCGACATCATATCCGCGCGCCGCCACATCCGCCGCCGTCCAGCGGTGGTCCGGGGTCGCCTCAAGTGCCGCCAGCAAATCCGTCACCGCCGGATCGGTCTGCGCCAGCGGATTGCACCGCTTGCAGGGCCGAAAACCGCCCGCGATGCAGGCCGCAAGACTGTCATGAAAGGCGCAGTTTTCGCGCTTGGGCTTGCGTGCGGGGCAGGTCAGCCTGCAGAAAACGCCAGTGGATGCGACAGTGACCCAAATGCGCCCCTCATAGGCGGCATCGCGCGCCAATAGCGCGTCATAAAGGGTCTGATCATCAGGCATCAACAAGGTCATGGCAGCAGATTAAGCGATTCCCGGCAGGGCTGCTGCCGGAAAACGGGCGTTTATTCCGCGTGTTGCGCCGCCAGCGTCCGGGCAAAGCCCACAAGCGTGTCCAGCGCGGCGGCAAAGGCATCATCGTCGACTGTCATCGCCACGCGGATATGACCCGCCGCCGCCGCGCCAAAGCTTTCGCCGGGCATGACCGCGATGTGATGCGCGTCCAGCAAGGCATTGGCAAAACCCTCGCCGCTCAGCCCCGTGGCACGGATATCCAGCATCACATACATCGCCCCCTGTGACGGGATTTGCCGGATCACATTCTGCCCCGCCAGCGCCTGTGACGCGAGCGCCCGGCGGCGGCGAAACGGGGCGGCAACTTTGTCTTCCAGCGCGCTGCCTTGTTCCAAGGCAAATAGGGCGGCTGCCTGCACAAAGCTGGCGACACCATAGGTGGTGTTGTTGGCAAGGTTGAAAATCGCCTCGATCACATCAGGCGCGGCGCAGATCCAACCGATGCGGCTGCCGGTCATCGCATGGCTTTTCGACATCGACCCCACCACCAACGTGCGGTCCACCATGCCGGGCAAGCTGCGCGGGCTAACGTGGCTGCCCTCCCAAATTTGGGTGTCATAGACCTCGTCCGAGATCAGCCAAAGATCATGATCCCGGCAAGTCTGTGCAATCGCATCCAGCGTTGGCGTGTCATAGACCACGCCCGTGGGATTGTTGGGCGTGTTGATCAGTAACGATCTTGCGCCCGGGGCGGCTGCGCTCAAATCATCGGGCTGGGGTTGAAAGCTGTGGCGCGCATATGTCGGCACCGCGCGTGGCACCGCACCGACCGACCGCAAGGTGCCGGGGTAGGTGGCGTAATAGGGGTCAATGAACAGGGCGGTGTCGCCTTCATCCAGCACCGCGTGGTGGGCGGCGAACAGTCCCGCTTGCCCGCCGGGTGTGATCTGGATGTTGGCCGGGGTCGTCGGCACGCCTGACGCCTCGGCGATCCGGTCCGCGACCGCCACGCGTAAGGCGATGTCACCTTGCACCGGGGCATAGCCGGTGCGCCCCGCTTTGGCTGCATCATGCATCGCCTGAAGAATGACGGGATCGGTGCCGATGTCGTGTTCACCTTGGGTCAGCTCCAAAACAGGCGTACCTTGGGCAATCATCCGGCGGGCACGGTAAAACACGTCCCACCCGTCAGAGCCGCCGCCGGTGATGCGGGTGATGCGATCAGATAGCTTCATGCGCCATGACGATCACGCCATTGGGGCGCGGTCAAGCCATCAGCTTGCGCGGCCCCGGGCCGTCACGCCCCTGCACGTCAGCGGGGTTGTAAAGCGCGCAGGATTTCAAGCTCAGACAGCCGCAGCCGATACAGCCATCCAGCGTGTCGCGCAGGGTTTCAAGGGCTGTGATCCGCGCCTCGATCTCGGCGCGCATCAGGCGGCTGATGCGGGTCCAGTCGGCCTTGGTCGGGGCTTTGTGCGCGGGCAGATGCGCCATGTGGCCCGCGATGTCAGACAGGGCGAACCCCAGCTTTTGGGCTGCCATCACAAAGGACAATCGCCGGATATCGGCGCGGGCATAGCGCCGGTGGCCACCTGCATTGCGCACCGGATGCACGATGCCGTGGGTTTCATAAAACCGGATCGCGGACACGGCCAAGCCGGTGCGCCGCGACAGATCGCCGATCGTCAGGCCCTGGGACATGAAGAAACCTCTTGATCTCAAGTGCACTTGAGAAATTACAAACAGATTCGCAAAGGTTTGAATAGAGGAGAATGACAATGACCAAGGAACGGACAATGCGGGTCTGCGTGGACCCCGGTGCCATCAACGCCCTGCAACGCGAGGGCATCGGCTGGGGCCATGACCTTGATTGTGGGTGCTTTCATGTGGAACGATCAAAACTGCCGCCGGGACCGATCGCCCGGTTTCGCAACTGGATGAAGAAGGGTGTGGTCTGATGGCATATCTTGAGCATGTGAATATAACCGTGGCCGACCCGCGCGCCACTGCGGCACTTCTGTCGGACCTCTTTGGCTGGCACACCCGCTGGGAAGGCGAAAGCATGAATGGCGGTGGCTATACGGTTCATGTGGGCACCGACACCAGCTATGTCGCAGTCTATTCGGGTCACGCGCCAGAGCAAACTGTGCCCAAGGCGGATGCCAGCTATGCCACCCGTGGTGCGATGAACCACATTGCGGTCGTGGTCGAGGATCTGGATGCAACGCAGGCCAGGATTGAGGCGAAGGGTTATCAGACACATTCCCATGCGGACTATGAACCGGGCCGCCGCTTTTATTTCCACGAGGACAACGGCGTAGAGATCGAGGTTGTGCAATACGACTGAGGTTTGACCAAACAGAGCGGCTGCGCCGCACACGATCTTTTGCGCCGCCCTTCGGCGGCGCGGATGAGGGGGCTGTCTGCCCCCTCATACTCCCCCGAGGATTATTCTGGCCAGAAGAAGTGCGTTTGACGGAGGCAAACGCAACAGTGCGGGTCAGCGGCTTTGCTTGCAAAGTTGCGGCCGTCACCCGGTGGCAATGGCACGCATGCGGCCATCACCTACCCACAATCTCCGCCTGCGCCTTCTTCGTCAGGCTCGCAAAGATGATGTCATAAGACACCGCGACCCGGTGGCGGAGCTCGTCTTCGTCGGCGCCCAACGGTACCGATATCCAAGACCGGTGCAGATAACGCGCCTTGCTGCCGGCACCGGCATCAATCAGCATCTGTGCGGTTTCCACGCTGTCGGTTTTGACCGACACTACATCCCCCAACGCGCCAATGATCGCAAACAGCTTGCCGCCGATTTTTCAGCTGTCATGGCCTTCGCCAAGGTTGTGATCCAGCGTCGCACCGGGATGGGTGGCACAGATGGCGTTGACCGTTTTGCGTGACATGGCTGGCCTCTGACTTGCAATTGTTCTATTTTTGTTCATGGGGGCGATGGTGTCAATGAAAGGATCAGCGATGCGGCATGTGGCGCTTTTGCGTGGGGTGAATGTCGGCGGTGGGAACAAGCTGCCCATGGCCGATTTGCGGGCGCAGGCGGCGGATCTGGGCTGGCAGGACATCACGACCTATATCGCCTCGGGCAATCTGGTGTTCAGTGCAAGCGGGTCGCCGGATGATCTGGCAAAAGCCTTGCGCGCAAAGCTGGCTGTGGATGTCGCGGTGCTCGTGCTTACTGGTGACGATTTGCGCGCCGCGGTCCTTGGCTGTCCGTTTCCGCCGGACCCCGGCAACCTTGTACACGGGTTTTTCTGCTTTGATCCGCCCGCGATGGACGAGGCGCGCGCCGCCAGCTTGCAAGCCCCGACAGAGGCGCTGGCGGTGATGGACCGCATCGTCTGGCTGCACGCGCCAGAGGGGATCGGGCGGTCGAAACTGGTGGAAAAGATGGACAAGGTCATCACCGGCACCACGTTCACCGCGCGCAACTTCAACACCATCCGCAAACTGGCGGCATTGGCCGCAGACTAGATCAATGCTGGACGCAACCGTCATGGCCTGCTATTCCGGCCCCATGAAAAAGACCTGCATCATTATTTGCTGCATTATTCCCTGCTGATCTCCAGCGGGCTGCTTTTTCACGTTTCACATTGATCCTGATTTCGCTAAGCCCGCCGGCAAAACCCGTGCGTGAGGCGCTATGACACCGATCCGTTTCCATAACACCAAGACCCGCCGCAAGGTGGATTTTGAACCTGTCATCCCCGGCAAAGTCAGCATGTATTTGTGCGGGCCGACGGTCTATGACCGCGCGCATCTGGGCAATGCGCGCAATGTGCTGCTGTTTGACGTGCTGTTTCGGATGATGCGCCACGTCTATGGCGCTGGGAACGTCACTTATGTGCGCAACTTCACCGACGTCGATGACAAGATCAACGCGCGCGCTGCTGAAACGGGCCGTGCGATTGGTGACATCACGGCAGAGACCATCGGCTGGTATCACGCGGATATGGACGCGCTGGGTGCGATGCGCCCGACGCATGAACCCCGCGCGACAAACTACATCCAAGAGATGATCGAGATGTCCGCTGATCTGATCGCCAAGGGCCATGCTTATGAGGCGGAAGGCCATGTGCTGTTTTCGGTCGCCAGCGACCCGGACTATGGCAGCCTCTCGGGCCGCTCGGTTGACGACATGATCGCAGGCGCGCGGGTCGAAGTGGCGCCCTATAAACGCGACCCGATGGACTTTGTGTTGTGGAAACCTTCACCCGATGGGGTGCCGGGATGGGACAGTCCTTGGGGCTACGGGCGACCCGGTTGGCACATTGAATGCTCAGCAATGTCCAAGGCGCTGTTGGGTGAAAGCTTCGACATTCACGGCGGCGGCAATGACCTGCAATTTCCGCACCACGAAAACGAGATTGCCCAGTCCCGTTGCGCGCACCCGAATGGCGAATTTGCCCGCGTCTGGCTGCACAACGAGATGCTGCAGGTCGAAGGCAAGAAGATGTCCAAATCCTTGGGCAACTTCTTCACCGTGCGCGATCTGCTGGATCAGGGCGTGCCGGGAGAAGTCATTCGCATGGTCTATCTGACCACCCACTACGGCAAGCCTATGGACTGGACCGAAGCCAAGCGCACCGAGGCAGAAGCGACCCTGCGCAAGTGGTATGGCATCCTGCACGGCCATGGGTTTGGTCCGCAACTGGTCGCGGCACTTCAGGCGGATGGCAAATGGCAGGCGGATGACGAATTTATCGGCGTGCTGGCCAATGACATGAACACCCCCGGTGCGATTGCCCGGCTCCATGTGCTGTCCAAAGGGCGCACGCCGCAGGCACTGGCCGGTTTCGCGCATGGGCTAGAGATGTTGGGGCTGGTCAACGACTGGTCCGCCATCCCGATGTTTGAGGGTGGCGAGGCAGGGCCAGATGTCACGCCCGCCGTTGCCGCGCGTGTCGATGCGCTGTTGGCGACCCGTGCGCAGGCGCGCGCGGATAAGGATTGGGCAACCGCCGACGAGGTGCGTGATATCCTCAATGCTGCCGGTGTGCAGGTGACGGATGTCGGCGGGCAGGCCACCTGGTCCGCTGGCCCCGGATTCGACGCTGCCAAACTGGGGGATCTGTAATGACCCGCGAACGCCTCTACCTTTTCGACACAACCCTGCGCGACGGACAGCAGACCCAAGGTGTGCAGTTTTCTACGACCGAAAAGCTCCGCATTGCCGAGGCGCTGGATGATCTGGGGGTCGACTACATCGAAGGCGGCTGGCCCGGGGCCAACCCCACCGATAGCGAGTTCTTTCAGGCCGGGATCAAAACCCGCGCCACCATGACCGCCTTTGGCATGACCAAGCGCACCGGGCGTTCTGCTGAAAATGACGATGTGCTGGCGGCGGTGATGAATGCGGGCACACCGGCCGTCTGTCTGGTTGGCAAAAGCCACCCGTTCCACGTGGAAACCGCCCTTGGCATCACGCTTGCGGAAAATACCGAAAACCTAGCGGCCTCTTTCGCGCATCTGGTCGCCAATGGGCGCGAGGCGCTGTTTGACGCCGAACATTTCTTTGACGGCTACAAGGCCAACCGCGCTTACGCGCTCGAAGCGATCCATGCCGCTTATGACGCTGGCGCGCGCTGGATCGTGCTGTGTGACACCAATGGCGGAACCCTGCCAGAGGAGGTCTCTTCCATCGTCACCGATGTCATCGACAGCGGTATCCCCGGCAGTCATCTGGGCATCCACACCCATAACGACACCGAAAACGCCGTGGCCAATACGCTGGCCGCCGTGCTGGCGGGCGCGCGACAGATTCAAGGCACGCTCAACGGTCTGGGCGAACGCTGTGGCAATGCCAACCTGACCAGCATCATCCCGACCTTGCTGCTGAAAGAGCCCTTCGCCAGCCGCTTTGAAACCGGCGTGACGCTGGACGCGCTCAAGGGTCTGCGCCGCGCCAGCCGCACGCTTGACGACATCCTCAACCGGGTGCCGACGAAACAGGCGCCCTATGTGGGGGCCAGCGCCTTTGCACATAAGGCGGGCCTGCACGCCAGTGCGATTGCCAAGGACCCAACCACCTACGAACACATCGACCCCGGCCTTGTGGGCAATGCCCGCATCGTGCCCATGTCTAATCAGGCGGGCCAGTCCAACCTGCGCCAGCGGCTGGCAGAGGCGGGGCTCGACGTCGCGCCCGATAACCCCGCGCTGCCGCGCATCCTGGAACGGATCAAGGAACAAGAGGCGCGCGGCTATTCGTATGACACCGCACAAGCCTCGTTTGAGCTGCTGGCCCGCGCGGAACTGGGCACCTTGCCCACCTTCTTTGAGATCAAGCGCTACCGCGTCACCGTTGAGCGCCGCCGCAACAAGTACAACCAGATGGTCAGCATCTCAGAGGCTGTGGTCGTGACCAAGGTCGACGGCCATAAATTCCTCAACGTCAGCGAAAGCATCGGACCAGATGGATCCGATCAGGGCCCGGTCAACGCGCTGGCCCGCGCACTTGCCAAGGATCTGGGTCGCTATCAGGGCATGATCGCGGATATGAAGCTCGTTGACTTCAAGGTCCGCATCACCGACGGCGGGACAGAAGCCGTGACCCGCGTCATCATCGACAGTGAAGACGGGCAGGGACGGCGCTGGTCCACCGTGGGCGTCAGTGCCAATATCGTGGATGCCTCCTTTGACGCATTGGTTGATGCAATCAACTGGAAACTCATTCGGGATGGGGCCGTTGGCTAAACCAAGCGCCTTTTTCACGCTGCACCGCGACTTGCCGCGCGAAGGGCCGGGGCTGCCTGCGGACATCGCTTGGGTCGCGGACCACGCGCATGTCCCCAAGGGTGGGCGCATCCTTGACGGGGCCTGCGGGCCGGGGGCCGACATCGGCACCCTTCTCGACACTTTCGCACCCGCCACACTGATTGGCGTCGACTGGCAGGCGCATTTCGCCGCCGAAGGAGCCGCAACCTTTGCTGATGATCCCCGTGTCACCGTCACCCAAGGCGACATGTTTGCCCAACCCGGCCCTTTTGACCTGATCTGGTGCGCCGGGGCGATCTACTTTGCCGGCATCACGCAAAGCTTGCAGAACTGGAATGCAGCCCTGGCACCGGGCGGCACCATCGCCTTTACGACACCGGCCTATTTCACCGACACGCCTTCGGCCACCGCACAGGCCATGTGGGCGGGCGAGGGCGAGACCCCCAACCGTCGCCAGATCACCCAGCAGATCACCGCCGCCGGGTTCCGCCTGACTGCCAGCCGCCCGCTAACCGATGCCGCATGGCACGCCTATTACGACCCGATGATGGCGCGGATCGCAAAGCTCCGTCCCGGTGCCGACACAGCCCTAATCAAAGTGCTTGACGAAGGCGCACAGGAACTGACCGATTGGCAAGCCGCCAAGGATGAAACCGGTTATGAGCTTTGCGTGGTGACCCGGGCATGAGCCTGACCGCCTGCGCCGCATTGGTCGAACGCGCCGACCCGGACCGCTTTCGCGCCGTCATGGCCGCACCCGTACCCGCGCGCCGCGTGCTCTTTCCGCTTTTTGCCTTCAACGTCGAAGTCAGCCGCGCCCCTTGGGTCACGCAGGAACCGATGATCGCGGAAATGCGCCTGCAATGGTGGCGTGACGCGCTGGACGAAATCGGCAGCGACGCCACTCCGCGCAAACACGAAATCGTCGATGCCCTTGCCGATGTGCTGGACCCCGCCGGGGCCGCAAGCCTAGACGCGCTTGTGGCCGCGCGCCGTTGGGACGTCTACAAAGACGCCTTTGAGGACGCAGCCCACCTGGATGAATATATCAACGCCACCTCAGGCGGGCTCTTGTGGACCGCCGCGCGCCTGCTGGGACCGGCAGAGGAACAACCCGTGCGCGATTTTGCCACCGGGGTGGGCATCGCCAACTTGCTTCGGGCTGTGCCGGAACTGGAAAGCCGCAGCCGCATTCCGCTGATCGACGGCACCCCGCAAGGGGTGCGGGATCTGGCGCAAAAGGGCCTTGATCACCTCAACCGCGCCGCTGCCGCCCGCGCGACGATCTCGCCCGCGGCCGCACCTGCGCTGCTCTCGGGCTGGGCCGCACGTCCGGTCCTGCAACAGGCCATCGCCAGCCCGCAGCGCGTTGTTGACGGGGCGCTGTCACCCGGTAACCTGCGCTTCACCTATGTAGCTTTGCGCGGATGGATGCGATGACGTCAAAACAGGTGGCGAAACTGGCCGCAGCACTTTGCCTGATTGGCACGGCGACATGGGCAGACCCGCTTTTTGACAGCTCTGTCACGTCCAACGACATCGACTTCATCCACAGCGATGATCCCAGCGCCTTTCACTGCCTGACGGCCCTTGGCGCATCCCGGCAGGAAATGCCTGACAAGCGCAACGATCAGCTTTTCGTGGACAACGTGCAGGTGTTCTCTGCCAGCTTTACCGATGGCACCACCATCGAAATCTGGACACATCCCGACCTTGGCGACCGGGCCGAAACCGTCGCCCGACAACTCACCGGCCCGCTGGGCCGCTTGCCCAGTTTCATGCGCGGACGGCTGAACCACGTCGTGGTCCACGCCGGCGATGAAACCGCTTTTGAAGAGGCCGAGGGCGGGTTTTTCGTGGTCTATGATGCCAATGTGGCCAAACGCATCGCCACCAACGATTTGGAAGAAACCGTCTTTCACGAAAGCACCCATGTCACGCTCGATCTGACATTTGGCCGATCACGGCCCTGGATCGCGGCCCAGCGCGGCGATGGTGTCTTTGTGACGGAATACGCCGCTGCAAACCCGGAAAAAGAGGACGTGGCCGAAACTGCCCTGTTTGCCATGACCTATTTCCAGCATCCCGACCGGCTGCCCGATGATGTGCTTGATTGGCTGACGCAGAACATTCCCAATCGCCTCGCGGCTTTTGAAACCATGTTTGGTCCGGGCAAAGCGTTGCAGCGCCCGCCGCAAGACATGCCCGCCTGTCCGGGCTAGGCTGCCACGCGGCTCCGGCGCACCAGCCAGATCAGCGATCCACCGGCCAGTGCCAGAAATGGCACCATCGCGATATTGACCGCGTTCCAGCCCTCAACCGCAGTGCCGCCCGCACAATTCATCAACCCGCCAGAGGCGAGGCTGGCCACCGTGACCATGCCAAAGACGATCATGTCGTTGACCCCTTGCAACCGGCCACGCTCTGCCGGGGAATGGGCGCTGGCCAGCATTGTGGTGGCGCCGATGAAACCAAAGTTCCAGCCAAGCCCCAGCAGCACCAGTGCGATGTAGAAATTGGTCAACTCCACGCCCTGCAAGGCAACAACGCCAGCGGCGGCCAGAATGACCAGCCCCAGCCCCATGATCCGCTCCACCCCGAAGCGAGCAATCAGATGGCCGGTGAAAAAGGATGGTGCGAACATCGCCAACACATGGCCCATCACCACGTTCGAGGCATCAGTGACACCATAGCCGCAGCCCACAACCGCCAGCGGGGTCGAGGTCATGACAAGGTTCATCAATGCATAACTCACCATCGCGCAGATCACCGCGACGGCAATGCGTGGCGTCGTCAGCAATTGCCCAATCGTTCGGCCCCGGTCATCACCGGGTGCTGCCGCTGCAGGCTTTGGGATGCGCAGAAATACGAACAGCGCCATGCCGATCACATTCAGCACCATCGCCGCGAAATAGACCGGCAGATAGCGCATCACAGTGGCGTCCGGGTTGTTGAACGTCAGCAGGCTCACCAGCTGCGGCCCGATAATGGCAGAGACAAGCCCCCCCGCCAGCACATAGGAAATGGCCTTGGGCCGGAACGCGTCAGAAGCGGTGTCAGCCGCCGCGAAACGGAAAAAACCCTGTGCGGACATATAGATACCTGTCAGGTAAGAGCCCACGAGAAACAGCGCAAAACTACTGACAGTGATGGCGTAGGCCGAAATGGCCGATCCGATCAACCCGCCAAGGGCACCCACATAGAACCCCATCTGACGACCATAGCGCTGCATGAACGGGCTCAGCCAGGGCGCGGTTGTCATTGACCCAAAAACGATAAGAGAGATGGGCAGCGTCGCAAAACAAGCCAGCGGCGACAATTGTTGCCCGGCCAACCCGCCCACCACGAAAATCATGGTGATCTGGCTGCCAAGCAGCGCTTGCGCCGCGACCAGCACAGCGACGTTGCGCCGGGCGAGAGTGTCGTTCACATGTTCCATGGCGCCATCGGTATGCCTGTCTGCGCCGGGGTGCAACGGTCGTTATGTACCTGACACAATATGCGCAAATGACCCTGACACGCGCCCCTCTTGCAGTCCCATTGGCCCAAGGGCCGTGCCTTCTGCATCAAAGGCGTCAAAAAGGGGCGTGCCTTCGGCACGCAGCGTGGTGGCATAGTGGAACTCATGCGCCCTGAAGGCGGGTTGCGACTGCCCATGTTTGTGCAAGGTGCGATAGCCCAGATGCAGCTTGCGGGTGGCAAAGCTGGTGTCGAGCTTGAGCAGACCCGCCATCTTGTGGCGCACACCATCAGCATCGGTCAAGGTCTCACCCAAGGTCATATATCCACCACATTCGCCATATATATCAGTGGTTTCTGCGGCGCTCTTGAGGCTGGTCATAAAGGTTTGCGCCGCTGCCAGCCGGGCGGCATGGAGCTCTGGATAGCCGCCGGGCAGGATGATCCGGTCGGCCTGGGGGACAGGGTCGTCAGCAAGCGGCGAGAAATAGCGCAGGTCAACACCCATATGGGCGTAAAGTGCCAGGTCATAGGCATAGCTGAACGAAAACGCCGCATCCCGCGCAATGGCCAGCGACTGCCCCTTTTGCAGCCCGCGAAACCTGTCGCTGCGCAGTGGGCTTGTGCTTTGGATCGGGCGGCCCAGCGCCAGCAGCGCGTCAAGGTCAATCGAACTTGCCATCACATCTGCGGCGCGGTTCAGGAAATTCTCCAGATCTGGCATCTCGCCCGCTTGCACCAACCCCAGATGCCGCGACGGGCGTGCAAGGTCCGGGTTGCGCATCACCGTGCCAATCACCGGGATGCCGGTTGGGGCCAGCGCGGTTGTCAGCATCCGCGCATGCCGTGCGGATCCGACCCGGTTCAGAATGACACCGCCGATAGTGTTTGCGGGGTCATGGGCGGCAAATCCCGCCACCAGCGGTGCAATGGATTGCGCCATGGATGCCGCATCGACGATCAGCACCACGGGCAGGTCCAGAATGCGCGCAAGGTCCGCGGTCGCGCCTTTGCCATCCGGCGGCGCGCCGTCAAAAAGCCCCATCGCACCTTCGATCAACAGTGGCTCGGTGCCGGCGGCCGCGTCCTTGATCCGCGCGGGCGTCATTGCCCAGGCATCAAGGTTGAAACAAGGCGCGCCGCAGGCGGCGGCGTGAAACTGCGGATCAATGTAGTCAGGACCTGATTTTGCCGCGCGTACCGCCACGCCGCGTTGCGCCAGCGCACGCAGCACGCCGAGCGTGATCGTGGTCTTGCCAGAGCCAGAGGCAGGGGCGGCGAGGATCAGTCCCACGGGCGCCCCAGAATTTTCAAAAATTCTGCGTCCCGCGGCAAACGGCGGTGCGGGTTGGAGGGGGTGGATGCCTCCGGCGGGGATATTTTTGGCCAGAAGAAGGGGGACGCGCGCATCAGCTTCAGGCGGATTCGGCCGGGCGGCCACGTCCCAAGGGGTCAATGTTGCGCGGGCGCGCCCCTGCGGCCATGCCCTGCCAGTCCAGCACCTGCCGCATCAGCACCGACCGGCCCACGCAGATGATCGCAGGCGGGGCCATGCCACTGGCCGCGATGTCATCAACGATGGTACCAAGCGTGGTTTCCAACACCTGCTGATCTGCGGTTGTGGCGGTTGTGACAACAGCCACAGGTTCCGACAGGCTGCGCCCGGCGGCGATAAGTTTGGCGGTGATCTGGGCGATATGTTTCATCCCCATATAGATGACGATCACCTGCGATCCCTTTGAAATTGCGTCCCAATTCAGCGATCCCGGTGTCATGCCGGATTGATCGTGGCCGGTCACAAAAGTCACCGACTGGTTCACGTCGCGGTGCGTCACCGGGATGCCGGCATAGGCCAGCCCGCCGATCCCCGCACTGATGCCGGGGATGATCCGCACCGGTACATCATGCTGCACCAGCGTCTGCGCCTCTTCGCCGCCACGGCCAAAGACAAAGGGGTCACCGCCTTTCAGCCGCAGCACCCGCTTGCCCGCGCGCGCCAGATCCACCAGCCGCAGCGAGATATCGCGCTGCTTGGCCGAAGGCTTGCCGCCCCGCTTGCCTGCATAGATATGCGTCGCTTGCGGCGCCCAATTCAGGATCGCCTCTTGCACCAGCGCGTCATAGATCACCACATCCGCCTGCCCAAGCGCGTTCAGCGCGTGCAGCGTCAGCAGCCCCGGATCACCGGGGCCTGCACCACACAGCCAGACCCAGCCGGGCTCAAGCTTGGGCCAATCATGGCCGGGCAATGTTGGTGTACCTGTCATGTGGTCGGTTATGCACCCAATCGCGGGCCGCGAAAAGCCATGTTGCGACACAGCTTTGGCGCTTGGCGGCATGTCTTGGCTTGCTATAGTCCGCGCATGAGCCGCAAACCAACAGGTGAACTGCGCCGGGGCTGGACCACGGGCGCTTGTGCGACCGCCGCCACCAAGGCGGCGTTGTTGCGTTTGTGGGGCGGTGACTGGCCGCAGACCGTGACGATCACGCTGCCAATGGGCGAGATTCCGACCTTTGAAATTTCACACCGTGACGCGGGCGCAGGCTGGGCCGAAGCGGGCATCATCAAGGACGCAGGGGATGACCCCGATGTAACCCACGGGGCGATGATCAAGGTGCGCGTCGCGGCCTCGTCCGGCGGCGTGGTGTTTCAGGCGGGCGAAGGTGTCGGCACTGTCACCAAAGCGGGCCTGCCCATTGCGGTCGGCGAACCCGCGATCAACCCTGTGCCGCGCGCCATGATGGATGAGGTGGTGGCTGAACTTGCCGCCGATTTTGGCAAAGCACCCGATGTAACCCTGACCGTCAGCATCCCCGGCGGGGCGGACATCGCGCAAAAGACCTGGAACCCACGGCTGGGCATCACCGGCGGGTTGTCCATTCTGGGCACTACCGGGATCGTGCGCCCGTTTTCCTGCGCCGCTTGGATCGCATCGATCCATCGCGGGATTGATGTGGCCCGTGCCGATGGGCTGACCCATGTGGCGGGCTGCACCGGGGCCACCAGCGAACGGGTGGTGCAGGGGCTTTATGGGCTGCCCGATCATGCCATGTTGGATATGGGCGACTTTGCGGGCGGGATGATAAAATACCTGCGCCGTCACCCGGTCGGGCGGCTGACCATCGGCGGCGGCATCGGCAAGCTGACCAAACTGGCGCAGGGGGCCAGTGACCTGCACTCCGGGCGCTCTCAGGTGGATTTCGCGCTGCTGGCCACATGGGCGGATGACCCGCGTGTGGCTGATGCCAACACCGCGCTTGAGGCTTATGAAATCGCAGGCCCGCCGCTGGCGCAACAGGTCGCAACACGCGCAGCGCAGGCGGCAATGGCGCTTTGTGACGGGCAGGGGCCCGAGACGCTCGATATCGTCTTGATCGACCGCGCGGGCAAGATTATCGCGCAGGCCAGCGCATGACGCTTTTGCTGCTTGCTGGCACCGGAGAGGCCAAGCGCATCGCCTCTGATCTGGCCGCTGCCGGGGTTGACGCCATTGCCTCGCTCGCCGGGGCAACCCGTGCGCCCGACGCACTTGATCTGCCAACGCGTATTGGCGGCTTTGGCGGGGCGGACGGGTTTGGGGACTACCTCGATCAACATCGGATCACCCGCGTGCTGGACGCCACGCACCCCTTTGCTGCGCGCATCTCGGAACGGACGGCACGGATCTGTGCGCTGCGCAACCTGCCATATGCCGCGTATCTGCGCCCGCCGTGGGAACCGGGACCGGGGGACAGATGGATTGCGCTCGACCAAGAAGATCAGGCCATAAGCCACATCCCCAAAGGCGAGACCGTGTTTCTGGCGACCGGACGGCAAACGTTGCACCGCTTTGCCAACCTGACCGGACGGCGCGTGATCTGTCGCCAGATCGACCCGCCCGATGGGCCGTTTCCCTTTGCGGGTGGCGACTTTCTGATCGGGCGTCCGCCCTTTTCGGTCGCGGATGAAGTGGCGCTGTTTCAAAAGCTGTCTGTGGATTGGCTAGTCGTCAAGAACGCGGGCGGGCAGGCAAGCCGGTCGAAACTCGACGCCGCGCGCCAGCTGCGCATCCCGGTCCTGATGATCAAACGGCCAGCACCGCCGCCCGGCCTGATCCTGACCACCGTGGCAAAGGCTGTGGCATGGGCGCAGGCGTAGGGCGTATCATCCAGACGGATGCCTGCGTGGCCGAAGGCGCTGCGTGGTTGGCCGCGCGTGACAGCCGCATCGCGCAGGCGCTGGATCAGGTCGGTACGCTGCCACTGCGGCGCAAGCCGGATGGATTTGACCAATTACTCAACGCCATTGTCAGCCAACAGGTCAGCGTCGCCTCGGCCAATGCGATCTGGGGGCGGCTGGTGGAAGCTGACATGACCGACCCCGCCCGCATCGCCGCCACCACGCCCGACGACCTGCGCGCCCTGGGTCTCAGCCAGCAAAAGGCGCGCTATGCCAAGGCACTGGCAGAGGCCCGCATCGACTATGTGGCTCTGCGCGACACACCTACACCCGCCGTCATCAAAACCCTCACCGCCGTCACCGGCATTGGCACCTGGACGGCAGAGGTTTACGCGATGTTCAGCCTCGGCCGCGCGGATGTCTTTGCCCCCGGCGATCTGGCCCTGCAAGAAGGCGCGCGCATGCTCTATGATCTGCCCGACAGACCAACCGACAAGGCCCTTCGCGCCATATCCGAAGACTGGTCGCCCTGGCGATCGGTTGCAGCGCGGCTCTTGTGGGCCTACTACGCTGATCAGAAAAAACGCGAGGGGATCAGATGACACGCGCATTGCAGGCAGGCCGCACGGAACCAGTCTCTGGGGAAACACGATCTGCGGTGATTTTCCTGCATGGCTACGGGGCCAATGGCGCTGACCTTCTGGGGCTGGCTGATCCTTTGGGCGAACATATGCCCGACACGCTGTTTCTGGCCCCCGATGCGCCAGAGGATTGCGCGGGCAGCCCGATGGGGTTCCAGTGGTTCCCGATCCCGTGGATTGACGGATCATCCGAAGAAGAGGCGCAAGCAGGTCAGCTCCGCGCTGCCGAAGACCTCAACGCCTTTCTTGATGGCGTCATGGTTGACGAAGACCTGCTGCCCGAACAGGTCATGGTGCTGGGCTTCAGCCAAGGCAGCATGATGGCCCTGCACGTGCTGCCCCGGCGTGAAGACCCGGTCGCTGGCATCGTCGCGATTTCCGGCCGCCTGTTGCAGCCCGAACTCTTGGCGGATGAGGTCGTCTGCCGCCCGCCGGTCCTGCTGATCCACGGCGATCAGGATGACGTGGTGCCGCCGCAATCCATGCCGCAAGCCGCCGAAGCCCTGCAAGGGGCGGGCTGGAAAGAGGTGTTCGGCCACGTCATGAAAGGCACCGGTCACGGCATTGCCCCCGATGGGTTGTCCGTGGCGCTGGCCTTCATGCGCGACCGTCTGGGGCTGGGCTAAGATGTGGCGCGGGGTCATCCTCGCGCTGCTGATCGCCGCACCTGCGGCCGCGCAAGACCGCGCGCCGGTTGAGGCGCAATTCCAGACCTGGCTGGAAGAGGTGATTTGGCCCGCCGCGGAAGAACGGGGCGTGTCCCGCGCCACGTTCGAGGCGACACTGGGCAATGTGACACTCAACTGGGACCTGCCCAGTCTCGCACCTCCCGGCTTTCCGCCCGCCGACACCGGCTTCAAACAGGCCGAATTTCGCGCGCCCGCCCGCTATTTCAACGCCGACAACATCGCCGCCTCTGGCCGGATCGGGGCGCAGCTGGCGGCGCGACACGCTGCAACATTGCGCGCGCTCGAAGACCGCTTCGGCGTGCCGGGCCATATCCTGCTTGCGATCTGGGGCCGCGAAAGCGGTTTTGGTCAGGTCGCGATCCGCGACAACCCGTTCCCGGTGCTGGCCACGCGCGGCTTTATGGGGGCGAACGCGACCTATTTCACCTCCGAGACACTGGCGCTGCTGGACATTGCTCAATCCGGTGTGGTGCCACTTGCCGACCTGCGCTCCAGTTGGGCGGGCGCGCTGGGGCAGCCGCAGATGATGCCCGGCAGCTATCTGGCCTATGCCGCTGACGGCAACGGCGATGGGCGCATCGACATTTGGGGCTCTGCCGATGATACGCTTGCCTCCATCGCCAGCTTTCTGGCGCTGCACGACTGGCAACCGGGCCGGGACTGGGGGTTCGAAGTCGTGCTGCCCCCAACCCTGTCCTGCGGGCTGGAAGGCCCAGACAACCGCAAACCCATCGCCCAATGGGTGGCCGATGGGGTCACACGGCCCGGTGGCCGCGCCTTTCCGACCCATGAGCTTTCGGGCGATGCCTCCTTGATGCTGCCGGCCGGGCGCAACGGGCCGGCCTTTCTGGTCACGCCAAACTTTTATGTCCTCAAACGCTACAACCCTTCTGATCTTTATGCGCTGTTCGTGGGCCATGTGGGCGACCGCATCGCTTACGGCGTCGGTGATTTCGCTGCACCCTGGGGCAACACCGACAGTCTGTTGCGCTCTGACGTGGCCCGTATCCAGACCGCGCTGATTGCACTGGGCCATGACGTGGGCGGGGCGGACGGTCTGGTGGGTTACAAGACCCGGCGCGCCATCGGACGCTGGCAGACGGCCACAGGGCGCGATGCGACCTGTTTTCCCAGCCGCGCTATCCTTGCGGCACTCGCCCCGTGATCCGTCATAGGCCTGTCACATCGGCAGGCCAGACATGCGACACTAACAACTTCATTTAGCGTTTGCCCTTTGATTGACGCAAGATATAGTTGACCCAAGCGGACCGAGCGGGGCTCCCGCTCTGAAACCGCAGCAGGCGACAGAGCGAGGATGTTTTGACCGATGGACGGCGATTTCAGATCAGACTTTGTACGAGAGCCGGGCGCGCTCAAACACTTTCCCGCGCTGGTGCTGAACGCGGACTATCGCCCGTTGTCCTACTACCCGCTGTCGCTCTGGCCCTGGCAAGAGGCGGTCAAAGCCGCCTGGCTCGACCGCGTCGACATCGTCAGCGAATATGAAGAGGTCGTCAGATCACCTTCGACCGAGATCAGGATACCCTCGGTGGTGGTGCTCAAGGACTATGTGAAACCTCAAAAGCGCGTGGCCTTCACGCGCTTTAATTTGTTTCTGCGGGATGAATTTTCCTGCCAGTACTGCGGGGCCAAGGGTGATCTGACCTTCGATCATGTGCTGCCGCGCGCCCGTGGCGGGATCACAAGCTGGCAAAACGTTGTCGCGGCCTGCGCGCCCTGCAACCTCAAGAAAGGGTCGCGGCTGCTGAAACATTCCGGCCTCAGCCTCAACCGTACCCCGCGCCAGCCGCAAGCCGAAGAACTGCGCAACATGGGCCGCAAATTTCCACCCAATTACATGCACGACAGCTGGATGGACTACCTTTACTGGGACGCCGAACTCGATGCGTAAAAAGGGGCCGCCCCGCAGGGCGACCCAGTGTTCCACGGCCCGCATTATTGGGGTCTACAAGCCTATGGAAACACCTTGACCGGCTTAGCCTGCCACACTCAGTGGGATTGCCGGTCTTCCGTGAGTTATGGTGCAGCCACGCCGCTACCGTGCCAAAAGTTTCACCCTTTCCCGCTTTTTGTCGTAAGACAGGCGCGCGTACAGCCGCTTGCCGCGATTCACACTGACAAAAGCTGGACAGGGCACCGTGGTCTGGTAAGAGGGCGTTAGCGCTAACGCATAGAAACGAAGAGGGTGCTCATGGTCTCGCGCGTCATCCCGGTTGAAAATTTTGATCTGGTCATTTTTGGCGGAACGGGCGATCTCGCCCGCCGCAAAATTCTGCCCGGCCTGTTCCGGCGCTTCCGTGCGGGTCAGATGCCCGATGAAAGCCGGATCATTGGTGCGGCACGTTCTGACATGGATGCTGACGGCTACCGCGACATGATCCGTGCGGCCATCGTTGAATTTGGCGGCGAGGAAAAAGAAGACACCGCCAAGCTTGAGGCGTTTCTGGCGCAGCTCGACTATGTGGCCATTGACGCGATGGGCGACGGCGGATGGTCCGAACTGGCGGGCATGATGCGCAAGAACATGGTTCGCGCGTTCTATTTCTCGGTCGGGCCCAGCTTGTTTGGCGCGCTGGCCGAACGGCTGCACAAGCATAAGATCGCGGATAAAAACAGCCGCATCGTGGTCGAAAAACCCTTTGGCCGTGACCTCGCCTCGGCGCAGGAATTGAACGAAACGCTGGCCGCGCATTTCAAGGAAAAGCAGATCTACCGGATCGACCATTATCTGGGCAAGGAAACCGTCCAGAACCTGATGGCCGTGCGTTTCGGCAATGTGTTGTTCGAACCCTTGTGGAACAACCACTACGTCGATCACATCGAAATCACCGTGGCCGAAACCGTCGGGGTCGGCGGGCGCGGGGCCTATTACGACAAATCTGGTGCGATGCGCGATATGGTGCAAAACCACCTGATGCAGCTGTTGTGCCTGATCGCAATGGAACCGCCCAGCCGCTTTGGCGCGGACGAAGTGCGCGACGAAAAGCTCAAGGTGATCCGCGCGCTTGACCCGGTAGAGCCGCACCACATCGTGCGCGGCCAGTACGAGGCTGACGGTGACGCGCCGGGCTATCGTGACGACGCCGAAAACCCCAAAAGTTTCACCGAAAGCTTCATCGCGCTGAAATGCGGCATCTCCAACTGGCGGTGGGCCGGGGTGCCGTTCTACCTGCGTACCGGCAAAAAGATGAAGGCGCGGGTCAGTTCCATCGACGTGGTGTTCAAGGACCTCGGTCACACGATCTTTGAAGGTGACCACTCCCGCCACCGCAATATTCTGTCCATTCGTCTGCAACCCAACGAAGGCATGGACCTGCAAGTCACGATCAAGGAACCGGGGCCCGGCGGGATGCGCTTGATTGACGTGCCGCTTGATATGACTTTTGCCGACGCGCTTGGCGATGATGTCGAAGACGCAGCCGACGCCTATGAACGGCTGATCATGGACGTGATCCGTGGCAACCAGACGCTCTTTATGCGCGGCGACGAGGTGGAGGCCGCATGGGCCTGGACCGACCCGCTGATCGAAGGCTGGGAGGCACGCAATGACGTGCCCAAGACCTATGAACAGGGCAGCGCCGGGCCGGAAGATGCCATGATGCTGATGCATCGTGATGGTCGAAAATGGCGGGAAATCAAAGGGTAACGTGATGGACTTCAAGGAATATCCCGACAGCGAAATGATGATGATCGACCTCGCGGACACCCTCGCGAGCGAGCTTGAGAATACGCTGCTGACCCACGACCACGCCTCCTTTGCGGTGCCCGGCGGCACCACGCCGGGGCCGATCTTTGACAGCATCTGCGATGCGCGGCTCGACTGGGACCGGGTGCATGTGATGCTCACCGATGAACGCTGGGTGCCGGAAACCTCCGAACGCTCCAACACCCGGCTTTTGCGGCAGCGCCTTCTGGTCGGGCGCGCGGCTGCGGCCAAATACGTCCCGCTCTACGCCGATGCGCCCACGCCCGAGGACAAATTGCCCGACCTGCAAACCGCGCTGGAACAGGAACTGCCTGTC